>NZ_JBIVFA010000010.1:0-5156 GCF_044747975.1 Streptomyces sp. NPDC090045
GAATCCGGGCGGTGATCCCGCAACCCGTCGACCAGGCCGCCAACCGCAAGCGCCTCGGCCGACTTGGCGGCCGTCCACCGGCCTTCGACCGCGAGGCCTACAAGCAGCGCAACACCGTCGAACGCTGCATCAACAAGCTCAAGCAGTGGCGCGGCCTTGCCACCCGCTACGACAAGACCGCCACCATCTACCTTGCCGGACTCCACCTCGCCGCCATCTTCATCTGGTCAGCAAGATGATCCGAAGGAAACGCCCTAGCCGACTACGGCACCGCGAACATGGACCTCGCGCTTCGAGGGCTCGAACTCAAGACGCTCGACCCCTATATGGCCGGTTGGCGTCTGCGTGTAGTGCCCTCCCTCGGGCACCTGCCGGTTTGGATGATCACCAACGGCGCCGTGGACCGCACCGTCTACCGGTGGATCGCAGACGAGCTCAGCCGCTCCACCGTGAAGAACACCATCGCCGTCCTCGTTCACGTCATGGAGCAGGCCGTTCGTGACGGGCTCATCAAGGTCAACCCTGCCCGGGTCAGCGGCTGGCAGCGCCAGTACCAGCAGGTCGAGGACGAACTGAACGACCCGCGTGCGCTGGCCCTGCCAGACTGGGAGACCCTCCAGGCCCTCGCCAAAGCCCTGGTCGCCCGCTCATACGGCCAATACCAGGGCTGGGGCGACGTCGTCACCCCGCCGCATCCACAGCAGCCCGCATCGGCGAGGTATCCGGAGTCCGCATCAAGGACATCGACACCGACAACTGGATCTGGACCGTACGACGGCAGACCACCCCCGCCCAAGGCGGGCTCGTCGACAAGGCAACAAAGGGAAAGCGCGCCCGCAAGGTACCCCTCATCGAAGAAGTACGGCCGATGGTCGCCCAGCGGCTGCTGGCCGTCGGCAATGACCCCGATGCCCGGATCTTCTTCGGACCGCGTGGCGGTCGCATCACCCGCCGTCCTACGTGACGCCACCCACTGGGACGACGTCGTCGCCGAGCTCGGCTTCGAGCACCTTCGACGACACGACCTGCGGCACACCGGACTGACCTGGTTCGCCGACGCCGGCGTCCCGCTGAACGTCCTGCGCAAGATCGCCGGGCACGGCTCGCTGACCACCACTCAGCGCTACCTGCACCCCGACGCCGGGCAGATCACCGCAGCCGGTGCCGCGCTGTCCGCGCACCTCATGGTGCTCCGTGCACCTCGTTCGCTGCCACTCACGGCAATGACCGCCGTCTGACCCGCTCGAACCGGTTTGGTCCCCAACTGGTCCCCCAAAACGATCAAGGGGCCGTTTCAGATTGCTCTGAAACGGCCCCTGATCTGCGACTCTCTCGAGTCGGGACGACAGGATTTGAACCTGCGACCCCTTGACCCCCAGTCAAGTGCGCTACCAAGCTGCGCCACGTCCCGATACCCGCTGACCTGGGGTTTCCCCTGGCCGAACGCGCATGAGAACGATACCGCATTTCTGTGGGTGGTCGCGCGCACCTTTTCCGCTACCGGTTCCACGGGGGCCGCGGCGGCCACGGACGCCGGTCCCCGCGCCGTACGGCGGCGCCCCGCGCTCAGCCCGCGTCGCCCGACAGCTCCGGATGGGCCGCGACCAGCCGTTTCGGGGCCGCCTGGAGCCAGGAGTCGGTCAGGATGGAACGCAGCTCGGCCGCGTCCCGCAGGGCCTCCAGGCGGACCCGGATCCAGGCGTAGTTGTCGTCGTGGCCCGGGCGCATGAAGAACTTCTCCGGCTCCGCCGCGATCAGCTCGGCCCGGTCCTCCTTGGGGCATTTCACCCCGATCGAGGTGTCGTCGTCGGCCAGCGCGACGAAGATCTTCCCGCCGACCCGGAAGGTCGGCATGCCCCAGGCGAGCTTCTCGCTGCTGTCCGGGAGCGACAGCGCGATCAGGCGGACGTCCTGTGCGGTCGTGGCCATCCCCGAGACTCCTCTCCAGCCACCGGTGAACCCTCGTCCGACGACCGTAGCCCCCACCACTGACAGTCGCCCTCACCCCCGCCGGTCCGCCGCGCGGGTCTCCGCCCGGTCCTCGCGTTCGTGCACCAGTGCCACCAGCTCCGCGGCCAGCGCCTTCACCGTGGCGAGCCCCTCCGTCCCCCACCGCCGCGGCACCACGTCCACGGCGCACACCGTGCCGAGGACGATCCCGCGCCGGTCGGTCAGCGGCGCGCCCATGTAGGAGCGCACCCCGCTCTCGTCCACGACCGCGTTGCCCGCGAAGCGCGCGAAGTCCCGTACGTCCTCCAGCACCAGCGCGCGCCGCCGGACCACCACGTGCGGGCAGTAGCCGTGGTCGCGGGCCAGGACCCGCGCCGGGTACCCGCGGGCCGGGGCCTCGGCCGCGTGGTGCAGTCCGGCGAAGAACTGCCGTTCCTCACCGATGAAGTTGACCCCCGCGTACGGGGCCTCGAGCACGTCGGCGACCCGCCTCGCGAAGGCGTCCAGTTCGGCGTCGGTCCGCTCCCCCAGACCCAGCTCGCGCAGCCGGACGACGCGCGCGGGCGCCTCCCGGTCCACCGGGGTGAGCAGCAGGTGTCCGGTCGATTCGTAGTACGTCATGGCGGTTCCCCCGACTCCGAAGACGATCAGCTGACGGCGGCAGCGGCCGTGCCGGTGCCCGTGGACATGCACAGGAGGTGCCGGACGAGGGCGGCCAGGGTCCCCGTACCGGAACTGGTCAGGCGCGCGTCGCACCGTACGACGGGCACCTCGGGCCCGAGCCCCACCGCTTCGCGGACCTCGTCGGTCGTGTAGCGGTGGGCTTCGTCGAACTCGTTGACGGCGACGATGAAGCCGATCCCGCGCCGCTCGAAGAAGTCCACGGCGGGGAAGCAGTCGGCGAGGCGGCGGGTGTCGGCGAGCACCACCGCCCCGAGCGCGCCCGCGCACAGCTCCTCCCACAGGAACCAGAAGCGGTGCTGTCCGGGTGTGCCGAACAGGTAGAGCACGTGGCGCTCGTCCAGGGTGATCCGGCCGAAGTCGAGGGCCACGGTCGTGGTGGTCTTCGCCTCGACCCCGTGCAGCGGGTCGGCGGCGGCGCTGAGGTCGCTGAGCAGTTCCTCCGTGCTCAGCGGCTCGATCTCGCTCACCGCGCCCACGAAGGTGGTCTTGCCCGCGCCGAAACCGCCCGCGACCAGGATCTTCAAGGTCGCGGGGGCGGGCGCGGGGGCTTCAGAGCCGTCTGCGCAGGCCATCGAGCACCGCCTCCAGCAGTGACCGGTCGGTGGCGGCGAACCCGTCGCCGCCGATGCCGGGGAACCTCGGCGCCTGCGCCATGACGGCGCCGTGTTCCATCAGGTCGGACAGCAGCACCTTCACCACCGCGGCCGGCAGCCGCAGCTGCCCGGCCACCTCGGCGACGGTGACCGCGGCGGCGCCCGCGCACAGCCGCAGCGCGAGGGTGTGCTCGGCCCCGAACGGGATGCGCGGGCGCGCCCCGGTCGCGGTCACCAGCGAGAGCAGGTCGAGCGAGACGCCCGGCCGGGTCCGCCCGCCGCTGGCGGTGTACGGGCGCATCACCCGGCCCGCCGAGTCGTCGAGCCACGGCGTGTCCCGCCCCTTCGCGTACGCCCCCGTACCGCGGACCCTCATCGCTCCGGGGCGGCGGCGGGCCGCCGCGGCGGGGCCGCCAGGTACGGACGCACGCTCTTGACCAGCATCGCCATCTCGTAGCCGAGCACGCCGGCGTCGGCCTCGCGGCCGGCGAGGACGGCCAGGCAGGTCCCGGATCCGGCCGCGGAGACGAAGACGAGCGCGGTGTCGAGTTCGACGACGACCTGCCGCACCTCGGCGCCGTCCCCGAAGCGGGCGCCGGCGCTGCGGCCCAGCGAGTACAGGCCGGACGCGAGGGCCGCCAGGTGGTCGGCGCTGTCGGCGTCCAGGCCGTGCACGCAGGTGACGAGGCCGTCGGCGGTGAGGAGCACGGCGCTGCGCGTGTACGGCACGCGCTGCACCAGGCCGCTGAGCAGCCAGTCGAGGTCCGAGAGCCGACTGCCGGTCTTCGTCGCCACTTCGCCGCCCATGGGGGTGTGCTCCTTGCTGGGGTGGGTTGTCGGGGTCATAGCTGGTTCTCCGACTGGGCGAGGCCGAAGCCCCGTTGGAAGGCGGCCATCAGGCCCGGATCGTGCAGCGGCTGCTCGGCGTCCGTGGCCGGGCGCGGTACGGGCGCCTCGCGCAGCTGCGGTGCCAGGTGCTGCTGCGCCCGCCGCCGGGGCAGCACGGGCCGTTCCTCCTCGTCCCCGGGCTCGCCGGGCAGGCCCGGGCCGTCGGCCCACGGCTCCCCCTGGCCCATGTCGCCGGCCCGCTGAGCGGGCAGCGCCGCGCCGGAGGCTCGCCGCGGCAGGACGGGGGCTCCGGCCCACGACTCGGCCACCGGCTCGCTCGGAGCAGGGGTCGGCGCAAGCGCCGACGGGACCGCGGGCCCGGCCGACGTCGGGGACCCGCCTCGCGCGGCCGCTCCGTCCCCGTGCTCGGGCGCGGTCCAGAGCCGGGCCTCCGGCCCCGCCAGGGGCCCGGCCGGGGGCTCGACCGGAACCCCGGCCCGTGGAGCGCCCTCCAGCCACGTCAACGGCCCACCGCCGGTCGCCGACCCGGGCCGGGACCCGGCCGGGGCCTCGGCCCAAGGGTCGGCCGCCGTACCGGGCACCGGCCCGGCCGGAGCCCCGGCTCGCGGCGCGGGGCCGGCCGTAGTCGGGGCCCCGGCCCAGGGGGCGGGGACCGGAGCGCCCGGGGCCTCGGCGGGCGACGGCGAAATGAACCGCGGCGCCGGGTCGGCCGGAGCCTCGGAGCCGGTCCGGGGCGCGGGCAGGGAGGAGGCTGGAGAGCCGGAACGGGGCCGACGGGCAGGGCCCGACGAGGCGGGGCGCAACGGGACGGCACCCGACGAGGCAGGGCCCAACGGGACGGGGCCCGACGGAGCAGGGCCCGACGAGGCAGGGCTCGCCGGGGTGGCGCCCAACAGGGCAGGGCCCGACGAGGCGGGGCCCAACGGGGTGGCGCCCGACCAGGCGGGGCCCGCAGGGTCGGCGCCCAACGGAGCAGAGCCCGCAAGGGCAGGGCTCGCCGGGGTGGCGCCCGACGGAGCAGAGCCCGACGAGGCAGGGCTCGCCGAGGTGGCGCCCAACCGGGCAGGGCCCGACGAGGCA
>NZ_JBIVFA010000010.1:5254-335910 GCF_044747975.1 Streptomyces sp. NPDC090045
CAGGGCTCGACGAAGTGGCACCCAACCGGGCAGGGCCCGACGAGGCAGGGCTCGACGAAGTGGCACCCAACCGGGCAGGGCCCGACGAGGCAGGGCTCGACGAAGTGGCACCCAACCGGGCAGGGCCCGACGAGGCAGGGCCCGACAGGGCGGCACCCAACGGAGCGGAGCCCGCAGGGCCGCCGCCCGACGGAGCAGGGCCCGACGAGGCGGGGCCCGACGGAGTGGCGCCCAACCGAACGGGACCTAACGGGGTGGCACCCGACGAGGCGGGGCCCGCAGGGTCGGCGCCCAACGGAGCAGGGCCCGACGGGGCGGCGCCCAACCGGGCAGGGCCCGACGACGCAGGGCCCGACGAGGCGGGGCCCGACGGAGGGGCGCCCAACCGGACGGGACCTAACGGGGTGGCGCCCGCCGGGGCAGGGCTCGACGGGGTGGCGGTCGGGGGGAGAGGGCCCGACTGGGCGGGGCCGCGTTGTGGGGGCGGCTGCCAGGGCGCCGGTACGGGGACCGGTTCCAGGTGGGGGATCGAGGGGGCCTCGCCCGTGCCCCACGAGGTGGACCGGGAGCCACCCGCCGCGTCGGCGGCGCTCGGCGCCTCCGCTCCCAGCAGCTCCTGCGGCAGCACGAGCACGGCGAGCACGCCACCGTAGATGTTGGACTTGAGCTCGACGGCGATCCCGTGCCTGCGGGCCAGCGCCGAGACGACGAACAGCCCGATCCGCCCGTCCGCCAGCAGGTGCCGGACGCTGATCTGGTCGGGGTCGCCGAGCAGGGCGTTCATCCGGTGCTGTTCCTCCACCGGCATGCCCAGACCCCGGTCCTCCACCTCGACCGCGATCCCCGCGGTGACCCGCTCGGCGCGCAGCACCACGTCGGTGTCGGGGGCGGAGAAGACCGTGGCGTTCTCGACCAGTTCGGCCAGCAGGTGCACCACGTCGGCGACGGCGTGCCCGCGGACGCTGCCGCCGGCCGGGGGCACGACCTTGACCCGGGTGTACTGCTCGACCTCCGCGACCGAGGAGCGGAGGACCTCGCTCAGCTCGATCGGCCGGGTCCACTGGCGGCGGGAGGCGGCCCCGCCCAGCACGGCGAGGTTCTCGGCGTGCCGGCGGATCCGGGTGGCGAGGTGGTCGACGTGGAAGAGCTCCTTGAGCAGGTCCGGATCCTCGACCGTGTCCTCGAGGTCGTCGAGGAGCGCGATCTCCCGGTGCACCAGGGACTGCAGGCGACGCGCGAGGTTGACGAAGACCTCGACCTTGCGCTCGCTGTCGGAGGGGGTGACCGGGCCGGCCAGCCGTACGAGGGTGGCGTGCGCCTGTTCGCGGGCGCCGCGCAGCTCCTGGGAGAGCAGCCAGAACTCGTCCACCCCGGCCGGGTCGCCGCCGGGCGCCGGGCCGCCCCGTACCAGGCGGGGCGGGGTCTCGCCCCGTTCCAGCCGGTCGGCTGCGGCGCGCAGCTCCTGGCGGCCGCGCACGCTGGAGCGGCGCAGCGCCTCGCACCGGTCCCGTACGGTCTTGGCGGCGCGCTGGGCCCCGAGCAGGGCGGCGGCGAGGGCGCCGACCACGAGCAGGGCGCAGCCGGTGAGCACCGGCCACAGCCGGCCGTCGCGGTCGCCCGCACCGCCGCCGAGCTGGAGGGTGAAGATCACCGCGGCGGCGCCGCTGAGCGCGGCGGCGAGCGTGGGCAGGACGGCCGCGCGCACCAGCTGGGGGCGCAGCTGCCGGCCGGGACCGGTGACGGCGTGTCTCGACGGGGCATGGCGGGGTGCGCGGGGTCCGGACATCGGCGTCCTCGGTACGTGGGGCCCGGCCCCCAGCGTTCCCGGGGCCCGGTGTTGATCACCGGATACCCACGCTAGACCCCGCCGTCCCACCCCGTAACGCCAGTTGGGGAACTTCGAGGGGGTGCTTCCCGCTCCCGGTGGAGCGCTCGTACAACCGCCCGAAATGCGCCCGGCGGTCCGTCAGGACCCGACGGCCTCGGGTTCCTCGCGGCTCTCGGCCTGCGGCCGCTCCGCGGTGACGGGGGCCGGGGTGGCGACCGGGGCGACGGCCGCGCCGCCCGCGACGAACGGCCGCCACCAGGGCGCGGCCGGACCCTCGCCGGACCCCGGCTCGAACGGCTGGCCCGGGATCGGCAGCGCGATGGCCGCCCCGGCGCCCTCGGCGGCGGTCAGGGTGCCCTCGCCCGGCTCGTCCCACGGGTGCAGGGCCAGGTTGAAGGTGCCCCAGTGGATCGGCAGCATCGTGCCGTGCGCGGTGCCGCCCTGCAGGTCGAGGTGGGCGCGCATGCCTTCCTCGGGGGTCATGTGGATGTCGGGCCAGTACTCCGAGTACGCCCCGATCTGGATCATCGTGGCGTCGAAGGGCCCGTGCTCGGCGCCGATCTCCTTGAAGCCGGGGAAGTAGCCGGTGTCCCCGCTGTGGTAGATCCGGTGCTCGTCGCCCGCGACGACCCAGGAGGCCCACAGGGTGTGCTGCTGGTTGCGCAGGCCGCGTCCGCAGAAGTGCCGGGCGGGGGTGGCCGTCAGGGAGAGTCCGGCGATCTTGGTGCTCTCGTTCCAGTCCAGCTCGCGCAGCCGGTCGGCGGACACGCCCCAGCGCTCCAGGTGCGCGCCCACGCCCAGCGGGACGGCGAAGACCGTGTCCGTACCGGCCAGGGCCTTGATGGTGGGCAGGTCGAGGTGGTCGTAGTGGTCGTGGGAGATGACCACGACGTCGACCTCGCCCAGGGAGGTTAGCGGGACCGGCACCGGGTGCAGCCGCTTGGGGCCGGCGAAGGGGAAGGGGGAGCACCGGTCGCCCCACACCGGGTCGAACAGCACGCGGCGGCCGTCGATCTCCGCGAGCACGCTGGAGTGGCCCATCCAGGTCAGCCGCAGACCGCTCGCGGGCGGCTTCGCCAGCTCCGCCAGGGTCGTCGGGTACACGGGAATGGGTGCGGCGGGACTGCGCCGCACCCGCTGCTCCCGGTGGAAGTAGATCTTGGCGAACTCCGCCATCGACCCCGAGGGCCTGTTCCGGGCCCCGACCGGGTTCTGGAAGACGCCGTCGGCGAAGTTCGGCGAGCGGCGGATGCGCTCCAGCCGGGCACCGGACGGGTCCGCGCCGAAGGCTTCGGGCCGCAGGGCGCGCAGCCGGGGACGCAGGGGACGGGAGCCGGTCAAAGCGCCTCCAGGGAGGATGGAGTAAGGGGTGGTCGTCTCTCTACCACCATCCCAACGCACACCGGCCCCGAAGGATTCCGCTTGGCGCCCCCGTCCCCTTCCGCCTACAGCGGCAGCAGGTCGGGCCGCTTCGCCTCGACGTGGTCCCCGGAGGACTCCCCGCGCAGCCGCCGGCCGATCCACGGCACGAGGTGGTCGCGCGCCCACTGGATGTTGTCGCGGGTCACGTCCACCGAGCCGCGCGGCCGCTGCGGCGGCCACGGCTGGTCGGGGTCGGTGGGCACGTCCAGCCCGAGCACCTGCGCCGCCCGCAGCGCCACCCGCGTGTGCCCCTCGGGCGAGAGGTGCAGCCGGTCCGCGTCCCACGCCCGCCGGTCCTGTACGGACTTCAGCGACCAGAGGTCGAGCACCGGGCAGTCGTAGCGGTCGGCGATGGCGCGCACGTGCGCGCTGTACGTCGCCACCTTGCCCCGGAGGTGCTTGAGGACCGGTACGCCCCGGGTGTCGAAGCCGGTCGTGATCATGACCTGGCCGACCGCGCCGGCGAGGTCGGCCACGGCCGCCTCGAACCGCTCCGCCACGTCGTCCGGGTCGCTGCCGGGCCGGATGATGTCGTTGCCGCCCGCGCAGAAGCTGACCAGGTCCGGCGCGAGGGCCTTGGCTCTCGGAAGCTGGTCGGCCACGATCTGGTCGAGGAGCTTTCCGCGCACCGCCAGATTCGCATAACGGAAGTCGTGCTCGTCACGCTGATCGGCCAGGAGCACGGCGAGCCGGTCCGCCCAGCCGAGAAAAGAATCCCCGGGTCCCGGGTCCCCCACGCCCTCGGTGAAGCTGTCCCCGATCGCCGCGTACGAGCCGATGGTCTTGAGTTTCGTCGTCGTCGCTGCCACGAGAACCCATACTTCACTCCCGTAACCAACCTACGCCAACGTAATGAGGGGTTGACGGACCGTGATCTCTACCACGTGGGGGATAAGGAATAAGTACACGTGAGGCCGGGACCCCCCTCGGGTCCCGGCCTCACGCGTGTCCGTGCTCCGACGGCGGGTGCCGTCAGATGGTCACACCCTTGGAGCGGAGGTAGGCCAGCGGGTCGATGTCGGAGCCGTACGAGGGGCCCGTGCGGATCTCGAAGTGGAGGTGCGGGCCGGTGGAGTTGCCCGTGGAGCCGGAGAGGCCGAGGGTCTGGCCGGCGGTGACGCTCTGGCCGGAGGAGACGGACAGCTGGGACAGGTGGGCGTACTGGGAGTACTTGCCGTCCGCGTGCTGGACGATGACCTCGTTGCCGTACGCGCCGCTCCAGCCGGCGGAGACCACGGTGCCCGCGCCGACGGCCTTGACGGTGGTGCCGGAGCTCGCGATGAAGTCGACGCCGGTGTGGTAGCCGGAGGACCACATGCTGCCCGCGACCTTGTACGCGGTGGAGACGCCGCCGCCGAGCGGGGCGACGAAGCCGGCGGCCGACTGCTGCCCGGCAGGGGCCTCGGCGGCCGAGTCCTGCTGCGCGGGGGCCTTCGCGGCCGGCTTCGGGGCCGCCTTGGGGGCGGACTTCGGGGCTGCCTTCGGCGCCGTCTCGGGGGCGGACTCCGGAGCGGCCTCGGGGGCGTACTCGGCCTCGGGAGCGGATTCCACCGGAGCCGCCTCGGCCGCACCGCCGAGGTTCAGCTTCAGGCCGGGGTGGATCAGCGACGGGTTGGCGCCGACCGCCTCGCGGTTGTCGGCGTACAGCTGCTCCCAGCCGCCGGACAGATGGCGCTCGGCGGCGATCATGGAGAGGCAGTCGCCCGGCACGACCGTGTAGACGCTCGGCGCGCTCTGCACGGCGGCGGCGGGCGCGGCCTGCAGCGCGGCGGGGAGCTGCGGGGCCACGACGGGGGCCACCGCGGTCGCCGCGGCGGGGGCGCCGACCGCCTGGGCGCCCGCGGCGCCGATCAGCGGCAGTGCGAGGGCCGCGCCACCGGTGCCTGCGACGGCGAAACCGCGCGATATCGAAAGGGACTTGGGACGGCGGTGCTTACCCTTTGCAGGCATGGCGAATTCCTCTCCGGCGCCTGCGAGGTGAGCTGTCGGGTTCGGACTGGAGATGTCCGGACGTACCTGAACGGCGCATGTACGTCTTCACCCCGAGCCGTCCCGGCGAAAAAGATCTCCGGAACAGCGGCTTACCTGGTTCCCCCGCTCCTGCCGCACGAATGGTCGAGTGCGGTTTCCGGGCGGCGGCAGGATTCGGCGATCCACCCGGATCGATCGCGAAGGTAATCCCTTGCGCCAGCAGGGAACAAGCCGTGAATTTCCTGACGGAATCCCAGGGATGGGGAATCGGAGGAATTCCGGTCACCCTCCGTCCATTACCCGCCGTCAACAACCGCTCCGACGGGGCCATTCGCCATTCGCGATCAGGCACTCACGGTCACCGTATGATCTGGCTCACGGGGACGTGCCCGATCTCGCCTCCGGATATGGCAAGTTGGCGCCAAACAGCTTAATTCGGACAGATGTCCCACCATGAAGCGGAGGAGCTCACGTGACCCAGCAGATACAGGAGCCGGAGCTGACCGGAGTGCGCAATTTCCGCGATGTGGGCGGATTGCCGACTTCTGATGGACGAAGGGTCAGGACGGGACGACTCTTCCGAAGCGGACATCTCGCACATGCCACCGAAACCGATGCAGAGTTCCTCGCCTCGCTCGGCCTCCACACCGTCTTCGACTTCCGCAACGGCGCCGACCACGCGCTGGAGGGACCGGACGTGGAACTGCCGGGCGTACGGAACGTGAACATCCCGCTCTCGGATCCGGCCGACGGCCGGGAGTTCTGGCGGCTGGTGCGCGACGGCGACCTCGACCAGCTGCGCGCGATCCTGGGCGACGGCAAGGCCGCGGCCCGGATGACGAACTCGTACCGCAGGATCATCGAGCAGCGCACCGCCGAGCACAGCCGGGTCGTGCACGCCCTCGCCGAGGACAGCGTCCCCGCCCTCCTGCACTGCGCGGCCGGCAAGGACCGGGCCGGCCTGTCGATCGCCGTGACCCTGCTCGCGCTGGGCGTCGAGCGCGAGGCGATCGTGGCGGACTACCTGGAGTCGAACGCCCCGCACCGCCGCTACCGGGTGCGCCGCAGCAGCGGGTCCGAGGAGGCCCGCTCCCCCGAGGTGATGGAGCTGCTCGCGCCGCTGTTCGACGCCCGCGCCGAGTACCTGGTCGCCGCGTTCGAGACCATCGACGAGACCTGGGGCGGGGTGGACCCCTACCTGGCGGAGGGCCTCGGGCTGAAGCCCGAGACCCTCGGCCGGCTGCGCGACCGCCTGCTGGATTAGACCGCCCGGAGCGGGCCGTCAGCGCTGGGCGACGGCCTGCTTCACCAGCGTCCTGCCGAAGTCCCACATCAGCCCGGACCCGCCGTGCGCCTCGTCCATGACCGCGCGGAAGGCGCCGACGAACCGGTCGACGTCCCGCTCGTCCACGACCAGCGGCGGGATGAGCTTGATGACCTCCAGGTGGTCCCCGGAGACCTGGGTGAGGATCCGGTGCTTCTGGAGCAGCGGCACCACGACCATCTGGGCGAAGAGCCCCTTGCGGGCCGCCTGCAGCATCGTCCACCGGCTGCGCAGCCCCAGCGAGGACGGCCGGCCGAACTCGATGCCGATCATCAGCCCGCGCCCCCGCACCTCGTGCAGCAGCTCGTACTCGTCCACCATGGCCGCGAGCCGCCCGCGCAGCAGGTCACCCGTGGCCCGGGCGTGCGCGACGAGCTCCTCGTCCTCCATGACCGACAGCACCGCCAGCCCGGCCGCCATCGCCTGCGCGTTGGACCCGAAGCTCGCGGAGTGCACGAGCACCCGGTCCATGGACGAGTAGACCTTCTTGAAGATCCAGTCCTTGCCCAGGGTCGCCCCGACCGGCACGTAGCCGCCCGACAGCGCCTTGGCCACGCACACCAGGTCCGGTTCCACGCCCGGCTCGTGCTGGTACGCGTAGAAGTCCCCGGTACGTCCGAGGCCGGTCTGCACCTCGTCCGCGATCAGCAGCGCCTTGTGCCGGTGCAGCAGTTCCTGCGCGGCGAGCAGGAACCCGGGCGGGGCCTCCAGGACGCCCTTGCCCTGGATCGGCTCGACCACGAACGCGGCGACGTCGCCCTTGCGCAGCTCCCGCTCCAGGGCGCCCAGGTCGCCCAGGGCGATCTTCGTGTCGGGGAGGAGGGGGGCGAAGCCCTCGCGGAACCCGCCCTCCCCGTTCACCGACAGCGAGCCCGTGGTCAGGCCGTGGAAGGCGTGGTCGCAGTAGAGGATCCTGGGCCGCCCGGTGGCGAACCGGGCGAACTTCAGGGCCGTCTCCACCGCCTCGGTGCCGCTGTTGCCGAAGAAGACCCGGTCCAGGTGCGGGCTGTAGGAGAGCAGCTTCTCGGCCAGCAGCCCGGGCAGCGGCTGGCAGTCGAAGCGGGTGAGGTCGGCGAGCTGCGCGTCCAGGACGTCGTGCAGGGCCCGGCGGACGACCGGGTGGTGGCGGCCCAGGCCCATCACCCCGAAGCCGGCCAGCATGTCCAGGTATTCGTTGCCCTCGGCGTCCCAGAAGTGGGCGCCCTCGGCCCGCTCGTAGACCTTGTCGAAGCCGATGGTGTGCAGCATCCGGGGCAGTTGGTGGTTGAGGTGCCGGGCGTGCAGCTCGTACCGCTCCCCTCCGCGCGCGGCGAGCAGGGCGCCGAGGTCGAAGCCCTTGCCCCGGGCGCCCGCTCCTTCCTCCGCCGGGGTCATGCCGACGCGCCCCGGTTGCCGCCGATCGTCTCCCGGGCCGCCCGCAGTGATTCCTTGAGCGAGCCCATGGTGGCGAGGACGGCGGTGGGCTCGTAGCCGCAGTGCGCCATGCAGTTCGCGCAGCGCGGGTCCTTTCCGCGGCCGTACTTGCTCCAGTCGGTGTCGTTGATCAGTTCCCGGTACGTCGGTACGTAGCCGTCGCTCATCAGATAGCAGGGGCGCTGCCAGCCGAAGAGGGAGTAATTCGGAATGGCCCAGGCCGTGCAGGGGAAATCGGCTTTCCCTTCCAGGAAGTCCAGGAAGAGCGGCGAGTGGTTGAGCCGCCAGCGCCGCCGGTTGCCGCCCGCGAAGGCCTTCCTGAAGAGTTCCCTCGTCTGTTCGACGCCGAGGAAGTGTTCCTGGTCGGGGGCCTTTTCGTAGGCGTAGGCGGGCGAGATCATCATCTCGTCGACCTGCAGGTCGTCATTGAGGTAGTTGAGCACCTCGATGATGGTCTGCGGGGTGTCCGTGTTGAAGAAGGTGGAGTTGGTGGTCACCCGGAACCCGCGCTTCTTCGCCTCCTTGATGGCCGCGACCGCCTCGTCGAAGACGCCTTCCTTGGCCACGGACTCGTCGTGGCGCTCGCGCAGGCCGTCGATGTGCACGGCGAAGGCGAAATAGGGAGAAGGCGTGAACTTCTCGATCTTTTTGCGCAGGAGCATCGCATTGGTGCAGAGGAAGACGTACTTCCGCCTCGCCACCAACTGCCGGACGATCTCGTGGATCTGCGGGTGCATCAAGGGCTCGCCGCCCGCGATGGACACCATCGGCGCGCCGGACTCCAGCACGGCGCCGACCGCCTGGGCGACCGGCATGCGCTGCTTGAGGACCCCGGCCGGATGCTGGATCTTTCCGCAGCCCTCACAGGCCAGGTTGCAGGCGTAGAGCGGCTCCAGCTCGACGATCAGCGGGAACTTCTCACGCTTGCGGAGCTTCTGTTCGAGAAGATAGGTCCCGACCCTGATGGACTGGCGCAGCGGCATGGCCATCTGGCTCACCTCCTGGGGAGCAGCAAAGAACGGTGCCATTCGTAAAACGCGGGCAGTACGGCACGCAGAACGCGGAAGGCCGATATTCCCCCGCGAACCGTGCCGATACGGACGAGCTCATGCTCCGGAGCGTCCACGATCACCCGGACGGCCGCAACCGGGCGGCCGCCGCCCGGTGTAGGCCCGCCGCGGGTGGCGGTCCACAGGGTGGCCGCGGACTCCATGTCGACCGCGATGGCGCCGGTGGCGCGCAGCTGCGCGCGCTCCTGGCCGCGGACGACGTGGTCGGATCCGGTCAGTGCGCCGGTGTGCACGGTCCGGCCCGGTGCGGCCCGGGCCAGTGCCTCGGCGAGCAGGGCGGTGCCGGTGCAGGTGACGGCCCCCTGCGGGTCCCGGGTCTCCTCGGCGACGACCAGGTCGCCGGGGTGCATGCCGGGGACCAGTCCGGCGCAGAACCCGGTGGCGAGGACGGCGGCCCGGTCCATCCCGGGCTGGTCCAGTGCCCGGGCGACGGCCCGCTCGGCCGCGCGCGGGCCCATTCCGGTGCGCAGCAGGGAGTGGCCCCCGCCCGGGCCGCGGGCCGTCCCGGGCCCGGCGCTGCGCAGCGCCGCCTGCTCGATGCGCAGGGCGCAGGCGACCAGGAGCGGGCCGGGGTTCCCGGCCCGGTCCCCCTCGGTCCGCTCCGGCGCGGCGGACATCAGAGGCCCCCGCCCGGGGCGAACGGCTCCCCGTACAGGTAGCGGCCGAGCGCGGTCAGCGGGAACACCTGCCGGTACAGGTGGTAGTTGATGGAGAAGTCCCAGGGGAAGCCGGTGCCCGTGAAGTGCGGCTCGTCCCAGGAGCCGTCCTCCCGCTGCGTCTCCATCAGGTATCCGATGCCGCGTTCGACGGCCTTTCCGTCCCGCTCGCCGGCCGACAGGAGGGCCATCAGCGCCCACGCGGTCTGCGAGGCGGTGGAGGCCCCCTTCCCGGCCCAGGACGGGTCCTTGTAGGAGCGCTGGTCCTCGCCCCACCCGCCGTCCTCGTTCTGTACGGTCTCCAGCCAGCGCACGGCCCGGCGGATCGCGGGATGTCCCGGGGCGATGCCGGCCGCGGTGAGCGCCGGGACCACCGACCCGGTGCCGTAGACGTAGTTGGTGCCCCAGCGGCCGAACCAGGCGCCGTTCGGCTCCTGTTCGGCGAGCAGCCAGGCGATCCCGCGCCGGGTCCGGGCGTCGCCCGCCCGGCCCTCGAAGGCCAGCATCTCCACGACGTGGGCGGTGACGTCGGCCGAGGGCGGGTCGATGACCTCGCCGAAGTCGCAGAACGGCAGCCGGTTCGGGAAGGGGCTGGTGTTGTCGGCGTCGAAGGCGCCCCAGCCGCCGTCCTTCGACTGCATGCCGAGGTTCCAGGACACCCCGCGGGCGATGGCCCCCTCGACGCGGGCCGGGTCGGGGTGCCGGATGCGGCGCAGTGCGAGGACGACCTCGGCGGTGTCGTCGATGTCGGGGTAGGTGTCGTTGTGGAACTCGAAGGCCCAGCCGCCGGGGGCCAGCCCCGGCCGCCGTACCGCCCAGTCCCCGCTGCGGGTGATCTCCTCGCCCAGCATCCAGTCGGCCGCCTTGACCAGCGCCGGATGGTCGGGGCGCAGGCCCGCGTCGGCGAGGGCGATGGCGGCCAGGCAGGTGTCCCACACCGGGGACTGGCAGGCCTCGATCATCCGGGCGCCGTCCTCGCGCCACACCGCGAAGCGGTCCAGGGATTCCAGTCCGGCGCGCATCACGGGGTGCCGGAGGTCGTAGCCGAGCAGGTGCAGGGCGATGACGGAGTACACGGCGGGCGGCTGGATCCCGCCCCAGCAGCCGTCGTTCTCCTGCCGCTCGACGATCCAGCGGCCGGCGGTGGCCATGGCGGCCTTGCGCAGCCGGCGCGGGGCGAACCGCCGGTAGACGTGCAGGGCCTTGTCCATCCGCTGGAAGGCGCCCTCCCAGCTGGTCGGCGGGGCGGGGCGCCTGGCGGGGTTCGGCACCCGTGCGTCGGCGTGCAGTTCGTCGAGGGCGAAGGGGGCCGGGCGGACCGGGCGCAGTGCGGAGACCACGGTGAGCGGGACGATGGTCTGGCGGGCCCAGCAGCCGAAGTCGTAGATGTTCAGGGGCACCCAGGACGGCAGGAACACCAGCTCGGGCGGGAGTTCGGGCAGGTGGTCCCAGTTCCACCAGCCGAAGAGCGCCAGCCAGATCCGGGTGAAGACGCGGGCGGCGGCGATCCCGCCGTGGGCCCGGATCCAGGCCGAGGCGCGGGCCATGTGCGGGGCGTCCGGCGCGTCCCCGGCGAGGCGCAGCGCCACGTAGGCCTCGATGGTGGCGGACAGTTCGGACGGGCCGCCGTGGAAGGTGGCCCAGGTGCCGTCCTCCCGCTGCTCGCCGCGGATGAACAGGGCCGCGGCGCGGGTGGTGGCCTCGTCCCGGATGCCGAGGAACTGCCGCAGCAGCAGGTCCTCCGCGTCCATGGTGACGTTGGTCTCCAGGTCGCCCTTCCACCAGCCCTCGGCGTCCTGACGCTCCAGCAGGTGCCGGGCCGCCCGCGCGGTGGCCTCGTACACGCCCGGCGGGGCGCCGTCCGGCGGCCCGGGCAGGTCCGCGGCGGCCCGGTCCGGTGCCGCCGGGTGCGGTGCCGTCCGGTCCAGTCCCTCCCGGTCCGCTCCCGCCCGGTCCGGTGCCGGGAGCACGTCCGCGAGCACGCTCACGCGCACGCGGCCGTCGGGCTCGCCGGGCGGGACGGTCTCCGGGCCGGAGTCGGGCGGTGCGGTGCCCGGCGCCAGCGCCGTGCCCGGCAGGTCCCCGAGCGGGCTCACGTGCACGCGGCCGCCGTCCGCTCCGGGCGTGGCGCGCGGGCCGTACTCGGCGCGCGGGCCGGCGGCGCCGGGAGCGTCGCCGTACTCGGCCTGCGGGCCGGGCCGGGCCGGGCGGGGCGGGACCGGGGCCGGGGGCCCCGCTTCGGCGGCCGGGCCGCGAGCGTGCCCCACGCCGGGAGCCGCCGGGAGGCCCGGGGTTGATTCGCTGCCAGCGGCAGCGCCCTCGGCGCTGCCGTCGGTCGTCGCTGTCATGGCTTCCCCTTAGAACAGTGTCCTGTGCTGTGCTGGGGTCTGCCGTCGGCCGGTGCGCGCCACTCTCAGATGGCGGCTCCGGCCGGCGACTCGCGATTCATATCCGCTGTCGGGTGGCGGTCACCTCTTGCGCACGACGACGAAGTCGGCGAGGTCCACGAGCTGTTCGCGCACCCGCTGCGGCATGTCCACGTCATCGAGGGCCCGGATCGCGACGGCGTGCTGGCGGCGTGCCTCGTCGGCGGTCCACTGGCGGCCCCCGGCCTCCTCGATGAGGGCCGCGCGGGCCGCGAACTCCTCCTCCGAGAAGTTCTCGAAGTCGCTGGCCTTGGCGTCCGCGGCGAGCAGTTCGGCGAGCCGCTCGGAGGCGGGTCCGCCGGCCGCGAGGGCGGCGACCACCGGCAGGGACTTCTTGCGCTGGCGCAGGTCGCTCCAGGTCTGCTTGCCGGTGGCCTCCGGGTCGCCCCAGATGCCGAGCAGGTCGTCGACGGCCTGGAAGGCGAGGCCCAGGTGGTAGCCGTACTCCTCCAGCTTGTCGGCCGTACGGTCGTCCGCGCCGCCGAGCACGGCGCCGATGGAGACCGCGCAGGCGAGGAGCGCGCCGGTCTTGTTGCCCTCCATCTCCAGGCACTCCTCGACGCTGACGCGCTCGCGGTGCTCGTAGGAGATGTCCTGGGCCTGGCCGTCGATGAGCTTGCGGCTGGCGGTGGTCAGCCGGCGGGTCGCCCGGCCGGCCTCGACGGTGCCGAGCTCCAGCAGGATCTCGTTGGCGAGGGCGAAGAGGGCGTCGCCGACCAGGATCGCCTGGGCCGGTCCGTGCACCTTCCACACCGTGTCGCGGTGGCGGCGCTGCTCGTCGCCGTCCATCAGGTCGTCGTGCAGCAGCGAGAAGTTGTGCACGAGCTCGACGGCGACGGCGCCGGGGATGCCGACCTCGGGCGCGGCGCCCGCGGCTTCGGCGGAGAGCAGTGCGAGGGCGGGGCGGACGGCCTTGCCACCGTCACCGTCCGCCGGGTTGCCCTGGGCGTCGATCCAGCCGAAGTGGTAGGCGGCGACGGTGTCCATGGGCGCGGCGAGCCGGTCCACGGCGGCGCGGAGCACGGGGGTCGACAGTGTGCGGCCGCGCTCCAGGAGGGCGATCGTGTCCGCCTTCTCCACGCCCCTTCCGGCCGTGCCCACACTGGCATCCGTGTTCTCGACGGCCGGATTCCCCGGGTTCACTGGCTCTCCTCTTGTTCCTGTACGTGCTGTGCCGGTGTTGCTGGTCGTGCTCGTCGTGCTCGTCGTGCTCGTCGTGCTCGTCGTGCTCGTGGTGATCGTCATGCCGCCTCCTGCAGAGGGTGGTCGCGGTGGCGGCCGAGCGCGGCGAGTGCGGCGTGCGCCGCGCTCATTCCGCTCCGGACGGCGCCCTCCATGGTCGCGGGCCAACCGGTGGCAGTCCACGCACCGGCCAGGTAGAGCCCCGGCGTGTCGGTGCGCGCCCCGGGGCGCAGCCGGCCGACCCCGGGGGTGGGGGCGAAGGTGGCGGTCCGCTCCCGGGTGACGAAGAAGTCCCGTACCTTGGCGCCCCGCGCGGCGGGGAGCAGCCGCTCCAGCTCGGGCAGGTACTTGGCGCGCAGGACCGAGACCGGTTCGTCGATGTCGTCCTGGGCGGCGGACTGGGACAGCGCCAGGTACTGGCCGCCGTCGGGGAGCCCGGAGGATTCGGTGCGGTCGAAGACCCACTGCACCGGGGAGCCGAGTGCGGCGAAGAAGGGCTGCTTGAGCACCTTGCGCTCGTAGACGACGTGGACGTTGAGGATGGGTGCGGTGCCGATGTCGAGGAGCTTGTCGGGGTCGGCGAGGGCGCCGGCCGGCAGCAGTCCGTGTGCCTCGCGCTGCGGGACGGCCAGCACGACGGTCCCGGCGTCGAGGGACTCTTCCTCGGTGTCGATCCGCCAGTCGCCCTCGGCGCTGCGGGAGATGCCCGTGACCCGGGTGCGCAGCTCGGTCCGTACGCCGGCGGCGTCGAGGGCCTTGCGGGCGAGGCCGTCGTGCAGGTCGCCCAGCGGTACGTGGGCCCAGCCGATGTCGGCGGCGCCGTTCTCGGAGAGCAGGCCGGTCTTGAAGACCATGGCGGCCAGGCCCAGCGAGGACTGGGCGGCGGTGGCGTTGAGGGTGGCGATGCCGACGAGGTCCCACAGGGCCTCGATGGCGCGCGGGCTCTGGCCGTAGCGGCCGAGCCAGGTCGCGAAGTCCAGGCCGTCCAGGGCCGGGTCGGCGGGGTCGAGGCGGCGCAGCGCGAGGGCGGCGCGGCCGACGCTCGCGCGCTCGGCGAGGGACAGGTGCGGGTAGCGGGCCAGCGACCCGGCCAGGTGCAGGGGTACGGGCAGGGCGCTGCGGCGCAGCCGTCCCAGGCGCGGGCCGCCGGGGTGGGCCACGTCGAGGACGGGTACGTCGAGCCGGTCCTGCAGGGGGGCCAGGGCGGCGCCGTCGACGCGGTCGAGGAACCACCGGTAGGCGGTGCAGCAGCGCAGGTAGACGTGCTGGCCGTTGTCGACGTCGAGGTCGCCGCGCTTGAAGGAGAAGGCGAGCCCGCCGAGCCGGGGGCGGCCCTCCAGCAGGGTCACGCGGAGCCCGGCGTCGGCGAGTTCGAGGGCGGTGGTGACCCCGGCGAGGCCGCCGCCCACGACGACGGCGTGCTGGTCCGTGCCGGTCATGCGCCCTCCCCCGTGGTGCGGTCGCCCTCCGGGCCGGCCGGTCGGTCCTGGGCGGACGGCGCCGCCCCGCGTGCGGCGGCCCGCCCGGCGGGTCCGGAGTCCTCCGTAAGAGACGCACCCGCCACCGCGCCGGTTGCCCGGCCGCCGTCCCGACCCGCCGACCACGGGCGCCCCGCGGCGGCGAAGTTCACCTGGGCGTCGTTCGCGCCCGAGCGGCGCGGGCTGACGGGCACACCCGCGCCGTCAGCCCGCACGGCTCGGTGCGCCGCGACGGCGACGGCCACCGGGGCACCGATCGCGCCCGAGCGGCGCGCGGCGGCGGGCGCACCCGCACGGTCGGCCCAAACGGCCCAGTGCGCCGCGGCAGCGACGGTCAACGGGGCATCGTTCACGCCCGAGCGGCGCGCGGCGGCGGGCGCACTTGCGCGGTCGGCCCGCGCGGCGCGGTGCCCCGCGACGGCGACGGTCACCGGGGCACCGGTCGCGCCGGCCCGGTGCGCCGCCGCGGCCGCGCGTGCCGGGGACGGGGGCGTCCCCGGGGGCAGGGTCGTCGGGGGCATCAGGGCCGCCTCCGCGTGTTCTGGCGGGAGATGGTGCGCGCGTCGAGGCCGGACAGGCCGCGGACGGCGACGTACGCCTTCTCGTGCGGCGGCAGCGAGACGCGGCCCCGCAGCACCGCCTCCGGCTCCCGCTCGATCCGGTCGAGGAGGCGGCGGTAGATGCCGGCCATGGCGGCCACGCAGGCGCCGCTGCGCCGGTCGAGCATCGGCAGCAGCCGGTAGCCCTCGGCGAACAGGGCGCGGGCGCGCCGGACTTCGTGGTGGACGAGTCCGGCGAAGTCGGAGCCGGCGGACATCCGGTCGCTGCCGAACCCTTCCGAGCAGCCGAACTTGGCGAGGTCCTCGGCGGGCAGGTAGGTGCGTCCGTTGCCCGCGTCCTCGCGAACGTCGCGCAGGATGTTGGTGAGTTGCAGGGCGAGGCCGAGGGTGTCGGCGTACTCGGACGCGCGCCCGGAGTCGGCCGCGCCCGCCGTGGTGCCGAACACGCCGAGCGAGAGCCGCCCGATGGCCCCGGCCACGCAGCGGCAGTAGACCTTGAGGTCGTCCCAGGTCTCGTAGGTCTCGCCGCGGACGTCCATCAGGACGCCGTCGATGAGTTCGTCGAGGCCGCCGAGCGGGATCGGGAAGCGGCGGGCGGCGTGCGCGAGGGCGACGGCGACCGGGTCGGTGTCGTCCTCGTCGACCTCCTCGGCCAGGATCCGCCCGAGCAGGGCGCGGGTCTCCTCCAGCCGGGCCAGCTTGGCCTCGGGCGGCAGCGTGCCGTCGCCGATGTCGTCGACGCGCCGGGAGAAGGCGTACAGCGCGGACATCGCCTGCCGCTTGTCGGTGGGCAGCAGCCGGATGCCGTACGCGAAATTGCGCGCCTGTGAACCGGTGACGGCCTCGCAGTAGCTGTAGGCGGCCGAAACCGGTGCGGACATCGCAGCCGGTGCGGACGCGTGTGTGGGGCCCTCCACGGTCGGGCTCACCCCTTTCTCGGCGCTGTGCGCAGGACGGCGGCAACCTCGCGGAGCAGGCCGCTCTTGGTGGGCTTGGGCGGACCGGGGAGTACGTCGAAGCCGGCGGCCGTGACGGCTCGCAGGGCTGCGCGACCTCCCCCCACGAAGCCCGCGAGCAGCAGCCGGAGTCTGCCGTGCACGCTACCCACGAGGGGGGTGCCTTCATTCAGCAGCTCGCGTGCGCGCTCAGTTTCGAATGCGACCAGGGCGCGTACGGACGCGCCGGCGGACGGGGCCGCAAGATCGGCCTCGCTCACGTGGAAACGCCGCATGTCCTCGGCGGGCAGGTAGATCCGGTCGTTGCCGAGGTCCTCGGCGACGTCCTGGATGTGCTCGACGATCTGCAGGGCGGTGCAGACGGCGTCGGAGCGGCGGATGCGTTCGGGGGTGCTGGTGCCGGTGAGGGAGAGCACGAGGCGCCCGACCGGGTTCGCGGAGAGCTCGCAGTAGCCGACCAGGTCCCCGTAGGTCTCGTAGCGCGTGACCCGCTGGTCCTGGCGGTTGGCCTCGATGAGCCCGAGGAAGGGCTCGGGGGTGAGGCCGTGGGCGCGGACCACGGGCTGCAGGGCGAGCAGCAACGGGTGCCTCGGGGGGCCGGCCGGGCCGCCGGAACCGTTGAAGACCCGGAGCAGGTCCGCCTCGAAGGCGTCGAGCATCGCGAGCCGGTCGTCGGTCGCGGCCGGGTCGAGGCCGAGGAGTACGGCGTCGCGCCCGCCGGGGGCGAGGTCGCCGTCGCCGATGTCGTCGACGAGGCGGGCGTACCCGTAGACGGCCGTCAACCCGTCGCGCCAGGCGCGCGGAAGGAAAGCGGGGGCGACGGGGAAGTTCTCCGCCGATGCCTTGTCGAGGGTGGCGCTCACGTGGACCGTGTCGGACAGGGGCCGGATGCCGTGCGCCGCGGTCACCGCCCGCCGCCAGGGGCGGGGACGGCCGTCGTGCCTGGGGGCCGGAGAATTCCCGTAGCCATTGCCGTCACATCTCCCGTTCTACACTGCCGACCCAATACATCCTATTTCGGACACGCCGCCGGGGGTTTCCCCGGGGCTGCCCCAGGGCCGTTCACCTGCGGGGAATCGTCCCCTCTTGCCGCGATTCAGGACCGCTTCAGCTTACGCTGTAGAACGTCGCGGAGGCCTCTCGGGTATTCGCTCCGGCGTCGAATGTCGCCGCGAAATGCGAAAGCACGCCGAAGGCCCCCGCCACGCACGGCAGCGGGGGCCTTCGGGAAGTGCGGACGAGCGCCTCGACGGGCGCCGCGCGACCCGGAGGTCAGCCGTTGGAGGCCTTCTCGTAGGCCGAGACGACCTCCTCGGTGGGCCCGTCCATCAGGAGCTCGCCCTTTTCCAGCCAGAGCACCCGGTCACAGGTGTCGCGGATGGACTTGTTGTTGTGGCTGACGAGGAAGACCGTGCCGGCCTTCTCCCGCAGTTCGCGGATGCGGTTCTCCGAACGCACCTGGAAGCTGCGGTCACCGGTGGCCAGGGCCTCGTCGATCATCAGGACGTCGTGGTCCTTGGCCGCCGCGATGGAGAAGCGCAGTCGCGCCGCCATGCCGGAGGAGTAGGTGCGCATCGGCAGGGAGATGAAGTCGCCCTTCTCGTTGATGCCCGAGAAGTCGACGATGCCCTGGTAGCGCTCCTTGATCTGCTCGCGGCTCATGCCCATCGCGAGACCGCCGAGGACGATGTTGCGCTCCCCGGTGAGGTCGTTCATCAGCGCCGCGTTGACACCCAGCAGCGAGGGCTGGCCGTCGGTGTAGACCTTGCCGGCCTCGCAGGGCAGCAGCCCGGCGATGGCGCGCAGCAGGGTCGACTTGCCGGAGCCGTTGGATCCGATCAGGCCGATCGCCTCGCCGCGGTACGCCGTGAAGGAGACCCCGCGCACGGCGTGGACCCGGCGCACGCCCGGGGCGTCGCCCTTGCCCCGGCGGATTATCTTGCTCAGCGCCGCGGTGGCGCTGCCCTTGCCGGAACTGCCGGTGTTGACCCGGTAGACGATGTGGACGTCGTCGGCGATGACGGTGGGGACGCGCCCCTTGGAGTTCTCAGCCACGGCCGTAACGCTCCTCAGCCTTCCAGAAGTACACGAATCCCCCGAGGCCGATCAGGACGGCCCAGCCGACCGCGAACGCCCAGACGTGCGGCGGCAGGTTCTCCGCGCCGTAGTCGTCGATCAGGGCGAAGCGGATCAGGTCCATGTAGATGGCCGCCGGGTTCCACTGGAGCGCGTCGGCGATCCACTGGGGCCTCTCCTTGAGCATCGTGTTGATCGAGAACATGACGCCCGAGGCGTACATCCACGTCCGCGTGACGAACGGCATCAGCTGCGCGAGGTCGGGGGTCTTGGAGCCCATCCGCGCGAAGACCATGGCGAGGCCGGTGTTGAAGACGAACTGCAGCACCAGCACCGGGATGACCAGCAGCCAGGACGGCTTCGGGTAGTTCCCGAAGCACAGGACGATCACGAGCACGACGATCATCGAGTACAGCAGCTGCTGGAGCTGCTGCATCGAGAAGGAGATCGGCAGGGAGGCGCGCGGGAAGTGCAGCGCGCGGACCAGGCCGAGGTTCCCGGGGATCGCCCGGACACCCGCCATCAGCGAGCTCTGGGTGAAGGTGAAGACGAAGATCCCGATCACCAGGAAGGGGATGTAGACCCCCGGCTCCATGCCGCGGTCCGCCTCGAGGATCAGCGCGAAGATCAGCCAGTAGACCAGGGCGTTCAGCAGCGGGGTCGCCACCTGCCAGACCTGGCCGAGCTTCGCCTGGCTGTACTGCGCGACCAGCTTGGCCCGGGAGAAGGCCATGATGAAGTGGCGCCGGCCCCAGAGCTGGCGCACGTAGTCGCCCAGACCGGGCCGGGCACCGCTGACGGACAGGCCGTACTTCCTGGCGAGCTCCGCGGAGCTGAGCCCCGCGTCTTCGGACGGCGGCTTGCTCGTGGCGAGGGCGCCGTCGTGGGTTGTGTCACTCACAAGTTGAAACTTTCGTCCTCAAGATGCGGCCAGGTGGGCATCAGGCTGGTGGCGCGAGGCCCGTGATCGCGTCATGTTCCCAGACGCGGGCTGGTCAGATGACAGGCGGTCGGCCCAGCCGGGTCAACCGCCAGACCGTACGCCATCTCATGGGGCGGCGGGGTCCGCAGGGAGTGGTCCATCCCTCTCGGAATCCGCCGAACCAGGCCTTGAGCGCCGGTGCCGAGGGCCTGCGTACGAGCGTCAGCAGGAGCCAGACGCCCAAGTAGACCGGGACCAGCGGAGCGGGCAGGTTGCGGCGGGCGAGCCACACCCGGTTACGAGCCACCATACGGTGGTAGACCGCGTGCCGGGAGGGGGCAGTGGTCGGATGCAGCAGGACCATGTCCGCCCGGTAGTCGATCAGCCACCCGGCGTCGAGCGCCCGCCAGGCCAGGTCGGTCTCCTCGTGGGCGTAGAAGAACTCCCCCGGCAACGCCCCGACCTGCTCGAACACCGTCGTGCGGACGGCGTTGGCGCCGCCCAGGAAGGTGGTCACGCGGGAGGAGCGCATCGGGTCCGAGGCGCGCAGCCGCGGCACGTGCCGGCGCTGGGTCACACCGGTGTCGGGATCGGCGATGCGGAAGCTGATGATCCCCAGTCCGGGGTCCTCGGTGAAGGCCTGCCGGCACAGCTCGGCGGTGTCGGTGCGCTCCAGCAGCCCGTCGTCGTCCAGGAAGAGCAGCGCGTCCACGTCACGGCCGCCGGGGCCGAAGGCCTCGATGCCGACGTTGCGGCCGCCGGGGATGCCCAGGTTCTCGGGCAGCGTGATGCTGCGCACACCCTCGGGCAGGCTGGTGACCTCGACGCCCTGGCCCACGACGACCACCTCGACGGGGTCGCCCTGCTGGCGGGCCACCGAGTCGAGGAGCGCCTTGAGCTCGTCGGGCCGGTTGCCCATGGTGATGATCACGGCGCCCAGCCGCATCGGGGCGGTCACTTGAGCCTGCTGGAGGCCAGGATCGACACCAGGTGCAGCACGGTCTGCAGCACCGCGATGCCGGCCAGGACGGCCACACCGACGCGGGACCAGTACAGGTCGCCGCGCATCTGGTCCAGGACGGACAGCACCAGGATGAGCAGCGAGGCCTCGATGCCGAGGACCAGGCGGTGGAACTTGAGCGCGGCGGCGGCCCGGCGGGCGAGGGCCATGCCGGACGAGCGCGGCTCGGCCGCCGCGTCCTTGACCACCGGCTTGCCGGCCTGGTGGCGGGCGACGCCGACCAGGTCGGTCTCGGCCTTGATCAGGATCGCGCCGAGCGCCGCGAGGGTGCCCAGGAAGGCCCAGAGCCAGTCGATCCGCCCGGTGCCCCACAGGTCGGAGGCGCGCAGGCCGAATCCCACGAGGACGGCCGCGTCGCACAGGTAGGCCCCGACCCGGTCGAGGTACACCCCGGAGAGCGAGAACTGCTTCTTCCAGCGCGCGACCTCTCCGTCGACGCAGTCGAGCAGCAGGTAGAGCTGGACCGCGACCACGCCGAGGAAGGCGCCCAGGATGCCGGGCACCAGCAGGGCCGGAAGGGCGAGGACACCGGCGAGGGTCATCACGTAGGTCAGCTGGTTCGGCGTGACCTTGGTGGTGACCAGGAGGCGGGTGATGCGCAGGGAGATCTCGCGCATGTAGAGGCGCCCGCCCCAGTGCTCGCCGCTGACCCGGTCCTTGACGCCCGCCGGGTGCACGACGGGCCGGAGTTCAGCTACGGATGGTCTTGGCATAGTCGGCGTAAGCGTCCCTGATCTCGGCGGCGGACAGGTTGAGGTGCTCCAGGATCGTGAAGCGTCCCGGACGGGTCTGGGGGGCGTACTCGACGGCCGTGACGAACTCGTCGACGCTGAATCCGATCTCCTCGGGCGCCACCGGCAGGCCGTGCCGGCGCAGCACCTCGGTGAAGAGGCCGGACAGTTCGGCGGCCCCGCGCAGGTGCATCGCGAAGGCGGCGCCGATGCCGACCTGCTCGCCGTGGAGCGCGGAGCGCCCCGGGTAGAGCAGGTCGAAGGCGTGGCTGATCTCGTGGCAGGCGCCGGACGACGGGCGGGAGTCCCCGCTGATCGACATGGCGATGCCGGAGAGCACCAGCGCCTCGGAGAGCACGGTGAGGAACTCGTCGTCGCCGCAGCCACCGGGGTGGCGCAGCACGGACTCGCCGGCGGTACGGGCCATGGCGGCGGCCAGGCCGTCGACGGGCTCGCCGGTGATCTCGTGCGAGAGCTCCCAGTCGGCGATCGCCGAGATGTTGGAGATCGCGTCGCCGATGCCGGCGCGGATGAACCGCACCGGGGCGTCCTTGATCACATCGAGGTCGATGACCATGGCGATGGGGGTCGGGACGCCGTAGGAACCGCGGCCGTTGTCGTTGTCCAGGATGGACACCGGCGAGCAGATGCCGTCGTGCGAGAGGTTGGTGGCGACGGCCACCATGGGCAGGCCGACCCGCGCCGCGGCGTACTTCGCCACGTCGATGATCTTGCCGCCGCCCAGGCCCACGACGGCGTCGTAGCGGCGGCCCTTTATGTCGTCGGCCAGCTTGACCGCGGAGTCGATGGTGCCGTCGACGACCGCGTACCAGTCGGCGTGCGGCAGTACGGGCTCCAGCTTGGCGCGCAGCGCCACGCCGGAGCCCCCGCTGATCGCGATGGCCAGCTTGCCGGAGGCGGAGATCCGCTGGTCGGCCAGGAGGCCGGCCAGATCGTCCATCGCCCCGCGACTGATGTCGACGACGACGGGCGAGGGGATGAGCCTCGTCAGTACTGGCATGCGATCGTCCGGCCCTTGGCAAGGTCGTCGTGGTTGTCGATCTCGACCCACTTGACGTCGCCGATGGGGGCCACGTCGATGGTGAAGCCGTCGTTGACGAGCTGCTGGTAGCCGTCCTCGTAGTAGAGGTCGGGGTCGCGCTCGAAGGTGGTCTTCAGGGCCTGGGCGAGCTGCTCGGCGGCCTCGGGCTCGATGAGGGTGACGCCGATGTACTCGCCGGTGGCGTCGGAGGGCTCCATCAGCTTGGTGATCTTCTGGACGCCCTTGCCGTCGGCGACGACCTTCATCTCCTCGTCGGCCAGGTTCTTGACCGTGTCGAGCGCGAGGATGATCTTCTGGCCGTTGCCGCGGGCGGCGAGCAGGGTCTTCTCGACGGAGACCGGGTGGACGGTGTCGCCGTTGGCGAGGATCACGCCCTGCTTGAGGACGTCACGCGCGCACCACAGGGAGTAGGCGTTGTTCCACTCCTCGGCCTTGTCGTTGTCGATCAGCGTGATCTTGACGCCGTACTTGGCCTCCAGGGCCTCCCGGCGCGCGTACACGGCTTCCTTGCGGTAGCCGACGACGATGGCGACCTCGGTCAGGCCGACCTCGGCGAAGTTGCCGAGGGTCAGGTCGAGAACCGTGAGGCTCTCCTCGTCACCCTCGGGGCCGACCGGCACGAGCGCCTTGGGCAGGGTGTCGGTGTAGGGACGCAGACGGCGTCCGGCACCGGCAGCGAGTACAAGGCCGATCATGCTGGTTCTCCTTCGTCATGTACGGCGGGTGCTCCGGAGGAGACCCAGAACCGGATGCTCTCGACGAGCACCACGAGTGCCACGAACACGGCCGTGACCGTGAGCGCGACGGGGAAGTCCGCTTCGCGCGAGGCGAGGACGGCCGCCAGGACCGTGAGCAGCAGGACCCGGCCTTCGTGGCCGCCGATCGTCCGCACCAGCCAGTGCGGGGGCGCGCCGGTGCCGCCGCGGATGCGGTACACCGTGTCGTAGTGATGGTAGGCGACCGCCGCGATCAGGCCGAATGCCGCCGGAAGGGCTCCGGGGACGTCCGCCTTGGCGGCCAGCACGAGGACCGTGACGTACTCGGCGGCCCGGAACAGCGGGGGGATCAGCCAGTCCAGGGCGCCCTTGAGCGGCGCGGCGACGGCCAGCCCGGACGCCATGACGTAGATCACCGCGACGGCGATCAGCCGCGGGTCGCCGAACGGCAGCCACAGGGCCGCCCCGATCATCAGCGCCGCGCCCAGGGCCGCCACGTACACGGACCCGAAGGACCCGGCGCGGCCGCGCAGCAGGCGGGCCTGGAGCTCGGCGAGCGGCCCGGAGTCGGCGAGGTCCGCGAGGGCCTGGGCCGCGCGGTCGGTGCGGGTGGCCTTGCGGGTCAGCGAGCGCAGGACCCGGCCGGCGGTGGTGTAGAGGGCGCCGAAGGCGCAGCCGACGAGCAGGGCGTAGAAGACGATGCGGGGGGTGGTGAGGGCGGTCAGGACCGCGATCATCGCCCAGCGCTCGCCGATCGGCAGGATGATCATCCGCCGGACCCACACGGTCCAGCCGACGCTGTCGAGCTTGTCGGAGAGCGCCGCCGTGGGGCTCGTGTTGGCGGTGGCGTCGTGGTTGGCCTCGTTGAAGGAGAAGTCCACGACGTGCCGGCAGGTCATGAGGATCATGGCGCCGACCGCGAGGGCCCAGACGTCGTCGCCGTTCCTGGCGGCGCCGAGCGCGAGGCCCGCGTAGAAGGAGTACTCCTTCGCGCGGTCGAAGGTGGCGTCGAGCCAGGCGCCCATCGTCGAGTACTGGAGCGAGTAGCGGGCGAGCTGCCCGTCGGTGCAGTCCAGTACGAAGGAGACGAGGAGCAGCACGCCGGCCGCCACGTAGCCCCAGCGCTCGCCGGTGGCGGCGCAGCCGGCCGCGATCAGCGCGGTGATCAGCGAGGCGGTGGTGACCTGGTTCGGGGTGAAGCCGCGGCGTGCGCACCAGCGGGCGACGTAGCGCGAGTACGGGCTGATGAAGAAGGTGGTGAAGAAGCCGTCGCGGGACTTCACGGCGGTCCGCAGGCGCACGGCCTCGTCGTCGACGGCGGCGACGGCGGCGGTCGCCGCGTCCCGTTCCGCCGGACCGGCGGGCACCGCTGCGACGAGGGTGCCCAGCTCGGGGCGCTGGACGGAGATTCCGGCGGCCTCGACCGCGGCGGCGAGCCGGTCCGCGTACGGGGCGGCGCCGTCGGCTTCGGCTCCGGTCGCGACGGCGGCCTTGTCGAGGGCGTCGCGGGCTCCGGGCTGGACGGCGAGGGCGCCGGTCACGGCGCAGGCGTCGAAGCGCGGATCGGTCAGCGCGAGGCGCAGTGCGTGCACGTGCCCGACGAAGGCGCTGTCCACGACGGCCACCCGCTGGTCGGCGGGTACGGCGGCCAGTGCGGCGGCGGCGTCCTCGGGACCGGTGGCGGGGCGGACCTCGAAGCCGAGGGAGCGCAGCTCGTCCGCGAGCGGTGATCCGGGGACCGGCAGGCCGGTGAGGATGACGGTCGGCAGGCGAACTCACTCCTTGTAACGGATTCCGGACGGGCGCCTGGGGGGCGGCGGCACGTCGGCAGAGGCTATCGGATGAATGGAAGCAGGCGTTCATCACCCGTTTACGCCCCGATAAGCCGAATATCGCGGCCCCGGGCCGGGTCGCGATCATCATCGGTGATCACGGCGCGGTACCACAAACGGCCCGGATGTTACGGTGGACACGCCCCTGAACGTGTCGAGTGGAAAGAGGTGGGTTGATGACCGTCGTAGTGGTCGCGGCCATGCGCAGCGAACTCCGGTGCATCCCCACTTCCCGTTTCCTCCGGGCATCCGGCCGGGCCTGATCACACCGCTGGGCCTCGTCGGCCGGAGCCCCCGTTCCAAGGGTTCACGTTGACCGACACCAACACCTTCACCGACGACGCCTTCACCGAGGCCTTCTTCGCCCTGCACCACGGCCTGCCCCGGCAGGCCCCGGGCTCCGACGCGAGCACCCGCCGGCTGCTGTCCCTGTGCGGACCGCTGCCCGAGCGGCCGCGCGTCCTCGACCTGGGCTGCGGTCCCGGCCGCAGCGCCCTGCTGCTCGCCGCCGAGGCGGGCGGGGGCGCCGAGGTGACCGCCGTCGACCGGCACGCCCCCTTCCTCGAAGAGCTCCGCACGGCCGCCGCGGCCCGGGGGCTCGCCGGCCGCGTCCGTACCGTCGAGGCGGACATGGGCGCGCTCACGGGCGAGGACTTCGCGGACGGTTCCTTCGACCTCGTCTGGGCGGAGGGCTCCGCCTACATCCTCGGCTTCGACGCCGCGCTCGCGCGGTGGAAGCGGCTGCTCGCCCCGGGCGGCACCCTCGTCCTGACCGAGTGCCAGTGGACGGTGCCCGAGCCGTCCGCGGGCGCCCGCGCCTTCTGGGACCCGCACTGCGCGCTGCGCACCACCGCCGGCAACCTCGCGGCCGCCCAGGCCGCCGGGTACCAGGTGCTCGGCGTGCACCACCTGCCCGATTCCGACTGGGCCGAGTACTACGAACCGCTCGCCGAGCGGGTCCGCACCCTTTCCGGCGCCGCCGCCCCCGCCATGGCCGCGGCCCTGGCCGCGACCCGCGAGGAGCTCGACGTACGGGCCCGGCACGGGCAGGAGTACGGGTACACGGGCTACGTCCTGCGCCCGGTGACGGCCGGGGACGGCGGCGCCTGGCCCGCCCGCCCGGAGACCGCGGCCGATGTGGCCGCCGTACGGGAGGTCAACCTCGCGGCGTTCGAGACCCCGCTGGAGGCGGACCTCGTGGACGCGCTGCGCGGGGACGCGGCCTGGCTGCCCGGGCTGTCGTACGTGGCCGAGGCCCCGGACGGCTCGGTGGCGGCTCACGCCCTGCTGACCCGGTGCGAGGTCGACGGCGCTCCGGCGCTGGCCCTGGCCCCGGTGGCGGCCGATCCCGCGCTGCAGCGCTCGGGCGCCGGCAGCTCGGTCGTCCGGGCCCTGCTGGCGGCGGCCGCGGAGCGCGGGGAGTCGCTGGTCCTCGTGCTCGGGCACCCGGAGTACTACCCGCGCTTCGGTTTCGTGCCGGCGTCGCACTTCGGAATCCGGGCGCCCTTCGAGGTCCCGGACGAGGCGATGATGGCGCTGGTGCTGGATGATTCCGTTCCGGTGCCGACGGGAACGATCGGGTACCCGGCGCCGTTCGGGATCTGACGCCTGCGCGACATCACGTGATGTCGTACGTGATGTGATCCGCCCCTCGTCGCCTAGCACGGGACGGGGGGCGGACATGCGCGGATCTCCGAAGTGGGGACAAGCCTCTTTTGTACGGCAGACTGAAGGCCGAAGTCCGAAGCGAAGGATGGGTATGCCGACCACACCAGCCACCGCCGCGAACAGCGCGTCCAACGGCACCGGTACTCAAGAACCGATCATGCTCGAACTGGTCGACGAGTCCGGCAACACCATCGGCACGGCGGAGAAGCTCTCCGCCCACCAGGCGCCCGGGCAGTTGCACCGGGCGTTCTCGGTGTTCCTCTTCGACGAGCAGGGTCGTCTGCTGCTCCAGCAGCGGGCCCTCGGGAAGTACCACTCCCCCGGCGTCTGGTCGAACACCTGTTGCGGTCACCCCTATCCCGGGGAGTCGCCGTTCGCGGCCGCGGCCCGGCGGACCCACGAGGAGCTGGGGCTGTCGCCCTCGCTGCTCGCGCAGGCGGGGACGGTGCGCTACAACCACCCGGACCCCGCTTCGGGCCTGGTGGAGCAGGAGTTCAATCACCTGTTCGTGGGACTCGCGCAGGCGGTCGTGCGGGCCGATCCGGAGGAGGTCGAGGACACCGCCTTCGTCACCGCCGAGGAGCTGGCCAAGCGGCATGCCGAAGTGCCGTTCTCGGCCTGGTTCATGACCGTGCTGGACGCGGCGCGGCCCGCGATCCGCGAGCTGACCGGCGACGCGGCCGGCTGGTAGCCGTACGCCGTCCCGCCGTCCGCCGCTCAGCCGGCGGACGGCGGGGTGGTGGGGGTGAGCGGCAGGGCCGCCCAGATGACCTTGCCGCCGGTCGAGGTGTGCTCGACGTCGCAGACCCCGCCGGCCTCGCGCGTGACCTCCCGTACGAGGAGCAGGCCCCGGCCGCCGGTCTGGCCGAAGTCGGCCTCCAGCGCCTTGGGCCGGTACGGGTGGTTGTCCTCGACCGCCACCCGTACCCACTCCCGGCCGATCGCGACCTCGACCGCGACCTCCGGCGAGAGGAGGGCGGCGTGCCGGACCGAGTTCGTCACCAGTTCGGAGACGATCAGGAGCAGGGAGTACACGAGGTCCTGAGGGGCCGGCACCCCTTGGCGCCCGAGCAGGTCCCGGACCGCCCGGCGGGCCTGCGGAACGGATTCTTCTACCGCGGGCGCCGTGAACCTCCACACGCCCTCGTACGCGAGGGGGTCGGCCGGAGCCTCCGGCTCCCCCTCCTTGGCTGGCGGGACGCTCCCGCTGACATCCATCTTCCGTCCCCCGTCTTCACGCTCGATCGTCTCCACGCGTCAAGAGTGGGGAACGGGCTGGTCCGGACCGGACTGCTGACCAGAAGTCAGCGTCAATCGGACACATTCTGACCACTGGCGTATGACAGAGTCAGTTGTTCGACTGTTCCTGATCTTCTGTCGGGCGCTTCGCGGCCGACTCGCGGGCCCCGTCCGCCGCGGCCGCCTCCCCCGGCTCCTCGTCTTCGCTGACCAAGCCCAGGATGCGCCGGGCCCCCATGCCCAGGACGATGAGGCTCAGGCCGTCGAACAGGAGGGCGAGGGAGAAGAAGGTTCCGATCACGTACAGACTGTTGCCGGGCCAGCCGGAGAGGATCAGGATCCCCAGCAGGACCCCGAAGGCGCCCTGGACGAGCGCGAGCCCGAAGTGCGCTCCCCGCACCACCAGTGCTCCGACCAGCCGGAACAGTCCGCCGGTCAGGAAGAGCAGCGCGGCGAACATGGTCAGCGCCTCGGCGCTCGCCTCGGGACGGCGCAGGATCACGAAGCCCGCCGCGAGATTGATCGCGGCGACGACGACGGCGAGCCAGAAGTAGTTGCTCTTGCGCGACTGGACGGCCTGCAGCAGGCCCACCACGCCGCCGATCAGCAGCAGCCAGCCGAAGAGGAACATCGAGGTGAGCGTCGCCAGGCCGGTGTAGACGAGGCCCACCAGGCCGGCCAGCACGAGGATCACACCGAGCAGTGCCAGCAGGCCGTAACTGCGGCTGAGCTTCTTCTTCTCCCGCTGCGGTTCCCGGCCCCCGGCTTCGGCGTCGGTACGGTCTGCACGGTCTGTGCCCATGGACGCGCCACCTCCTCGCACCCTCGGACCGCCTCCCCTGATCATAGGTTTGGCCGCCCGGGATAGCATCCGGCGCATGGACGCAGACCTCGACGCCACCCTCCTGCACACGGTCGCCGACGGGGTCGCCACCGTCGTCGTCTCGCACCCCGCCAAGCGCAACGCCATGACCGCCTCGATGTGGCGGGCGCTCCCGGAGCTGCTGACGGGCCTGGCGGGCGACCCGGAGGTACGGGCGCTCGTCCTGACCGGGGCCGGACCGACCTTCTGCGCGGGCGCCGACATCTCCTCGCTGACCGGGGACGAGGACCCGAGGGCCCTCGCCGTGACGGCGGAGGAGGCCCTGGCCGCCTTCCCCAAGCCGACGCTGGCGGCCATCCGCGGGTTCTGCGTGGGCGGCGGGAGCCAGCTGGCGGCCGCCTGTGACCTGCGCTTCGCGGAGGAGGGCGCGTCCTTCGGGGTGACCCCGGCGAAGCTGGGCATCGTCTACCCGGCCTCCTCCACCCGGAGGCTGGCCTCCCTGGTCGGCCCGGCCTGGGCCAAGTACCTCCTCTTCTCTGCGGAGTTGATCGGCGCGGACCAGGCGCTGCGCGCCGGGTTCCTGAACGAGCTGCTGCCGGCCGGGCAGCTGGACAAGCGGGTCGCCGAGTTCACCCGGATCCTGGCCTCGCGCTCGCAGCTGACGCAGGCGGCGGCCAAGGAGTTCGCGGACGGCCGGACGGACCGGGACGGGCACTGGGACGCCCAGGCGGCGGTGAGCGGCGACGCCGAGGAGGGCGTCGCCGCGTTCCTGGAGCGCCGGGCGCCCCGCTTCACCTGGACGCCGTGAGGCGGTGACGCCGCGTCCCGCGCAGGTGCCGCCCCGGCCTACGCCAGCGGGCTGTGCGCCCGCAGCCGGGCGACGAGCTCGGCGGGCGCCTTCTCCGGCGACCCGGCGTCGTAGGGCGGCTGGGGGTCGTACTCGGTCATCAGCTGGACGGTCTGGGCGATCTCGTCCCCCGCGATCCTGCCGAGCAGGGTGAGGCCCATGTCGATCCCGGAGGACACCCCGGCCGCGGTGACGTACTTCCCGTCGAAGACCACCCGCTCCCCGGTGGGCTCGGCCCCGAACTGCGGCAGCTGGTCGAGGTACAGCCAGTGGCCGGCGGCCCGCCTCCCGTCGAGCAGGCCGGCCGCGGCGAGCAGCAGCGATCCGGTGCAGACGGACGTGGTCCACGTGCTGGTGGCGTCGACGGCCCGCAGCCACTCCATGACGGCGGGGTTCTTCATCTCCACCTCCGGGTGCGGCCCGCCGGGCACGATGACGATGTCGGGCCGGGTCACCTCGCCGAGCGCCTTGTCGGCGACGAGCGCGAGCGACCCGTTGTCCGTCCGCACGGGCCCGGGCCGCTCGGACACGAACACGACCTCGGCGTCCGGCAGCCGCCCGAGCGTGTCGAAGGGCCCGATGGCGTCGAGGGCGGTGAAGCGGTCGTAGAGCAGTACGGCGATCTGCATGGCTCCTCCGGAGCTGTCGGTGTGAGCTGTCGGTGTGTGGTGCGTTCTCGGCTGTCGAATCGGTCTAGCGGGCCCGGGGCGGGCCGAAGCGGCGGCGGTATTCCGTAGGGGGCTGGCCCAGCGTCTTCACGAAGGCCCGGCGCAGCGCCTCCGGCGTGCCGTACCCGCAGGCGCGGGCGACCTGGGCGATGCCCGAGGAGCCCTCCTCCAGCAGTCGCCGGGCGTGCTCCACCCGCACCCGCTCCACGTACCGCCCCGGGGTCACCCCCGTCTCCGTCTGGAAGGCCCGGGCGAAGTGGCGCGGGGAGAGGCGGGCCCGTGCGGCGAGCGCCTCGACGCTGAGGTCGCCGTCCGGGTGTTCGGTGATCCACTGCTGTACGTCCCGCAGCGGCTCCCGCCGGGCCGTCTGGGCCGCCAGCTGCGCGCTGAACTGTGCCTGGTTGCCCGGCCTGTGCAGGAACACCACCAGATGCCGGGCGATGGTCAGTGCGGTGTCCTTCCCGTGGTCCTCCTCCACCAGCGCGAGCGCGAGGTCGATCCCGGCCGTGACCCCGGCCGAGGTGGCCACCGGTCCGTCCCGCACGTAGATGGGGTCGGGCTCCACTTCCACGGCCGGGTAGTCGCGCGCCATCTGCTCGCACACGTACCAGTGCGTCGTCGCCCGCCGCCCGTCCAGCAGACCGGCCTCGGCCAGCAGCAGTCCGCCCGTGCACACGGACACCAGCCGCTCCGCCCCACCCCCGTGGGCGCGCAGCCAGTCGGTGAGCCGCGGCTCGAAGTCCCCCGTGTACCGGCCCCCGGGCACCAGCAGGGTGGTCCCGGCGCCCGGCCGGGCGCTCTCCAGGTCCGCGTCCGGCACCAGCGTCAGCCCGCTGCTGGTACGGACCGGCGCTCCTCCCGGCGACACCGTGGCGATCGTGTAGGCGGGCAGCCCCGGGAACCGGGCCACGGCGGCGAACACCTCCACGGGTCCGGTCACGTCCAGGCTCTGCACCCCGTCGTAGAGGACGACGAGCACGTTTCGCGACGACATGACCCCATGGTGTGACGCGGGCCCCGATGGCCGCAATGACGTGCTTCCCACCTATTCGGCCATCCGGGGGAGGTCCGCCCGCCCGGATAGGATCGGCACATCATGACTGCAACCCTCGTCGCCAAGAAGCTCACCGCCGCGCACGGTGAGCGCACGCTCTTCGCCGATCTCGACCTCGTCGTCGCCCCCGGTGACGTCATCGGCCTCGTCGGCGTGAACGGCGCCGGAAAGTCCACCCTGCTGCGCCTGCTCGCCGGGCTGGACACCCCCGAGACCGGGGAGCTGCGGCTCTCCCCGCCGACCGCCGCCGTGGGCCACCTCCCGCAGGAGCCGGAGCGCCGGCCGTCCGAGTCGGTCCGGGGCTTCCTGGCCCGGCGTACGGGCGTGGCCGCCGCGCAGGCGGAGCTCGACGCGGCGACGCAGGGGCTGGTGGACGGGACGCCGGGCGCGGACGACGCGTACGCGACCGCGCTGGACAGGTGGCTGGACCTCGGCGGCGCCGATCTCGACGAGCGGGCCGAGGAGGTCGCGGCCGAGCTCGGCCTCATGGTGGGCCTGGACCTGCCCATGACGGCGCTCTCGGGCGGTCAGGCGGCCCGCGCGGGCCTCGCCTCGCTGCTGCTGTCGCGCTACGACGTGTTCCTCCTGGACGAGCCCACCAACGACCTGGACCTGGACGGTCTGGAGCGGCTGGAGCGGTTCGTGAAGGGGCTGCGCGCGGGCACGGTCGTCATCAGCCACGACCGAGAGTTCCTGACGCGGACCGTCACCAAGGTCCTCGAACTCGACCTGGCCCAGCAGCAGATCAACCTCTACGGCGGCGGCTACGACGCGTACCTGGAGGAGCGCGAGCGTGCCCGCGACCACGCGCGCGAGGAGTTCGAGGAGTACGCGGGCAAGAAGTCGGCCCTGGAGGGCCGGGCCCAGATGCAGCGCAACTGGATGGACAAGGGCGTGCGCAACGCCCGCCGCAAGGCCTCCGACAACGACAAGATCGGCAAGAACCTGCGGGGCGAGTCCAGCGAGAAGCAGGCCGCCAAGGCCCGCCAGACGCAGCGCGCGATCGAGCGGCTGGAGGTCGTGGACGAGCCGCGCAAGGAGTGGGAGCTGCGCATGGAGATCGCGGCGGCCCCGCGCTCCGGCTCGGTCGTGGCCACCTTGCGCGAAGCGGCCGTCAAGCGCGGCGACTTCGCCTTCGGCCCGGCCAGCCTGCAGATCGACTGGGCGGACCGGGTGGCGATCACCGGGGCCAACGGCGCCGGCAAGTCCACCCTCCTCGCGGTCCTGCTGGGCCGGCTGACCCCGGACTCGGGCTCCGCCACCCTCGGCTCCGGCGTCCTGGTCGGCGAGGTCGACCAGGCCCGCGGCCTGTTCCTCGGGGACGAGCCCCTGCTGGAGGCCTTCTGCGCGGCAGTCCCGGAGACCGAGCCGGCCGAAGTGCGCACCCTGCTGGCCAAATTCAGCCTCAAGGCGGCCCACGTGCTGCGCCCGGCGGCCACCCTCTCCCCCGGCGAGCGCACCCGCGCCGCGCTGGCGCTGCTCCAGGGCCGCGGGGTGAACCTGCTGGTCCTGGACGAGCCCACCAACCACCTCGACCTCCCGGCGATCGAGCAGCTGGAGTCCGCCCTGGACGCCTACGAGGGCACCCTGCTCCTGGTCACCCACGACCGCCGCATGCTCGACGCGGTCTCGGTGACCCGCCGCCTCCGCGTCGAGGACGGCAAGGTCACCGAGCTCTAGGGCGTGTCTTGGGCCGGACGGCCGTCCCCCGTGGTGCCCCGCAGGGCGCAGCGTTCGCGGGCCTCGCGGACCAGAGCGGCGGCGGCCTCGTCCTCGGGCGGCAGCCAGGCGGCGAGCAGTTCGCCGGCCGCGATCAGCTCCGCCCGGTAGCGGACGGGGTCGCCGCCCTCGTGGACCGGCAGGCCGACGAGTACGGCGTACGCCGCGGGCAGGCGGCCGGTGTCCAGTTTGCGGCCGATGCCGAAGGCGACCCCGCTGGCGATGCCGCCCAGCGCGTCCGTGGCCCGCTGCATCAGGCCGCGGATGTGCTCGCCCGGCTCGTCCAGCGTCACATCGACGTCGAACACCGCGGCGAGGTCGAGGAGTTCCCCGAGGAGTTCCTCTTCGCCGGGGGCGAAGTCGCTCCACAGTTCCTCGGTGCCCCGCAGCCGGTCCTCCACGTCCGCGCGCGGGATGCCGAGCGCGTCGCACACCACGAGGGCGGTCTGCCGGAAGTCGGCGCCGACCGCGAGTACGGCGTACGCCTCGGCGGGCGGCAGACCGGACCGCAGGGCCTCGCGGGCCCGGTCCACGGACGGGATCATGCGGTCCGCTCCACCGGTGGCCGGCGCTTGCGGGCCATCTTCCGGGCCACGAAGGCGCGCGGGAGGTGCCGGGCCGCCAGGGCGTACGCCCGGTAGCGGCGGCCGGTGATGCTGACCGGGCGGCGCAGGGCCAGGTCCTTCAGCGCCTGGGCGACCACGGCCTCCGGTTCCAGCCAGACCGCGTCGCGCAGCGCGCTGACGTCCATCCCGGCGCGCTCCTGGAACTCGGTGCGGGTGAAGCCGGGGACCACCGCCAGCACCCGGACCCCGTACGGTTCCATGTCCACCCGGAGCGACTCGCTGAACGCGGTGATCCAGGCCTTGGCGGCGCCGTACGTGCCGGTCGGCAGGAGCCCCGCCACCGAGGAGACGTTGAGGACCGCGCCGCGGCGGCGCTCGCGCAGGCCCGGCAGGACGGCGTGGGTGAGCCGCAGCGGGACCTTCACGAGCAGGTCGAGCATCCGCTCCTCGTCCTCGACCGGGCTGTACGGGAAGGGCGCGGGCAGCCCGAAGCCCGCGTTGTTGACCAGCATGTCCACGGGCCTGGACCGGTCGGCGAGCCGCTCGGCGACCACCGCGCAGTCCCCCGGATCGAGCAGGTCGGCGGGCAGCACCTCGCACACGGTGCCGTACTCGCGGCCCAGCTGCCGGGCGACGTCTTCGAGCCGCGCCTTGTCGCGGGCGACGAGGACGAGGTCGCAGCCCTTGGCCGCGAAGCCGCGGGCGAAGGCCGCGCCCAGTCCGGCGCTCGCCCCGGTGATCAGTACGGTGGTTCCTGCGGTCGTCAAGACGGTTTCACTTCCTGGTGCGGGCGGACGTGGTGCCGGCGGACGTGCTGCCGGCGGGCGCGGCGTACGCCTGGGCGACGTCGACGAGGAACCGGGCCTCGTCCGCCAGGTCCCCGCCCTCCTGCGAGGTGTGGATCGAGGCGGGGAGCTCCAGCGCGGCGGCCTCGCCCGGCTGCCCGGGCCGTCCGTCGAGCTTCGCCTGCCGCGCCTCCTGCAGTACGCGGGCCAGCGCGGCCGCGGTGCGCCGCTGTTCGGGGACCCCCTGTCCGGCGGCCTGGCCACGGGCCCGCTCCAGGGCGCCCGGGGCCGCGTACTCCCCCAGGATCAGGATCGCGTCGCGCGTCTCGATGACCTTGCGGTACACCAGCAGGTTGCGCGGGACCGGCGGCCACAGCAGCTCCACCACCCGGCCGGCGCGCGGCTTGTTGAGGGCCACGTGCGGGACGGCCTCGACCAGGTCGCGCCAGAGCGGCCACAGCCGCCAGGCGGTGGCGGTGTCGGCGGCGGTGCGGCGGAGGGTGAAGAGGGTGGGCACGAGGATCGCGGCGGCGCGCAGCAGGCCGTGCAGGTTCATCAGCAGCGGGAGCGCGGGCATCGCCCAGGTGCTGCCGAACAGGGCCTTGAGCAGGTATGCCAGCCAGAACAGCCCGGCGAGGGCGGTGCCGAGGCCGAACAGGCGCAGTCCGGCGGCAAGGCCCCGGCTCTCGGTGCGCCGGCTGTAGCGCCAGCACAGGGACACGCAGACGGTGTTGGCGATGACGTGGGCGGAGATCAGCACCAGCCAGTACGCGAGGGAGGGCACCGGGTCGCCGACCGGCGGCATGGTGTGGGTGCCGTGTCCGGGTGCGGCCGCGTCCAGGGCCAGGAGGGCGCCCAGCCACGCCACCGTGGCGATCCAGGAGGCGAGTTGGAGGCGGCGGCCGCGCGTGGTGGCGGCGACGAAGTAGAGCACGGCGCCCGCCGACAGCACTCCGATGAGGTTGCGGACGAGGCCGATGGTGTGGGCGTAGCCGGCGCCGCGGTCCATCGCGTAGGCGACCACGTCCGGAAGGTTCAGGGACATCGCGGCGGCGGCGGTGGCGACGGCCAGCCACAGGCCGCGCTGCTGGGGCGAGCGCAGGGCTCCGGGGGCGCGGAGCAGGACGGCGGCCCACAGGCACACCACGCTGGGAACGGCGAGCCAGTTGCCGAAGGCGGTGAGGTCAGCTGCCATCGTTGCCCCACTCGTAGCCCATGGCCGACTCCAGCCGGGCCAGGGTGCCCCGGGCCCGGTCCGCGGGGCGCGGGCCGGCGTTCGCCGTGCGGATGCGGATCATGCTCGCGAGCATCTCCGCCTCCTGCTCCTGGCGGGTGGTGTAGTTGGTGCGCCCGAGCACGGTGGGGGCGTTGCCGTCGGTCTCCTCGCCCTCCAGCGAGTGGTGTCCGAAGAGGATGTGGCCGAGCTCGTGGAGGACGATGTGCTCCCGGTGCAGCGGGGTGGTCTGCGCCTCGTAGAAGACGTAGTCGACGCTGGCCGTGCCCACCCACAGTCCGCACACCCCGGACTCCGCCGCCTCCTTGGGGAGCGGGTGGAGGCGGATGGGGCGGCCGCGCTGCTCGGCTATCCGGTTGCACAGCGCGTCGAGGGAGAAGGGGCGGGTCAGATCCAGATGGCCGAGAATGTTCTCGCACCTCTTGCGAAGGCTGAGTTGCCGGTGGGGCATGTGATCCCTCTTCGGACCCTTTCCGGGGCAGCGTCGGTAGGCGTGTACGGGCATGGGCATGACGTCCTGTGCCTTCAAGGCGGCCTCGGGGAATGCGGGTCCTGAGGGGGGAACACGGAAGCCCGTCCGCCGGATGACGAACGGGCGTTCCACCATGCCTACAGATCTTGTACGCGAGTTGGCAAGGCAAGTCCCCAGGTGGGGAACCGATTCGGCCACTGCGCACGAAGACCCTGACGCGCCGGGTGGCTGCAAGCCGCCCTTGACGGCGCCTACCGCTTGCGGCGCTCCTCGGGGGCCGTGAGGCCCGCGCGGCGCAGCGCGTCGGCCATCGCGCTGTTCGCGGGGGCGGGGGCACCGCCGCCGCCCTGGCGCCGGCCCTGACCGCCCTGGCCCTGACCGCCCTGGCGCTGGCCGCCCTGGCCGCCCTGGCCACGCTCGCCCTGCTGCCGGCCGCCCTCGCGGGCGCCGCCGCCACCGCCCCGCTGCTGCGGGGGACGGCCGCCGCCGGAGCCGCCGCCCCGCCGGTCCTCGCGCTGCCTGGGGGCGCCCGCGCCGCGCTCCGCGCCGGCCTCGTCCTCCAGGCGCAGGGTCAGCGAGATCCGCTTGCGCGGGATGTCCACGTCCATGACCTTCACGCGGACGATGTCGCCCGGCTTGACCACGTCCCGCGGGTCCTTGACGAAGTTCTTCGACAGCGCCGAGACGTGCGCCAGGCCGTCCTGGTGGACGCCGATGTCGATGAAGGCGCCGAAGGCGGCCACGTTGGTGACCACGCCCTCCAGGATCATCCCGGGGGCCAGGTCGCCGATCTTCTCCACGCCCTCCTTGAAGGTGGCCGTCTTGAAGGCGGGACGCGGGTCGCGGCCCGGCTTCTCCAGCTCGCGCAGGATGTCGGTGACCGTGGGCAGCCCGAAGGCCTCGGTGACGAACTGCTCGGGGCGCAGGGACCGCAGGACGGCCGTGTTGCCGACCAGGGCCGCGACCTCGCCGCCGGCCGTCTTCCCCATCGCCCGGACCACCGGGTACGCCTCGGGGTGCACGGCGGAGGAGTCCAGCGGGTCGTCCCCGCCGCGGATCCGCAGGAAGCCCGCGCACTGCTCGTACGCCTTCGGGCCGAGGCGGGCCACGTCCTTGAGCCCCTTGCGGTTGCGGAAGGGGCCGTTGGCGTCGCGGTGGGCCACGATGTTCTCGGCGAGGCCTCCGCTGATGCCCGACACGCGCGAAAGCAGGGGCGCGGAGGCGGTGTTGACGTCCACGCCGACGCCGTTCACACAGTCCTCGACCACCGCGTCGAGGGAGCGCGAGAGCTTCACCTCGGACAGGTCGTGCTGGTACTGGCCGACGCCGATCGACTTCGGGTCGATCTTGACCAGCTCGGCGAGCGGGTCCTGCAGGCGGCGGGCGATGGAGACGGCGCCGCGCAGCGACACGTCCATGCCGGGGAGTTCCTGAGAGGCGAAGGCCGAGGCCGAGTACACGGAGGCGCCGGCCTCCGAGACCATCACCTTGGTGAGCCCCAGCTCGGGGTGGCGCGTGATGAGGTCCCCGGCGAGCTTGTCGGTCTCGCGGGAGGCCGTGCCGTTGCCGATGGCGACCAGCTCGACCGCGTGCTCCTTCGCGAGGCGGGCCAGCTTGGCGAGGGACTCGTCCCACTTGTTGGCGGGCACGTGCGGGTAGATCACGTCCGTGGCCACGACCTTGCCGGTGGCGTCCACGACGGCGACCTTCACGCCGGTGCGGAAGCCCGGGTCCAGGCCGAGCGTGGCCCGGGTGCCGGCGGGGGCCGCGAGCAGCAGGTCGCGCAGGTTGGACGCGAAGACCCGTACGGCCTCGTCCTCGGCGGCCTGGCGCAGGCGCATCCGCAGGTCGATGCCGAGGTGCACCTGGATCTTCGTACGCCAGGCCCAGCGGACCGTGTCGCCCAGCCACTTGTCGCCCGGCCGGCCCCGGTCGTTCACCCCGAAGCGGCGGGCGATCATGCCCTCGTACGTGGACGGACCGGGCACCGCCGTGTCTTCGAGGTTCTCCGGCTCCAGGTTGAGGTCGAGGACGTCCTCCTTCTCGCCGCGCAGCATGGCGAGCACGCGGTGCGAGGGCAGCGCGGTGAACGGCTCGGCGAAGTCGAAGTAGTCGGCGAACTTGGCGCCCGCCTCCTCCTTGCCCTCGCGGACCTTCGCGGCGAGCCGGCCGCGGCCCCACATGCGCTCGCGCAGTTCACCGATCAGGTCGGCGTCCTCGCCGAAGCGCTCGGTGAGGATGGCGCGGGCGCCTTCGAGGGCGGCCGCCGGGTCGGCGACGCCCTTGTCCGCGTCGACGAACGCGGCTGCCGCGGCGGCCGGTTCCACCGACGGGTCGGCCAGCAGGCCGTCCGCGAGCGGCTCCAGCCCGGCCTCGCGGGCGATCTGCGCCTTGGTGCGCCGCTTGGGCTTGAAGGGGAGGTAGATGTCCTCCAGCCGGGCCTTGGTGTCGGCCGCGTTGATCCGGGCCTCCAGCTCGGCGTCGAGCTTGCCCTGCTCCCGTACGGAGTCCAGGATCGCCGCGCGCCGGTCCTCGAGCTCGCGCAGATACCGCAGCCGCTCCTCGAGGGTGCGCAGCTGGGCGTCGTCGAGCATCTCGGTCGCTTCCTTGCGGTAGCGCGCGATGAACGGCACGGTGGAGCCGCCGTCGAGCAGCTCGACGGCGGCCTTGACCTGCCGCTCCCGTACGCCGAGCTCCTCGGCGATCCTGCCTTCGATGGACATCGTCACGATCGGGTCCCGCCTGCCTTCGTTTGCACTGGAAGGCTGCCAATTGTGGCAGGTGGCGGTGACGGACGGCGGGAGCCCTGTCCGTCAGCCCTTGCCCATGAGGTCCGCGGGGAAGGCCCCGGCGGTCACGGCCTTGACCACGAGGGCGCCGCCGAGCTCGGTGAGGCGGGCCAGGCCGGCCTCGCCGAGGTGCCGGTAGGGGCCGGCGTCGAGGCGGTCGGTGTCGCTCTCCAGCTGTTCGCGCAGGGCGGCGCCCTGCTCGGTCAGCTCGCCGCCCGCGTCGAGCACGCCGCGCTCGCGCAGCCGGTCGGCCGCGGCGTCCAGGTCGGCCTGCACCCAGCCGCGCATGCCCTTGAGCCACTTCGGGGTCATGCCCTTGCCGGTGGCGGTGTGGCTGACCAGTGCCTCGACCGGGTCGAGGTCCGCCAGGAGCAGGGCGGCGAGGTGGCCGTCGCCGCGGTGCTCGCGCAGCAGGGTGGTGGCGTGCCACAGGCGCAGGTGCGGCTCCTCGGGTACGGGGAGGTCCGCGTGGGCCGCGTACAGGGTGCGGGCGTGCCGGGTGCAGCCCTCGGTGGCCCGCATCGCCAGGTCGGCGGCTTCGGCGAGCTCGGGCGAGGCCACGGTCTCGGCGCCGAGGAGCCGGCGCAGGGAGCCGTCGGCGGCCCGCAGCCGGGCGGCGAGTGCCTCCTCGGGGGTGGTGGTGTCCCAGACCGCGGGCAGGTGCCGGGCGACGAGGTCGTGGCGGTAGTTGTAGAAGGTGGCGGTGACCGTGCCGGCCCCGACGGCGCCCATCGCGGCCGAGCGGTGGGCGAGGTTCACGGCCACGGGATCGGTGATCCCGAGGCCCGCGAATTCCTTGGCGATCTCCGGCGAGAAGTAGACGGCGGCGTGCAGCGGGTTGATCGCGGCGTGCCAGCAGCGACGGGCGGCAAGCAGGAGAGACGTCATGCGCCGCAGGCTACCGACTGTTTGGTACGTCCGGTAGGGTCGCGGCCCGTGGTGCGCGTCTCACCCCGTGGACACCTTCCCCGTACCCCCGGCCGGCCGGGGGTGGGCCTCCGCGTCACCGCACATCGCCTGCCCGTACAGGGCCCTTAGCGCGTCGTCGATGGGGTGGTGCCGCGGGTTGCCCGAGGAGTCCGGCTCGTTCCACCTCTGGAGATTGACGGCGACGGACATCTGGCGCTTGCCGTCGGCCCGGGACAGGGACATCGTTCCGGCCCCCCAGACCGTGCCGTCGTGGCCCCAGAAGGTGCCGCACCCCTCGACGACGACCTTGTGCAGACCGAGGCCGTAATCGATCGTCGATCCGTCCAGGGCGACGACCGGGACCGTGCGCTGCATCTGTGCCAGCGACGACCGGTTGACGATCTTCCCGTCGAGCAGCCTGGCGTAGAAGCGGTTGAGGTCCTCCATGGTCGATACGAGGGCCGCCCCCGTGCCCGTCCAGGACGTGTCGTAGACGCTGTAGTCGCGCGGCGGGTCGATCAGGCCCCACAGGGCCTCGTACATCCGCGCGTGCGGTCCCTCGATGCGCGGCCCGGTCGGGAACCCGGTGTGCCGGAGCCCGGCGCGCTCGATGACGTTCCGGGTGATGTACTCCTCGGCCGGGGTGCCGGTGACCTGCTCCAGGAGTTGGCCGAGGAGCAGGTAGTTGGTGTTGGAGTACACCCCCGGTGTGGCTCCGGGCTCGCTCGCGGGAGGCGCGCCGACCCCCATCCCGATCAGCTCGGCCGGGCGGAACCGCCTGGACCGGTTGTCGTCCAGGCTCTTGGGCGACATCTCCTGCAGGGAGGGGAAGGCGTAGGGGATGTAGTCGGGCAGGCCGCTGGTGTGATCGAGGAGCATCCGGACCGTGATCTTCCTGCCGCGCTCCCCCGGTACCAGCTGCGGCAGATGGTCGCCGATCGGCGCGTCGAGCCGGATGCGGCCCTGTTCGACCTGCTGCATGACCGCGGCGGCGGTGAAGGTCTTGGTGATGCTGCCGACGCGCTGGCGCATGTCGGGCCTGACGGGGCGTCCGGTCCCGACATCGGCGACCCCGGAGGCCCCGCGCCATGTCCGGCCGGCATCGCGCACTTCGGCGTACACCCCCGGGATTCCCGCGCGGTGGACACCGTCCAGGGCGGATTTCAGCTCGGCGGGAGCGGAGGCGGTCGACGGGCTCGCGGGAGCTGCCGACGCCGTTCCCGCACAGACACTCAGCGCGGCCACGCTTGCGCACACCGCCAGTCGGATCTTCAACACGTCCGTCCTTTCGTGATCGGTGAATCGGTGTCCACGGCTCATGCGGCGAGGGCGCGGCGCAGTGCTCCGGCGAGTTCGGCGTTCTGCCGCTGCGAGATCTCGGCGGACACGATCGCCTGGGACCCGTGGAAGGTGCCGGGCCACTGGTGCAGTTCGACGGACACGCCCGCCTGCAGCAGGCGCCGCGCGTAGTCGATGTCCTCGTCGCGGTTCGGGTCGAACTCCGCCGCGGCGATGTAGGCGGGGGGCAGCCCGGACAGGTCGGCGGCCCGCGCCGGGGCGGCGTACGGGGTGGCGGGCCGGGAGCCCAGGTAGTGCCGCCAGGCCGCGGCGACCTGGTCGCGGTTGAACCAGGGCGTGTCGGTGAAGTTCCGCGCCGACCAGGTCTCCTGACGGTCGTCCAGTCCCGCCTGGTTGAGCAGTTGGAAGCGGATCGCGGGCCCCTGCTCGTCACGGGCCCGCAGCGCGGTCGCGGCGGCGAGGTTCGCACCGGCGCTGTGTCCGCCGACGGCGATCCGCGCCGGGTCGATGCCGAGTTCGTCCGCGTGCCCGGCCGTCCAGTTCAGTACGGCGTAGGCGTCGTCCAGGGCGGCGGGGAACGGGTGCTCGGGCGCCAGGCGGTAACCCACCGAGATCACCACCGTCCCGGAGAGGTCCGCGATCCGGGCGGCCCAGGGGTGCTCGGTGTCCAGGTCGCCGAAGACCCCGCCGCCGCCGTGCAGCCAGACCACGGCTCCTTGCGCCCCGTGCGGGCGGTAGATCCGCACCGGCACGTCCGGGTCGGCGGACACCGTGCGGTCCTCGACCTCCATGCGCGAGGTGTCCGGCGCCGGCACCGCGGCGGCGCGCTCGGCGAAGTGCTTGCGTGCGCTGACCGGGTCGCTCAGGTCGATCGGGGCCAGCAAGGGGATGAATGCTTCGAGTTCGGGATCCATGACGCCCATCCTCACGGTCCCCGCCGGGCCGGGTCGTCCGCCGTCCGTCGCGCATCGCGCCCCGATCGTGCGCCGATCGGCGCACCGGCCGGTGCCTATCCTTGCGCCATGGAGGCACTGGCCGTACGGCTGTCGGGACTCGATTCGTACGCCGAGGGTGCGATCCGCGTCGTCGCGTTCTACGACACGCTGATGCGCCGGCGCGTGGACCTCCCGGCGCTCGCCCGGGCATCGGCGGGCCTGGCCGAATGCGTGGCCGGCTTCCGGCTGCACGGCACGGGGCGGGTGGTCCGGGTCGCGCCCGACGGCGGACGGGTGTCCGACCCGCCGCCCGCCGCGTCGTCCACGGCGCCGATCACCCTGGACGAGGAGGAGATCGGCACGGTGTGGCTGGAGCGCCCCGGCCCGCCGAACCCGCTCGACGACGTGCTCCTGGACCGGCTCGCCCTCGCCGCCGCGGCGGTCGTCGAACGGTACGGCCCCGCCCCGACCACCATGGCCGACCCCGCGCTCGTCGAACTGGCGATCAGCTCCGACGGCGACGAGGCGGCCCGGGCCCGGGCGCTGCGGCTGCTGGGCTTCGCCGCCGGAGCGCCCGTCCGCGCCGTCGCCGTACGGTCGCGGCTGCCGCTCGACCGGATCGGCGCCCTGGTGTGCCCGGCCCGCCCGGTGAAGGCGGCGTCGGTCGCCGACGTGGGCGTCATCCTGGCCACCGCCGTCGACGCGGCCCGGTTCCCGGCGGACGTACGGGCGGGCATCGGCGCCGCCGGAAGCCCCGACCGCTCCTGGCGGCAGGCCCGCACCGCCCTGCGGTTCACCACCCCGCGCGAACCCGTCGTCCGCCACGACGACCTGGGTGCGCTGGCGTTGCTGGCCGACATACCGCGGGTCGCCGCGCGCGAGAACGGTGACGTGGCCGCGGTCGCCCGCGTGGCCGCCCACCCGGAGGACCTGGCGACGCTGGACGCCTACTGCGCCACCGGCTCCCTGCGCCGGGCCGCCGACCTCCTCCACCTGCACCACAGCAGCGTCGCCCGCCGGATCGACCAGATCGGGAAGACCCTGGGCCTCGACCTCACCGAGCCCGCCGCCCTCCTGCGGGCCACCCTCGCCCTCACCACCTGGCGCCTCCTCGACGACTGAGCCCCGCCCGCGAAGGCGGAGGGCTTCCGCCGGCTCGTCAGGTCCGGTTCCTCAGGCCCGATCCGGCCGATCCGGACGATCCGCAGGACCGCACGCGGCTCGTCGCAGCGCCGCTCCCCGACGCCGCGGCATGGGCCGCACGGGCGCCGTCCGGCCGGTGGGCCGACGGCTGCGCCGCAGGTCACGGGCCCCGGCCGGATGGCGCAGGGCCCTCGGCGGGGTGCACCCGGCGCGCGGCGCACCCGGCGCGCGCCCCGGACCGTACGCCGTACCGTGACGGCCGAATGGCGATCGTGTGACAGCAGGGGCCATGGACATGACGTGAGTGATCACGGGTGAATACGGTCGAGCGACAAGACCTGGAACGGACCTGCCTCCCCTACCACTTGGAGTCATTCGTGCACCGCAAAGTCATCGCCCCGAGCGTGCTCGCCGCTTCCCTTCTGCTGGTGATCCCGGCGTCGGCGGCGAGTGCCGGTCCGGGTGCCCCGGGTATCGGCGACCCCTACTACCCGGCCAGCGGCAACGGCGGATACGACGTGTCCCACTACGACCTGCGCCTGCAGTACCAGCCGAAGACGGACCTGCTCGAAGGCACCGCCACCCTCCTCGCCACCACCAAGCAGGACCTGTCCCGCTTCAACCTGGACTTCGGCCTCCAGGTCAGCGAGATCCGGGTCAACGGCGCCAAGGCGAAGTTCGCCACGTCCGGCGCCCACGAGCTGGAGGTCACCCCGGCGAAGCCGCTGGCGCGCAACACCCCGCTGTCCGTCGTCGTCAAGTACTCCGGGAAGCCCTCCGAGTTCAAGGTGGACGGCTGGACGGCCTGGCACCGCACGCCCGACGGCGGCGTCGCGGCGCAGGAGCCCGACTCGGCGGCCTGGTGGTTCCCGAGCAACGACCACCCGCTGGACAAGGCCACCTTCGACGTCTCGGTCAACGTGCCCGACGGCACCCAGGCGATCAGCAACGGCGTGCTGCAGTCCCAGACCTCGCGGCTCGGCTGGACCCGGTACAACTGGCGGTCCAACAAGCCGCAGGCGACGTACCTCGCCACCCTCGCCGTCGGCAAGTTCGACATCACCACCGACAAGACGGCGAGCGGGCTGCCGATCCTCAACGCGTACAGCAAGGACCTCGGCGACAACGCGGGCGCGGCCCGCGCGAGCGTGGAGCGGACCGGCGAGGTCACCGAATGGCTGGAGGGGGTCTTCGGGCCGTACCCCTTCAACGCGCTGGGCGGCTACGTGCCGAACGTGACCGCCGGCTTCGCCCTGGAGACCCAGACGCGGCCGTTCTACGGCCCGGGGCAGTTCCGCAACGGGGCCAACGTCTCGGTGGTCGTGCACGAGCTGGCGCACCAGTGGTACGGCGACAGCGTGTCCGTCGAGGGCTGGAAGGACATCTGGATCAACGAGGGCTTCGCCCGCTACAGCCAGTGGCTGTGGTCGGAGAAGGAGGGCGAGGGCACCGCGCAGGAGCTGGCCGACTGGGCCTACGCGCTGCGCCCGGCCGAGGACGCGTTCTGGCAGGTCAAGCCGGGTGACCCGGGTCCGGAGAACCAGTTCCACGGGGCCGTCTACGACCGCGGCGCCATCGCCCTGCAGGCGCTGCGCAACGAGATCGGCGACGAGAAGTTCTTCGAGATCCTCAAGGGCTGGCCGACCGAGCGGGCCTACGGCAACGCGAAGGTCGGGGACTTCGTCCGGTACGCCGAGAAGGTGTCGAAGAAGCCCCTCGCGCAGCTCTTCGAGACCTGGCTCTACACTCCGGGCAAGCCGGAGGCCTCGGCCCTGAACCCGGCGGCCGCGAAGCCGGCGGCCCGCTCGGCGCAGTCCGGCCCGGCGCAGTCCGCCCCGGCGAAGCCCACCGCGGAGCCGAAGTCCTGGAAGAAGATCGCGGAGACCAACACGATCCACGACACCGCGCACGGCTCCGAGGACGGCTCCGAGCACGGCTCCGGGCCCGGCCACCGGCACTGAGTCCGCACCGGCCCGCACCGCACGCGGCCCCCGCATCCGGCGGGGCCGCGTGCGCCGGGTCGGTCACCGGCCTCCCGCATGCCACGCGGCCCGCGCCCGGTAGGCGATCGGCAGGTACCGCAGCCGCTCCGGCAGCAGCGGTACGAGCAGCCGCAGGACCGTGCTGAACCGGCGGAGCCTGCGCTCCTGGGCCGGGCTCCACTCCAGCCCGAGCGCGGCCCGCGCCTCGGGCGGCATGTACCCGACGGTGACGAAGGCCCGCAGGTGCAGGAACGCCGCCCGCAGGACGGGCCAGGTCAGCCGCAGCAGCAGGCGTACGGCGAGGGAACCGGCCTCGGGCCGGGGCAGCGGCACGTCGGTGGCGACCAGCTCGCGGGCGACCTTGGTGGGCTCGATCTCCTCGGCGAGCATCCGGCCCCAGTAGGTCCAGTACTCCTCGATGCTCTGCGGCATGTCCCGGTCGTGTATGCCGAGGATCCGGCCCACCATCAGCCACTCCCGGTAGAGCTGCCGCTCCTGGGCGGGGGTGAAGCGGCGCAGCAGGTAGCGCCCGGCGTACAGGTAGACGGGGAAGCCGGTGGCGTGCACCCAGGAGTAGCAGGCGGGGTCGAGGGAGTGGTAGCGCCGGCCGCGGGTGTCGGTGCCCTGGATCTCCTTGTGCAGGCGGCGGACCCGGCGGCCCTCTTCGGCGGCCTCCTCCCCGCCGTACACCCACAGCTGGACCGAGCGCAGCGAGCGCTCGCCGCGGCCCCAGGGGTCGGTGCGGAAGACGGAGTACTGGTCGACGCCGGCCCCGATCGCGGGGTGGGCGACCTGGAGGGTGAAGGCGGCGGGCAGCATCAGCAGGGCCCGGACGTCGCCGGCGATGGTCCAGAGCACCCCGCCGGGCGGAGGCGGCCGGGGATCGGTGCGGGCGGCGGACGGCCCCGGTGTCACCCGCGCGGCCCCACGGTCGGTCCCGGTCATGCGCGCCCCCAAGCAGTCGATCTCTTACGGTTCCCAGTATGACCTGGGCCGGAGGCCTTCCGGCGGGCCGGTGCGCGCGCCATCCTGCAGCGATGGACCTGTCTCCCTCCGCGTGGCTGGAAGCCCTCCTGCCCTCCGTGCTCGCGGTCGTCGCCGTGACGTCCGCCCTCGTCTGCGCGGCCGCCGGGGCCGTCCTCGTCCTGCTGCGCCTGGTCCTGCGGCGGCGCGGCAGGGAGCGCCGGGAGGAGTCCGCGGGCGGTCTCGCCGGGTTCACCTGGACCTCCCCGGAGGACTGACGGCGGCCCCGGCGCGTGATCGTCGCGGCCCGGACAGAAAGTCGCTGCACGGGTGTTACCCAGAGGTAACCGTGGCTGCTTGGATGACGGAGCCGATCTTCCCGCAGGAATGATGGAGTCCCCCATGCCGCAGAACTCCCCCCGTCGCCACCGTGCCGCAGCCGCGGCCGTAGCGGCGGTCGCCGCCGGCGCCCTGGCCGCCACCTCCGCGCCCGCCGCCACGGCCGCGGAGGGCGCCGCCGCCCCGCGGCTCAGCGTCCTGTCGTACAACGTGTTCCTGATGAGCAAGAACCTCTACCCGAACTGGGGCCAGGACCACCGGGCCGCGGAGATCCCCAAGACCTCCTTCTACCAGGGCCACGACGTCGTCGTGCTCCAGGAGGCCTTCGACAACGGCGCGTCGGACGCGCTGAAGGCCAACTCGGCCGCGCAGTACCCGTACCAGACCCCGGTCGTCGGCCGCAGCAAGAGCGGCTGGGACGCCACGGGCGGCGCGTACTCCTCCACCACCCCGGAGGACGGCGGCGTCACGATCCTGAGCAAGTGGCCGATCGTCCGCAAGGAGCAGGTGGTCTTCAAGGACGCCTGCGGCGCCGACTGGTGGTCCAACAAGGGCTTCGCCTACGTGGTGCTGAACGTGAACGGCGCGAAGGTGCACGTGGTCGGCACCCACGCCCAGTCCACCGACCCGGGCTGCGGCGCGGGCGAGGCGGCCGACATGCGCGCCCGCCAGTTCCGCGCGATCGACGCCTTCCTGGACGGGAAGAACATCCCGGCGAACGAGCAGGTCATCGTGGCGGGCGACCTGAACGTCGACTCGCGCACCCCCGAGTACGCCGCCCTGCTCGCCAACGCCGACCTGGCGGGCTCCGACACCCGCACGGGCCACCCGTACTCCTTCGACACCGCGCTGAACTCGATAGCGAACTACCGCTACCCGACCGACCCGCGCGAGGACCTGGACTACGTCCTCTACCGCAAGGGCAACGCCCGTCCCGCGGGCTGGGAGAACAACGTGGTCAAGGAGCAGTCGGCCCCTTGGACGGTCTCCAGCTGGGGCACCTCCTACACGTACACCAACCTCTCCGACCACTACCCGCTGATCGGCCGCTAACGGCGGCGCACCGCACCGAGACCTACTCAGCCGGTCGTGGGCTCCTCAGCAGGCACAACGCCCGCCGGAGCCCACACCGGCACCACGCCCGGCTCGGCACCCGGCCCGTGCCCGTCAGCCTCCGCGACGGCGGCCAGTCCGCGCGCCCGGTCCGGTCCTTGCCGATCTGCCGTTCGAGCCCCCTTGCGAGACCGCACACGGTACGACACACGGCCCGACGCAGCCCCGGGTGCTCCGCGATCTGGGATACGGCAATCCGTCTCACGATCTTGTCCTTTGCGCCGTCGGCCCACCACTCGGGCGTTCCGGCCAGCCGTCATCGGGCGGGTCTCGCCGACCAGGGGGCGTCGAGGTCCGCGCCGAACGACACAGCTGACAGAATCATCAAATTGCAGAAGTCTGCAATTTCATAGATGCTGTGAGTGCTGTGCCTGTAGGTAGCCGCGGGCACGGCACCAAGCCGTTCGCCCCAGAGCCCGGGGTGGTGAGAAGGGTGCGAGGCCATGCCGGTTCCGCTGTATCAGGCGAAGGCCGAGTTCTTCCGGATGCTTGGGCACCCGGTGCGGATAAGGGTTCTGGAGCTGCTGCAGGACGAGCCGATGCCGGTGCGGGACCTACTGGCCGCGATCGAGGTCGAGCCCTCCGCACTGTCCCAGCAGCTCGCGGTCCTGCGCCGCTCGGGGATCGTCACCTCGACCCGTAACGGCGCGACGGTCGTCTACGAACTGGCGGGCGGGGACGTCGCGCAGCTGATGCTGGCGGCGAGGCGGATCCTGACCGAGGTCCTGACGGGGCAGAGCGAACTGCTGGAGGAACTGCGCGAGTCCGAGGTCCCGGCCTCGTGAGCATGAACGCTGCGCTGACGGCTGTGCTCGGACGGGTCCGCTCCGTCCTGCCCGCCCGGGCCGACTACGCGGTCATGGCCCGCGGCCCCCGCCGGGACCTTCTGGCCGGCCTCACCGTGGCGATCGTCGCCCTTCCCCTCGCCCTCGGGTTCGGGGTCTCCTCCGGGCTGGGCGCGGAAGCGGGGCTGGCCACCGCCGTGGTCGCGGGCGCGCTCGCCGCCCTGTTCGGCGGGTCGAATCTCCAGGTGTCCGGCCCGACCGGTGCGATGACCGTGGTCCTGGTGCCGATCGTCGCCCAGTACGGGCCCGGCGGCGTCCTCACCGTCGGGCTGATGGCCGGCGTGCTGCTGATCGCTCTCGCCTTGCTGCGGGCCGGGCAGTACATGCGGTACGTGCCGGCGCCCGTGGTGGAGGGCTTCACCTTGGGGATCGCGTGCGTGATCGGCCTCCAGCAGATCCCCTCCGCCCTCGGGGTCGAGAAGCCAGCAGGCGAGAAGGTCCTGCTGGTGGCCTGGCGGGCGCTCGTGGAGTTCCTGGCCTCCCCGAACTGGACAGCGATCGGCCTCTCGCTGGGTGTCGCGGCGGTGATGCTGGCCGGAGCGCGTTGGAAGCCGACGGTCCCGTTCTCGATCGTCGCTGTCATCGCCGCGACCGCGGTCGCGCAGCTCTTCCACCTCGAGGCGGCGGCCCCCATCGGTGACCTTCCCTCCGGGCTCCCCGCCCCGTCCCTCGCTTTCCTCGATGCTTCCGCCTTCGGCTCACTGCTGGCCCCGGCGGTCGCCGTGGCCGCCCTGGCCGCGCTGGAATCCCTGCTGTCGGCGACCGTGGCGGACGGGATGACGGTCGGGCAGCGGCACGACCCGGACAAGGAACTGTTCGGGCAGGGCGTCGCGAACCTGGCCGCCCCGCTGTTCGGCGGCGTCCCGGCCACCGCCGCCATCGCCCGGACCGCGGTCAACGTCCGTACGGGCGCCTCCTCCCGGCTGGCCGCGCTCACGCACGCGGCGGTGCTCGCGGTGATCGTGTTCGCCGCAGCGCCTCTCGTCTCGAAGATCCCCCTCGCGGCGCTGGCTGGTGTGCTGTTGGCGACGGCGATCCGGATGGTGGAGGTCGGCTCGCTGCGCGCGATGATGAAGGCGACCCGCTCTGACGCCGTCGTGCTGGTCCTGACCGCCGCTGCCACCCTGGTCCTCGACCTCGTGTACGCGGTGATCATCGGCCTCGTCGTCGCCGGAGCCCTCGCGTTGAAGGCGGTGGCGAGTCAGGCCCGGATGGAGCAGATCGACTTCCGCCCGGACCTGCCCGGCGAGCACAGCGACGAGGAGCACGCTCTGCTGGCCGAGCACATCGTGGCCTACCGCATCGACGGACCGCTCTTCTTCGCCGGTGCCCACCGCTTCCTCCTCGAACTCTCCGAGGTCTCTGACGTGAAGGTGGTGATCCTGCGCATGGCGCGGGTGACCACCCTGGACGCCACCGGCGCCCTCGTCCTGAAAGACGCGGTCGAGAAGTTGAACCGGCGCGGCATCGCCGTGCTGACCTCCGGTATCCGGCCCGCTCAGCGCCAGGCCCTGGACGCCGTCGGCGCCCTGGAGCTGCTGCGCCTGGCAGGCCGCGAGTACGCCACCACCCCGGAGGCGATTGCCGGGGCCCGCAAGCACTTGGAGCAGGCGGGCCTTCTGCCCCGTACGCATCACCGACCGCACCGCATCCGGAAGGCCGCACGATGACAGTCCCCGCCGACCTGCGCATGATCGAGGTCTCCGGCACCGAGGCCCTGTGGCTCCTCGAAGGCTCCGCCCGAGGCCGACTCGTCTACATCCAGAGGGAGCTGGCCGTCGTCCGCCCCGCCGCACACGTGATGGAGTACGGACGCCTCGTCGTCCGGGCCCCCGTACAAGCCGCCACCGTCCCCGGCCGGGCGTTGCTGACCTACCAGGTGGACGAGATCCGCAGCCCGGCCGGCACCGGCTGGACGGTCAGCGCGCACGGCCCGGCAGATGTCATCGCCGACCCGGACGAGGCCGCCCACTACCGGCGGACCCTGCCGGGATGGGCGCACGGCCCGCACGACACCCTGTTGCGGCTGCACCCGCAGTCGGTGTCCGGGTTCCGCCTGGCCCGCACCGTGACGGCGGCGGGGCGGTGAGCGTGCAGGTCGAGGCGATGCCCTACCGGCATGTGCTGGACGTGCCGGCCATGGGCTCGGCCGTCCGCATCGCCCGCGAGACCACCGAGCTTGCCCTCGTCGAGTGCGGGGTGGGCCTTCGCCACCCGAGTGTCGGTCCGGCGCTGCTGATCCTGGCCGAGCTGGTCACCAACGCCGTCCGCCACGCCGCCGTGACGTCCCCGATCATCACGGTCACCTACGCGCACGGGCCGGGGGCGTTCGCGTTCGCTGTCCACGACCGCCACCCCTACCTGCCCGCCCTGTTCGATGGCCTTGCCACCGCCCCGCGCAGCGGTCTGGCCATGGTGGTGGAGATGACGATGGAGCTCGGCGGCACCGCCGTCGTACGGGCGGATGCGGACGGACGCGGCAAAGCCATTTGGATCACCCTTCCCCTGTGAACCCGAGGAGCTGACGATGACGATCGAATGGCGTTACACCACCCGCCAGGACCTGGGCGTGCTGTCCCTGGCCGGGTATCTCGGCGCGGACGCCACCGACCGGTTCACCGGCGCCATCGGCTGGGCGATCGCGAGGGGCACCGGCCCGGTCGTCCTCGACCTCACCGGCCTGCTGGGCTGGTCGGCCGGCGGGCAGATCGCCGTCGCCCAAGCCGCACGCCGCCTCGCCGAAAACGGCCGCAGACTCGAGCTCGCCGCGATACCCGCGGACGGCTCCCTCGTCCCCGACGCCACCTGCCCGCCCGTCCCCGTCCACTGCGACCTCGCCGCAGCCTTGGCCGCCCACGGCGCCCACGGCACCCTCAAGCAGTGGACCACCGACGACTGGCCCGCTCCGCAGTCCCCCGAGGCACCCACCCTCACCTGATACCAGCACCACCCTCCACAAGAACAGCGACGAAGGACACCTACGCCATGAGCGACATCATCTTCAAGGACTCCAACGGCACCGTCCTGGAGGACGGGGACTCGGTCACCCTGACCAAGGACCTGAAGGTCAAGGGCACCTCCGAGACCCTCAAGCGCGGCACCCTGGTCAAGAACATCCGCCTCACCTCCCGCCCCGGCGAGGTCGAGTGCAACACGAAGAAGGTCAAGGGCCTGGTCCTGAAGACCGAGTTCCTCAAGAAGGCCTGACCGGCGAAGGACCCACGTCTCGGGGCCGAACGTCACGAAGGCGCCCCGCCGGGTCCCGCGAGTTGCAGGGATCTGCAATTGTGGAGGCCGCAAGGTGTGAAGAGGGGCGAACGGATGCCCCTACGAAGGAACGGTTCCGGGTGGATGAGATGGGCAGTCACGACCGAGGTACCCAGGTGAGCACACCGCTGTACCAGCTCAAGGCAGAGTTCTTCAAAACGCTGGGGCACCCGGTCCGCATCCGCGTCCTGGAACTCCTGTCCGAACGCGAGCACGCCGTCGCCGAGATGCTGCCCGAGGTCGGGGTGGAAGCCGCGAGCCTCTCCCAGCAGCTCGCCGTCCTGCGCAAGGCCAACCTGGTGATCACCCGCCGCGAAGGCTCCAACGTGTACTACAAGCTCACCAGCCCCCAGCTCGCCGAGCTCCTGAAGGTGGCCCGCGGCATCCTCTCCGGCGTCCTGGAAGGCCAGGCCGAACTCCTGGCCGACCTCAAGGCCAGCCGCCACGCCTGAACGGTGCCCCACGGTGCCGGCCCTGCGGGGCCCGCACCCCACATACGGCGGCCGTCTTCCGTCAGTGCGGGTTCACCTGCGCTTCTGACACCGGAAGGCGGCCGCTCTGTCGTGACTCCCGTGAGTTCCGTCGCCGTGCCGCGGCGACACGGTGGCGCGGTAGCCGCCCAGAGCCGCGGTCAGCCCCTACGCCGCCAGACCCATCTCGTGCACCGGTCCCACCCCCACTCCCCCACCCTCACCGAATGTTCGCGGCCCAGCTGGGCGGAGCAGGCGGAACGGAATGGGGCCGACCCAGGCACTGAACCCGGTCAGCCGGGGACGTCCTCGCAGAAGCGCCGGCGCAGTCGCAGAAGCACCGCAACATCGGCAACCCACCCCTCCGGCCGGAGGTCATCTCCCCGGAGGGGGGAGGGCCGAGGACCCCGCCTGCGCCGAGCTGTCGGTGTGCCGGAGTTCGGCGAGGAGTTCATTCTGTCCGGCCAGGAGTTCGGTGAGGATGCGCCGTGCGGCGCGCAGGAGTTCCGCCACGTCGCCGCCGGCGAGGGCGTAGCTGACGGTGGAGCCGTCACGGATGGAGATCACGATGCCGGACCGTCTCAGTACTGCGAGTTGCTGGGAGAGGTTCGATGGTTCGATCTCGATCACGTTCAGGAGTTCGCGTACGGGTACAGGACCGTGTTGGAGCAGCTCCAGTACACGGATCCGGACGGGATGCCCGAGCATGCGGAAGAACTCCGCCTTGGCCTGGTACAGCGGCACCTGCATGCGACAACACTCCCAACCCGCGGTTCGACCATTCCAGGGCCGGCAGCTGGACCTGCCGGATTTTCGGTGCCCGGCTCCAGCCATCCTCCCGTCTCCCGGCCCGGCCCGCCCTGACTTGATCACATTCGGATGTGCCGAGTTGAAGACTCTTTCAATTCGTGGGCAAGCGGAGCCGGGAAACAAGGGGACGGCTACAGCTCCAGTTCCCTCTCGATGCGCCTGAGCTGGTGCCGGGCCATGGCCAGGTTCGCCCGGCCCTTGTCCAGGACGATGTACAGGAACAGGCCGTTGCCCCCGCGGCCCCTGATCAGCCGCAGGAGGTGGTACTGGCTACCGAGGGTGATCAGCACATCCTCGATGTCGTCCTTGAGGCCCAGCATCTCCATCGTGCGGACTTTCGCCCGGATCACATCGGTGTTCCCCGCTGCGGCCACCGTCAGATCGAGGTCCTTGCCCCCGCCCAGCGTTCCCAGCGCCATCCCGCTCGTGTAGTCGACCAGCGCGGCCGCCACGCTCCCCTCGATCGAGGTCATCGCCTCCTTCAGAGACGTCTCCACAGTCAGCATCAGTACCGCTCCTTCTGTCTTGGGCGACCCCGGCCGGCCTCACGCCCCGGCCGAGTGATGACCGTAGACGCTACCCACACGCCGCCAGGAGTTACGGGAACATCGGGAATCCGGCAGGAATCAACCTCCCGTGCCCTAACATTCGCCCCGCGAGGTGCCCGTCGACGCGCCGCCCGGCTTCGCGGCGCGCGGCGCAGAGGCATACTCGGACGAACCCGGGCCCGCCCCGGTACCGTTATGGACGCACCACCCGCGAGTCCGGCTACGAGCCCCCTTCGGAAACTCGAACCCGCGGCCTTTCCTCACGTCCTGAACCTGCAGCAGGGAGCCCTGGTCTGTCGCGCCGCGGCGGCGGTCGGCCGTGGCTCGCGGCATGCCTGGGCGAGGGCTCTCGGCTTTGGGGCGGGACACCGGGGCGCACATCGGCCCGTGGTGTCCGCCCGACAAGATCTCACTTCTGGGCGTGCTGGCCCAGGTAGAACAGCAGCCAGATGAACCCGGCGAATACGTGCGTGCCGAAGATATAGAAGAAGGCCCGCATGGCGACGCCCTTTTCCTTCCACTTCTCCTGGTCCGCCTCCGTGTTCTTCGTGGGCGGGTTGTCCGTCATCACGCGTCTTCCTCTCTGGTGTCCGGCTCCCGGAGCGGGCGGGGGCCCGGGCGGATCAGGATCTGCATGCCGTGCTCGTCGGCATGCTCAATGACGGCCGCGACTTCCCTGGCCGCGACCATACGGACATCCGGCTCGGGACCGGTACCGAGATAGGTGATCTCATACAGCTGGACGGCGCTTCGGCTGCTGCGGGTCAAGGAGTGCAGGCCGTGCCTGGCCCCGGCGTCGGTGGCCACCCCGTGATCGTGGGCCACGCGCAGTGCGTCCTCCAGCTCCTCCGCGGCCTGCGCCTCCTCGAAGGCATCGCCAGCTTCCCGCGCAGCCTGGAGACGAGCCCGCGCCATGCGGACCCGTTCCAGCGCCGCTTCCTCGAACCCGGCCACACCGCAACCCCCGCCCATTAGATCCAGAACTAGTAAATTGCATAACTCTGCAAGTCTAGCGGGGGCGGGTCCGCCGGGAGGTTCACGGTGGGCGGGGGTCAGTGGATCCGGTGGACCCGCTGGCTGGTCGGTTCGTACCGTGCCCCCTGGTCTGCGCCGCGGGACACAGAACGTTCCCAGTTGCAGTGCGCGATGTCGGCCTTCTGTTCGTCCGCGAAGGGGGGCGCCCTCCAGGAAGGACCGGGCGACGCCGGCGCCGGTGTCCACGAAGGGGAAACCGCCGGGGCGGAACCCGTAGGTGAAGGGGTAGTCGGTGGAGTACACCATCCGTCCGGTCCCCACGACTTCGGCCGTCCAGCGGAGGTAGCGCGGGCCGACGGTGCCGCCTCCCTACTGTTGCGGCACGGCCGGCTCCACGCCGTGGCGCCACGTCGGCCATGGTGAGGGGGCCGGTCCGTTCTGGTGCGGAGGCGGGTCAGGCGAGGGCGAGGGCGAGGAAGAGCCTTTCGGGTTCTTCCTCCGTCATGGGGGCCTGGTTCTCGCCGACGTCGGTCATGCACTGGCGCATGCCGCTGGCGACGATCTTGAAGCCGGCGCGGTCCAGGGCCTTGGAGACCGCCGCGAGCTGGGTGGCGACGTCCTTGCAGTCGCGTCCGGCTTCGATCATGGCGATGACGCCGGCGAGCTGCCCTTGAGCGCGGCGCAGTCGGTTGAGGACTGCGTTGACTGCGTCGTCGTCGACCTTCACTGGCGCCTCCCGGGCCGTTGCATTCTCGTCCCACGGTACCCCAGGGGGTATCCGACCTCTGGGTCAGTGGTTGCGGAGGGCGGCAAGGGTGGCCTCCAGGTCGCCCTGGCGGGGCGGTTGTGGGGGTGTTTTGCGAGCAGGGCGGCCATGCCGCAGGTGTTGGTGAGGGAGGAGAAGGCCAGGCCGACGGCGACGCCCGCGGAGGCGAGGCGGAAGGCGGGGCGCAGGCGGCCCAGTGCGAGGCCGGTCAGGACGACGGCGCCGGCGGTGAGACGGACCTGGCGTTCCATGCTCCATGGTGCGGGTGGCGCCTTGGGGGTGGTCGAGGGGGTGGCCGCCGGCGGCCCAGGCTCCGGTGCCTCCGGTGAGGGTGGCGGTGGTGATGCCGTTGTCGGCGAGGGTGTCGCAGGCGCTCTCGGAGCGGGCGCCGGAGGCGCAGACGACGAGGATGTCTCCGCGGGCGGCGGCCGCGCGGATGTCGGGCAGGGCGCGGGTGAGGTGGTCAAGGGGGATGTTGAGGGCACCGGGGAGGTGGCCGGTGGCGTATTCGCCGGGGGTGCGGACGTCCAGGACGATCGGTTCGTGCAGGCGGCTGCTGGCCTGGTGGGCGTCGAGGGTGCGGGGGTGGGTCATGGTGCGGGTTCCGTCCTGGTGGGGTGCCGGCCCGTTCTGCCCGGTACCCCTGGAGGTATCGGTGAAGGCGGCCGGAGAAAGTCGACCCCGGCTTCAGGCACCCCGTCACCTGCAGCCTCACCGAGGCGCAGGAACACCTCATCCACGACGTCCACAAGGCAGTCATCAGGAACGACGGCGCGCCTCAAGGATGAGAAACGTCCACAGGACCGGGAGTGTCACGAAAGCGGTGTTCACCACTCGGTTGGCGTACCTCCTGGGCCCATAGGGTCAGGCGCGGATGCCAGCCCTCGGGGCGGCCCACTTCCTCCCCAGCGGCAGCTCGTACTGGCTGGTCGGCTTGGCGCCGACCTCCAGGGACCTCATCGGCGTGTGCGAGGTGAGGGCTCGACGGCTTCGCCGGGTCGGCGGTGAAGTGCTTCGTGGAGGACTCCGTCGCGGATGTCCTGGGGGGCGGTGCCGTAGAGGTTCCTCAGATCGGCTCGCAGCGGCAGCCCGGCGGTGTGAGTGAGCAGGTGGTGGGCCGTGGCCTCGGACAGAGGGTGGCCGGCGACCTGGACGGCGAGCACGTCCAGGGGACCGACCTCACCCTCGAACAGGCCCGCGATCTCGGTGATGCGCTGGCCCGATCGCACGAGGGCTTGCGCCGGCACGGCCCCGGCCCGGTCCCGGAGCAGGTGCCTACTGCCGAGGTCCGCGACCGCCCCCGCGAGCGGTTCCTGAACCCGGGCGTCTTCCTGCCCGCCGGCAACGGGCTCTGGCGGCCGGTCACCGCCGCCGGTACCGACCCGGCGGAGTGGGTCAGGATTGCGTACTCCGACGAGTCCCTCGTCACGCAGCTCGACAACCACCTCACTGCCGACCAGACGCCGGGCCCGGTACCGGGCATCCCTACCTCGTCGTCCACCGTCCCGCAGCTGGTGCTGGAGATGATCGAGGAACTGGAGATCGAGGACGGGCACCGCGTGCTGGAGATCAGCACCGGGACCGGGTACTCCACGGCCCTGCTGTGCCACCGCCCGGGCGAGGACAACGTCACCACGATCGAGGTCGACCTGGCCGTCGCCGCGCGCGCCGACGCAGCCCTGGAGACCGCCGGGTTCTCCACTTGGACCGTCACAGGGGACGGACTGCTCGGCCTGCCCCGCCGCGCCCCGTACGACCGTGTGATCGCCACCTGCGGTGTCCGGCGCATCCCCTACACGTGGGTTCGCCAGGCCCGGCCCGGCGGCATCGTCCTCGCCACCATCGGGTCCCTGGCCACCGGGACCGGCCTCGCCAAGGTCACCGTGCGCTCACGCACGTACTGGATCGGCGGCTCCGCAGACCTGCGATGGCAGCACCCGCTCTGCTGATCGATGTGCACGCTGCCCGAACGTTTCGCCGATTCGGCTGCGGCGGTGAGCACCCGCTCGGTCCCTCTCCGGCCACTACCCGCTGATCGGCCGCTGGCGGCCGCGCACCGCACCCGGACCGTCCCCCCGGGTGCGGTGGCGTCGTTCAGCCCGTCACGGGGCCTCGTACGGTTCCTCGTAGAGTCCGTCGATCAGTGCGCCGTACTTGTCGCGGATCACGCGGCGGCGGAGTTTGAGGGAGGGGGTGAGTTCTCCCGTGTCGGGGCCCCACTCCTCGGTCAGCAGCCGGTACCGCTTGATCTGTTCGGTCCGGTTGAGCCGGGCGTTGGCCGCCTCGACCGCGCGGGCGATCTCCTCCCGGACGGCCGGGTGTGCGGCGAGCGCGGCCGGGGTGGCGGGCTCGATGCCGCGGGCCGCGGCCCAGACCGGGGCCAGTTCGGGGTCCAGGACCAGCAGGGCGACGAGGTAGGAGCGGCCGTCGCCGTGGACCATGGCCTGGCCGATCAGGGGGTGCTCCTTGACGGTGTTCTCCACCAGCGCCGGCGAGACGTTCTTGCCGTTCGAGGTGATGATCAGTTCCTTCTTGCGGTCGGTCAGCCAGAGGAATCCGTCCTCGTCGAGGCGGCCCACGTCCCCGGTGGGGAACCAGCCATCGGCGTCGGAGGCGCTCTCCACCGTGCCGTCCGGCCGCAGGTAGCCGCCGAAGACGGTCGCGCCGCGGGTGAGGATCTCCCCGTCCTCGGCGAGCCTCAGCTCCAGCCCCTCGATCGGGCGGCCCACCGAGCCGAGCCGGAAGCCGTCCGGGCTGTTGACCGTGCACACGCCGGCCGTCTCGGTGAGCCCCCAGGCGTCCATGATCGTGACGCCCCAGCCGGCCCAGAAACGGACCACGTCGATCGGCATCGGTGCGGTCGCGCTGGCCGTCCAGACCAGCCGGTCCAGGCCGGCCAGGCGCAGCAGCGGGTCCAGCACCTGTTCCTTCGCCCCGGCGTACGAGGCTTCGAGCGCGGCCGGCACCTCCTCACCGCGCTCCCGGTGGCCGGCCCGGGCGCGGGCCAGGTCGTTCGCGGCCTCGATGGCCGTGCGCTGCGCCTCGGGGAGCTGCGCGAGGACCGCGCGGACCGAGGCGGCGAGCTTCTCCCACACCCGGGGCACGCCGAAGAACTGCACCGGGTGCAGTTCGCGGACCGCCCCCGCGACGGCGGTGGGGTCGGCGCACAGCCGTACGTGCGCGGCCCGCAGCAGGGGCAGGTAGATGCCGAGGACCCGCTCGGCGATGTGCGCGAAGGGCAGGTAGCAGAGGTGCTCGGCGTGCTCGGGCAGGTCGACGTGGCGGTCGAGGCGGATCGCCTGGAGCATGAGGTTGCGGTGGGTCAGCCGCACGCCCTTGGGGTCGCCGGTGGTGCCGGAGGTGTAGACGACGGTCAGCGGGTCCTCGGGGCGCGTCTCCCGCCAGGCCTTCTCGAAGGCGTCGGCGCGGTGGATCCGGGCCCCGCTCGCGTGCAGGGAGCCGTACGTGGAGTGCCCGCCCGCGTCGGCGGCCTCGGCCACGACGAGGCGTTCCAGGGGCACGCCGGGGTCGGCCAGCAGCGGCTCCCACCGCAGGAGTTCGCGGGCGCCCTCGACGACGGCGACCCGGGCCCGGCTGTGGCGGGCGATGTGGGCGATCTGCTCGGGCGCGGAGGTCCCGTACACGGTGACGGGCACGGCGCCGAGGTGGACGAGGGCGAGGTCGCTGAGCCAGTGCTCGGGACGGTTGCCCATCATCATCAGGACGTGCTCGCCGCGCTCGACACCGAGGGCGGCGTAGCCGGAGGCGAGGACGGCCACCTTGCGGCGGACCTCGCTCCAGGTGAGGGTCGCCCAGTCGGCCGAGTCGGGGCCGGCGCGCCACGAGAGGGCGGGGAGGTCCCCGTGCTCGGCGGCGTTGCGGGCCAGCAGGGCGGGGAGGGTGATCTCTTCGGGTCGTCCGGGCAGTCGCAGGTTCGTGGTCATGGGCAGCTCCTGGCCGTTTCACATCGTTGGTGCGACAGCAATACTGTTGAACCCAAGCTGTGGAGCAGAGAGCGAGGCGCAGACGATGGCCGACCAGGCAACCGAGCCGATGCTCACCGTCGACGAGCTGGCGGCCAGGGCGGGCGTCACCGTGCGCACCGTACGGTTCTACAGCACCCGCGGGCTTTTGCCCCCTCCCGTGATCGGTCCTCGTCGGGTGGGGCACTACGGGCCGGAGCACCTGTCCCGGCTGGCGCTGATCGAGGAGCTCCAGCACCAGGGCATGACCCTGTCCGCGATCGAGCGCTATCTGGACGCGCTGCCCGACGACCTGAGCGCGCACGACCTGGCGATCCACCGTGCGATGGTGGCCAGTTGGGCCCCGGACGCGGCCCAGGAGGTCTCGCGCGAGGAGCTGGAGAAGCGGGCCGGGCGGAGCCTGTCGGACACCGACGTCCGGCGGCTGACGGCGATGAACGTGCTCGCCGCCTCGGGCGACGGGTTCCGGGTGGACGTGGGGCTGCTGCGGCTGGGGGTCGCGCTGCTGGACGTGCCGATCGCGCACGAGACGATCCTGGCGGCGCGCAAGGTGCTGCTGGAGCACACCAGGTCGGCCGCGCACGAGCTGACGGCGCTGTTCCGGGACGAGGTGTGGGGGCCGTTCACGCGGGACGAGAGCGATCCGGAGCGGGTGGAGTCGATGAAGGCGCTGTCGGCGCACATGCAGCCGATGGTGGTCCAGGCGCTGGTGACGGCCTTCCAGCGGTCCCTGCGGGAGGAGCTGCGGGCGGCCTTCGTCTCGGAGCCCGGCTGACGGGTCCCGGTCCGGCACCGGACCGGCGCCGGACAGGCCGGGCGGTGTCCGTGACAGCCGTACGGGTCTGCCGGACTGCGGGAGCGGGCGTACGGCGTGAGGGTGGGTGTGGGCAGGGCGGCGCGACGGCCCGGCCACCGTCCGGAAGGAGCGTGACCGCCGTGGCGCGCAACCGCCGTTTGATCCTGAGCCCGCCCGCCGAGGTCTGGCGCCTCCTGGCCGACGGGCACCGCTACGGGGAGTGGGTGACGGGAACCCGGGAGGTCCTCGCGGCGGACCCGCACTGGCCCGACGTGGGTGCCCGGCTGCGGGTCCGCGTCGGCGCCGGCCCGCTGACCCTCGACGACACGTGCGTCGTCCGCGTCTGCGAACCGCAGCGGCGCCTGGAGCTGGAAGCCCGGGCCGAGCCCTTCGGTGCGGCCCGCATCGCCATGAACCTGGACCCCTGGGGCGGGAACACGCTCTTCACCCTCGACTGGCATCCGCTGCGGGGTCCCGGCACCCGCATGCACGGGCTGCCGGTGGACTATCTCGTTGCCGTGCGCAACGGCATGATGCTGACGAAGCTGGCCAGGATCGCCGTCCGGGAACACCCCGTGACCGCGCCCCCGTGACCGGGGCCGGGCCGCCGGTCAACCCCCTTGCCACCCCGGTAGGTTATGGATCATGGCAGTCATTCACCGCACCACCATGTCACCCGGAAAGCTCGAACTCCTCGCCGCCTGGATGCCGTCGAAGCCCTGGTACCGGGGCGGGGACGCACCGGTGCTCGCCAAGGCCGGCGGTTTCCGGCTCGACGACCCCGCGGGCGATGTGGGCATCGAGTTCATGGTGGTCACCGACACCTCGGGGGACTCCCCCGTCACCTACCAGGTCCCGATGACGTACCGCGGGGCGCCGCTGGCGTCCGCCGCGGACGGCCTGATCGGCACCTCCGAGCACGGTGTGCTGGGCCGTCGCTGGATCTACGACGGGGCCCACGACTTCGTCCTGGTCGAGCAGTTGCTGGCCCTGCTGGCCGGACGCACGACGGCCCAGGACCAGAACGAGAGCGGCATCCCCGACCCTGCGGTCGAGGTCCGTACCGAGGGGGCCGGGGTGCCGCAGGGCCTGACCGGCCCCGGGGCCGTGACGGACACCGCCGACGCGAGCCTCGTCACCGTGGGCCCGATGATGCAGGAAGGCCCGGTGTCGACCCTGACCGTGTGCCGGGTGCTGCGTCCCGCTCCCGCCGGTGACGGCGCGGGGTGCCGGGTGCTGGCCGGCTGGTCCGCTCCGGACGGCGCGCGGCAGCACGCACTGTTCGCCCGCCTGGCCGCGTTCGAGGGCTGACCGGAAGGACACCCCCGGGCCCGCTCAGGGGCGGTCCCGGGGGTGCCGCGCGGTCAGTCCGCGTACGTCTCGCCCCGCTCGGCCTTCGCGACCAGCGACGCCGGCGGGGTGAAGCGCTCGCCGTAGGTGGCGGCGAGCTCGCGCGCACGGGCTACGAAGCCGGGCAGGCCGCCCTCGTAGCCGTTGATGTACTGGATCACGCCGCCGGTCCAGGCCGGGAAGCCGATGCCCATGATGGAGCCGATGTTGGCGTCGGCGATCGAGGTGAGGACGCCCTCGTCGAGGCAGCGGACGGTGTCGACCGCCTCCGAGAAGAGCATCCGCTCCTTCATGTCCTCGAAGGGGATCTCGGCGTCCGGCTTGGCGAAGTGCTCGCGCAGGCCCGGCCAGATGCGGGCGCGCTTGCCCGTCTCGTCGTACTCGTAGAAGCCGGCGCCGCCGCTGCGGCCCGGGCGGCCGAACTCGTCGACCATCCGGTCGATGACGGTGTCGGCGGGGTGCTCGGTCCAGGTCCGGCCCTCGGCCTCGAAGGCCTTGCGGGACTCGTTGCGGATCTTGCGCGGCAGGGTCAGGGTGAGCTCGTCCATCAGGGAGAGCACCTTGGCCGGGTAGCCGGCCTGGGCGGCGGCCTGCTCGATGGAGGCGGGCTCGATGCCCTCGCCGACCATGGCCACGCCCTCGTTGATGAACTGGCCGATGACGCGGGAGGTGAAGAAGCCGCGCGAGTCGTTGACCACGATCGGGGTCTTGTTGATCTGGCGGACCAGGTCGAAGGCGCGGGCGATGGCCTCGTCCCCGGTCTGCTCCCCCTTGATGATCTCGACGAGCGGCATCTTGTCGACGGGCGAGAAGAAGTGCAGCCCGATGAAGTCGGCGGGCCGCTTCACGCCCTCCGCGAGGCCGGAGATCGGCAGGGTGGAGGTGTTGGAGCACAGCAGTGCGTCGGGCGCGATGACGTCCTGGATCTCCTGGAACACCTTGTGCTTGAGGGCGGTGTCCTCGAAGACGGCCTCGATGACGGCGTCGCAGCCCGCCAGGTCGGCCGCGTCCGCGGTCGGGGTGATCCGGGCGAGCAGCTCGGCGCGCTGCGCCTCGGTGCTCCGGCCCCGGGAGACGGCCTTGTCCAGGAGCTTCTCGGAGTACGCCTTGCCCTTGGCGGCGGCCTCGGCGCTGACGTCCTTCAGCACCACCTCGATGCCCGCGCGGGCGCAGGAGTACGCGATGCCCGCGCCCATCATCCCGGCGCCGAGGACGGCGACCTTGCGGACCTGGCGCGGCTCGATCCCCTGCGGGCGGCTGCGGCCCGCGTTGACGGCCTGGAGGTCGAAGAAGAAGGCCTGGATCATGTTCTTGGCGGTCTGGCCGGTGACCAGCTCGGTGAAGTAGCGGGCCTCGATGGTCAGCGCGGTCTCGAAGTCCACCTGGGCGCCCTCGACGGCGCAGGCCAGGATGTTGCGCGGGGCCGGGTACGGGGCCCCGTTCAGCTGCTTCTTCAGGTTGGCCGGGAAGGCCGGGAGGTTGGCGGCGAACTTCGGGTTCGACGGCGTGCCGCCCGGGATGCGGTAGCCGGGCACGTCCCAGGGCTGCTTCGACTCGGGGTTCGCGTCGATGAAGGCGCGCGCCTTGGCGAGCATCTCCTCGGGGGTGGCGGCCAGTTCGTGGACCAGACCGTTGTCGAGGGCGCGCTTCGGGTTGTACTGGGTGCCCTGGAGCAGCACCTTGAGCAGCGCGTCGGCGATGCCCATCAGGCGCACGGTACGGGTGACGCCGCCGCCGGCCGGGAGGAGGCCGAGGGTGACCTCGGGCAGGCCGATCTTGGAGCCGGGGGCGTCGAGGGCGACGCGGTGGTGGGAGGCGAGGCAGATCTCGTAACCGCCGCCCAGGGCGGCGCCGTTGATCGCGGCGACGACGGGCTTGCCGAGGGTCTCGATGCGGCGCAACGAGCGCTTGATCTCGGTGCCGGTGTCGAAGGCGAGCTGCGCGTGCTCGGGGCGCAGCCGGATCATGTCCTTGAGGTCGCCGCCCGCGAAGAAGGTCTTCTTGGCGGAGGTGTAGATGATGCCGCGGATGGAGTCCTTCTCGGCCTCGGCGCGGTCGGCGATCGCCGCGATCGAGTCCTTGAAGGCCTGGTTCATCGTGTTGGCGGACTGGCCCGGGTCGTCGAGGATCAGGGTGACGACGCCGGTCTCGTCCTGTTCCCAGCGGATCGTGGTGGACTCGCTCATGGTCACTGCTTTCGTTTCGGAAGGTCCGGGGGGCGGGGATACAGGACGGTTCAGAGGCGTTCGACGATGGTGGCGACGCCCATGCCGCCGCCGACGCAGAGGGTGACGAGGCCGTAGCGCTTGTCCTGGCGCTCCAGCTCGTCGACGATCGTGCCGAGGATCATCGCGCCGGTGGCGCCGAGCGGGTGGCCGAGCGCGATGGCGCCGCCGTTGACGTTGACCTTGTCGAGGGACAGGCCCATGTCCTTGACGAAGCGCAGGACGACGCCGGCGAAGGCCTCGTTGATCTCGACCAGGTCGATGTCGTCGATGGTCAGACCGGCCTTGGCGAGGGCCTTGCGGGTGGCCGGGGCGGGGCCGGTGAGCATGATGGTGGGCTCGGATCCGGAGACGGCGGCCGAGACGATCCGGGCGCGCGGGGTCAGTCCGTTGCGCTCGCCCGCCTCGCGGGAGCCGATGGCGACGAGCGAGGCACCGTCGACGATGCCGGAGGAGTTGCCCGCGTGGTGGACGTGGTCGATCTTCTCGACCCAGTGGTACTTCTGCAGCGCGACGGCGTCGAAGCCGCCCAGCTCGCCGATGTCCGCGAAGGAGGGCTTCAGCTTGGCGAGGGTGTCCGCGGTGGTGCCCGGGCGGACGAACTCGTCGTGGTCCAGGACGACCAGGCCGTTGCGGTCGGTGACCGGGACGACCGACTTGGCGAAGCGGCCGTCCTTGATGGCGGCGGCGGCGCGCTCCTGGGAGAGGGCCGCGTACTCGTCCACGTCGCGCCGGGAGAATCCCTCGATCGTGGCGATCAGGTCGGCGCCGATGCCCTGCGGGACGAAGTTGACGTCCCAGTTCGTCATCGGGTCGTTGAACCAGGCGCCGCCGTCCGAGGCCATCGGGACGCGGGACATGGACTCCACGCCGCCCGCCAGGACCAGGTCCTCCCAGCCGGAGCGGACCTTGGCGGCGGCCAGGTTGACGGCCTCCAGGCCGGAGGCACAGAAGCGGTTCTCCTGTACGCCGGCCACGGTGTCCGGGAGACCGGCGGCGATGGCCGCGACCCGGGCGATGTCGGAGCCCTGGTCGCCGACCGGGCCGACGACGCCGAGCACGATGTCGTCGATGGTGGCGGGGTCCAGGCCGGGGTTGCGCTCGCGCAGGGCGTCGATGAGCCCGACGACGAGATCGATCGGCTTGGTGCCGTGCAGGGCGCCATTGGCCTTGCCGCGGCCGCGCGGGGTGCGGATCGCGTCGTATACGTAAGCTTCGGTGCTCACTGGTCAAGCCTTTCGGGAGGTCTGGGTCTTAGCCGAGGAGGGAGCGGCCGATGATCTCTTTCATGATCTCGGTCGTGCCGCCGTAAATGGTCTGGATCCGGCCGTCGGTGAAGGCCCGCGCGACCCGGTATTCGGTCATGTATCCGTATCCGCCGTGGAGCTGCAGGCAGCGGTCGGCGACGCGCTTCTGCAGTTCGGTGGCCCACCACTTGGCCATCGAGGCGTGCACGTGGTCCAGTTCGCCGTTCGAGTGGTCGGTGATGCACCGGTCGAGGAAGGTCCGGGTGACGGCGACCTCGGTGGCCATCTCCGCGATCTCGAAGCGGATGTGCTGGAGCTTGGACAGCGGGCGCCCGAAGGCCTCGCGCTCCTTCACGTACTGGGTGGTGATCTCCAGCAGGTACTCGGCGGCCGCGATGCCGGCCATCGCGATGCCCATCCGCTCCTGCGCGAGATTGGTCATCAGGTGGACGAAGGCGCCGTTCAGCTCGCCGAGCAGGTTCTCCTTCGGGACGCGTACGTCGTGGAAGAACAGTTCGGCGGTGTCCTGGGACTTCTGGCCGATCTTGTCGAGGTTGCGGCCGCGCTCGAAGCCCTCCGCGCCGCGCTCGACGACCAGCAGCGAGAGTCCGTGCGCCCCGCCCTCGGGGGTGGTCTTCGCGACCACGATCACCAGGTCGGCGAGGATGCCGTTGGAGATGAAGGTCTTGGAGCCGTTCAGCACCCAGTGGTCGCCGCGGTCCTCGGCGGTGGTCCGGATGCCCTGGAGGTCGGAGCCCGCGCCCGGCTCGGTCATCGCGATGGCGGTGATGGTCTCCCCGGAGCAGAAGCCGGGCAGCCAGCGGCGCTTCTGCTCCTCGGTGGCGAGCGAGGTCAGGTACGGCCCGATGATGTCGTTGTGCAGGCCGATGGCCAGCCCCGGGGCGCCCGCGCGGGTGAACTCCTCGGCGATCACGGCGGCGTAGCGGAAGTCGGTGTTCCCACCGCCGCCGTACTCCTCGGGGACGGCGAGGCCGAGCAGCCCCTGCCGGCCCGCGGCCCGCCACGCCTCGCGGCTGACGATGCCGTCCTTCTCCCACTGCTCGTAGTGCGGCAGCACCTCCTTGGTGAGGAAGGTGCGCACGGTCTCGCGGAACGCCTCGTGGTCGGCGTCGAAGATCTGGCGTTTCATCGGTCGGCTCCCTAAAGCCAGTTCTTGACGGTTTCGATCAGCCGGGCCGGCTCGGGGCCGACGGGCGTGACGTTGAGCATGGTGACGCCCGCCTCCCGGAAGGCCTCGACGCGCTCGCGCACGTAGCCTTCGGGCCCGCACAGGGTCATCAGTTCGCAGAACTCGTCCGGTACGGCGGCGGCCGCGTCGCGCTTGCGGCCGGAGAGGTAGAGCTCCTGGATCTTCCGGGCCTCCTCCTCGTAGCCGTAGGCCACGGCGAGGTCGTTGTAGAAGTTCTTGCCGACCGCGCCCATGCCGCCGACGTACAGGGCGATCTGCGGGCGTGCCAGGTCCCGTACGGCGGCCGCGTCCTCGCCGATGGCGAGCAGCCCCCCGGCGACGGTCTGCAGCGGGCCGAGCCCCGGCGCCCGCTTCGCCGCGCCCTCGGCGAGGGGTCCGCCCCACACCGCCGCGGCCTTCTCGGGGATGAAGAGGGTGGGCAGCCAGCCGTCAGCGATCTCAGCGGTCAGGCGTACGTTGGCCGGGCCGAGCGAGGCGATGTAGACGGGGATCGTGTCGCGCACCGGCCGGGTGAGGATCTTCAGTGGCTTGCCGAGCCCGGTGCCCCGCTCCGGGGGCAGCGGCATGTCGGTGATGCCGTGGTGGTCGATGGTCTCGCGGCGCCAGATGCGTCGGCACAGCCCGACGGTCTCGCGGGTGCGGCCGAGCGGCTTGTCGTACGGCTTCCCGTGCCAGCCCTCGACGACCTGCGGGCCGGAGGCGCCGAGGCCGAGCAGCGCCCGGCCGCCGGAGAGCGCGTCCAGTCCGGCGGCCGTCTGGGCGATCAGGCCGGGGGTGCGCGAGTAGACGTTGAGGATCGCCGAGCCGATCTTCAGCCGCTCGGTGCGTGCGGCGAGGTAGCCCATGATCGTCGGGGAGTCGAAGCCCCAGGCCTCCGCCACCCACACGGCGTCGAGGCCGGCGTTCTCCAGCTCGGCCGCCCGGTCCGCCGCCTCCCGCGGGTCACCGGCGTAGTCGAGCATCATCGACAGTTCCATCAGGCGTCCTTCGGGAGCAGGGCCGGTACGTCCCAGTCGGCGGCCACGGATTCGGTGTGCGCCCCCGGCTGGGCGGGGCCTCCCGTGACGGCGGCCGGGGTCGCGGAGAACCGGGGCGCGGGGGCGGGCTGGACCATCCCGCCGAAGTCGGTGAAGGTCCCGCGGGCGGCCAGGTGCGGGTGGTGCGGGGCCTCGCGCAGGGAGAGTACGGGCGCCACGCAGGCGTCGGTGCCCTCGAAGACCGCCGTCCACTCCTCGCGCGTACGGGTCCTGAAGCGTGCGGCGACCACCTCGCGCAGCTCGCCCCAGCGGGCGATGTCCTTGCGGGCCGGGGCCCGGTCCGTGATGCCGAGGAGGTCCACGAAGGTGTCGTAGAACTGCTGCTCCAGCGCGCCGACCGCCATGTACCCGCCGTCGGAGGTCTCGTAGGTGCCGTAGAAGGGGCAGCCGCCGTCGAGCAGGTTGGCCCCGCGGCGGTCCTGCCAGCCGCCGGCCGCCATCATCCCGTGGATCATGGCGGTGAGGTGGGCGGTGCCGTCGACGATGGCCGCGTCGACGACCTGGCCGGTGCCGGTGGTCCGGGCGTGCTGGAGGGCGGCGAGGACCCCGATCACGAGGTAGAGCGAGCCGCCCGCGTAGTCCCCGACCAGGTTGGCGGGGACGGCCGGGGGCTCTCCCGGGTTGCCGATCATGCCGAGGGCGCCGGTGACGGCGATGTACGCGATGTCGTGCCCCGCCGTCTGCGCGAGCGGGCCCTCCTGGCCCCAGCCGGTCATCCGCCCGTAGACGAGCTTCGGATTGCGGGCGTGGCACTCGGCCGGGCCGACGCCGAGCCGCTCGGCGACCCCGGGGCGGAACCCCTCGACGAGGACGTCGGCCCGCTCGACCAGGTCCAGGACGCGGGCGGGCCCGTCGGCGGACTTGAGGTCGACCAGGACGGAGCGCTTGCCGCGGTTGGTGAGGTCGTAGGCGGGGTCGACCGCGAGCCCGCCGCCTCCGGGCCGGTCCACCCGTACGACGTCCGCGCCCAGGTCGGCGAGGAGCATGGCGGCGAACGGTCCGGGACCGATGCCCGCCAGCTCGACGACGCGCAGGCCGGCGAGCGGACCCCGCCCGCCCGCGTCCGCGCCGGCGTCCCGGCCGCCGTTCCCTGTCACTGCCATCGAGCCCCCAGCGTCTCCGGTGTGGATCGTGTCCGTGGTGTGCGACTGTGTGACACAACTGATGTAACACCGGTGATGCTAGGAACGTGTTCCACCGAGCACAAGCCCCCGTGCGGGGTTGGGCCGGTATCGCCCGGCACCGGCGTGTCGAGGGCGGGAAAAGCAAGGTCGGGATGTAGGGCCACCCCCCTGATCAATCGCCGCGCGACTGTGTACTCTGAACACGCTTTCGAACTTGTTCAAGCGTTCAACCAGAGATAATGGGGGGCCGGTGCGCCGTCGCCGACTTGTAATTTCCGCCGCCGCCATCGCGGCAGGCGTTGGTCTCATCCCGGGCGTGGCACAGGCCGACCCGGCCCAGCCCGACGCTCACGGTGCGACCGTTCCCGACCTGGACCTGGGCAAGACCAAGGGGTCCAAGTCGAAGGGCCACGCCTTCTCCAGCCCCGCCGAGCGCTCCGTCCGCAAGGCCCTGCCCGCCGGCAAGGCCGGGGCGGCGACCGCGCAGCAGGCGCCGTCCATCGCCGCCAACCCCGACCTCGCGGTCGGCGTGTACGCCTACGGCACCTCGGCGCACGGGGTCGAGCTGGACACCGTCATCACGAGCGCCCCGAGCACGCTCGAGGTCACCATCGCCTGGGGCGACGGCAAGACGGACGTGCTCAGCGCCTCCGGCGAGACCACGCTGACCACGGCCCACACCTACGCCGAGGTCGGCTCGTACCCGATCAAGGTCACCGTCAAGGACACCGCGAACGCCGTCTCGGCCGTCAACGACGTCACCTTCGTCACCCAGGGCACGGACTTCACCCCGTACGCGCCCACCCGCCTGCTGGACACCCGCGACGGCACCGGCGTGGCCAAGGGCAAGGTCGCCCCGTACACCTCGACCCGCGTGAAGGTCGGCGGCAACGGGGGGATCCCGGCCGGGGTCACCGCCGTGGTCCTCAACATCACCGTCACCAACACCACGAGCGCCGGCCACATCACGGCCTTCGCCGAGGGCACCACCCGTCCGACCACGTCGAACGTGAACTTCAAGGCCGGCCAGACCGTCCCGAACCTGGTCATCGTGCCGGTCGGCAAGAACGGCTACGTCGAGCTCGCCAACCGCGGCTCGCAGTCGGTCGACCTGATCGCGGACGTCACGGGCTACTTCAGCACCACCGCGTCCAGCGGCTACACCCCGATCACTCCGTCCCGCTTCGTCGACACCCGCGAGGGCCTCGGCACGGTCAGGGGCCAGCTCGGCGGCCGCAAGACGTTCTCCACCCAGATCGGCGGCCTGCGCGGCGTGCCCCAGGGCATCACCGCCGTGGCGCTCAACGTGACGGTCACCAACCCGAAGGAGGCCGGCCACCTGTCGGTCTTCCCGAGCGGTGGCGCCACCCCGACCGCGTCGAACCTGAACTTCACCCCCGGTCAGACGATCGCCAACTCGGTGATCGTGCCCGTCGGTGCGGACGGCAAGATCAGCGTCTTCAACGGCGCCTGGGCGGGCACCGACGTCGTCGTCGACGTCGTCGGCTACTACAGCAAGGACAGCACGAGCGCCTTCGTGCCGCTCGAGCCGGAGCGTCTGCTCGACACCCGCGACGCGCAGCAGTGGGCCTGGGGCCCGCTGGGCGCCCGTAGCTACGTCTACATGCCGCTCTCGTTCGGCGAGCCGAGCATCACGGGCTTCGTGATGAACTCCACGGTCACGAACACGAACGGCGACGGGTTCCTCACGGTCACCCCGGACCCGAACACGATCGACGACTACGACAACGGCACGGAGACCTGGCCGACGCCGCCCAACTCCTCGAACCTGAACTGGACGAAGGGCGACACCGTCCCGAACCTGGTCCAGGCGAGCACCGGGGCCAACGGCATCGTCGACTTCTGGAACCAGGGCTGGGAGGACATCGACCTCGTCGTCGACCTCTTCGGCCTGTACCAGCAGGGCTGATCCGCCGACCGGCGGTTCTCGCAGCGCCCCGGGCGCGGCCGCAAGGCCGTTCCCGGGGCGCTGTTCTCGTCTCGGGCTGTTCTCGTCTCGGGCGGTTCCCGCCGCGGGCAGTTCTCGTCGCGGGCGGTGCCCGCCGCGGGCGGTTCTCGGCGCACCTGCTCGCACGGGCGGCCGGGCGTCACGCTAGCCTCGGCCACCGGCACCACCGCCACCACCTGGGAGGAGCGCTCATGAACGCACGGGTCCCGCAGGACCGACCGGAACGGGCCTACGACGTCGTGCTCTTCGGCGCCACCGGGTTCGTGGGGGCGCTCACCGCCGAGTACCTGGCCGCGCACGCGCCCGCCGGCTGCCGGTGGGCCCTCGCCGGCCGGGACCTCGCGAAGCTGGAACGGCTGCGCGAGCGGCTGGCCGCGATCGATCCGGCGTGCGCGGGGCTGCCGCTGCTGCGCGCGGACGCGGCCGACGCCGGCGCCCTGCGCGAACTCGCCGCCTCCACACGGGTGCTGGCCACGACCGTGGGACCGTACGTCTGGTACGGGGCCGAGCTCGTGGCCGCCTGCGCCGAGGCGGGCACGGACTACGTGGACCTCACCGGCGAACCGGAGTTCGTGGACCGGATGTACGTGGAGCACGACGCGCGGGCCCGGGAGACCGGAGCGCGGCTCGTCCACGCCTGCGGCTTCGACTCGATCCCCGCCGACCTCGGGGCCTACTTCACGGTCAAGCAGCTGCCGGAGGGCGTGCCGCTGACGGTGGACGGGTTCGTCCGGTCCAACGCCCTCTTCTCCGGCGGGACCCTGGCCTCCGCGCTGACCGCGCTGTCCCGCGGCCCCCAGACCGTGGCGGCCGCCCGGCAGCGCCGGCTGCACGAGCCCCGGCTGCTGGGCCGGCGGGCCCGCGGGCCGGTGGGTGCGCCGCGGTTCAGCCGGGAGACCGGCACCTGGGCGATGCCGCTGCCCACCCTGGACCCGCGGATCGTGGCCCGATCGGCGGCCGCCCTGGAGCGGTACGGCCCGGACTTCCGCTACCGGCACTACGCCTCCGTCAAGCACCTGCCGGTCGCGGTCGGCGGTACGGCGGCGCTGGGCGCGACGGTGGCCCTGGCGCAGGTGCCGCCGGCCCGGCAGTGGCTGATGAACCGCTGGGAGCCGGGCCTGGGGCCGGACGCGGAACGCCGTGCGCGCAGCTGGTTCAGCCTCCGGTTCGTCGGCGAGGGCGGCGGCCGGCGGGTGCTCACCGAGGTGTCGGGCGGCGACCCGGGCTACACGGAGACCGCGAAGATGCTGGCCGAGTCGGCGCTGTGCCTGGCCTACGACGCCCTGCCGGAGGCCGTCGGACAGCTGACGACGGCCGTGGCGATGGGCGACGCCCTCATCGCCCGCCTGCAGAAGGCGGGGATCGCCTTCCGGGTGGCCGACGCCCGCTGACGCGTGCGGTGAACCCTGCGGTGGACCCTGCGGTGGCTCAGGCGGTTGCCTCGCGCAGGGCGCGGCGGCACAGGGAGTCGGCGTGCCGGGTGGTCTCGGGGATCCGGAATCGGGGGCTCAGGGCCAGTGCGTGCGCGCAGGCGTTGTCCAGGGAGACCCGGTGCCCGACGGAGACGTAGACCGGCTTGATCCCGTCCTGCGTGCGCAGCGCCCGCCCGACCTCGGCCCCGTCGGCCGCGAGCAGCGCGGCGGCGTCGCCCCGCCGGGCGCCCGGTTCCTCGTAGGTGAAGGTGAACGGGTTCTTCGCGACGCCGATCGTCGGGAGCCCGGTGACCACGCCGAGGTGGCAGGCGAGGCCGAAGCCGCGCGGGTGGGCGAGGCCGTAGCCGTCGCAGACGACGAGGCCGGGCCCGGTGGTCAGGGCGTCGAGGGCGGCCAGTACGGTCGGCAGCTCGCGGAAGGCGAGCAGCCCGGGCACGTACGGGAAGCTCACGTGCCCGACGGCGGTGGCCTCCTCGACGACCTCCAGGGTGGCGGCATCGAGCACCACGGCCGCGGCGGCGACCAGGTCGCGCTCGTCGTCGTAGGCCACGTCCACTCCCGCGACCAGCCCGCGGCCGGGTGCGGGGCCGGGCTCGGTGAGCACGACCTGATGGCGCAGTTCGTCCTGTATCGCCCGGGCCTCGGCCTCGTCGGCGGGGGTGTTCACACTCGTCATGATGGAGCGAGAGTAGCCTGGCGATCATGTTCGTCATGGAGCTCTCCTACACCGCACCCCTCGAGGCCGTCGAAGAGGAGATGGACGCCCACATCGCCTGGCTGGACGGCTACTACGCCGCGGGCGTCTTCCTCGCGTCGGGGCGCAAGGTCCCGCGCGACGGGGGCGTGATCCTGGCCGGCGGGGTGTCCCGGGCCGAGATCGAGAGGATCGCGGCCGAGGACCCCTTCACGGTGGCGGGCGTCTGCGCCTACCGCATCACCGAGTTCATCGCCACGAAGACCTCGTCGGACCTGGCGACGGTGCGCGAGAACCCGGTGGCGTAGCCGGCGCGACGGCGGGGACGGTGGAGGGCATGTGCGGTCAGCGCCGTTCCAGCCGTGCCACCCGCCCCTTCTCCCCCGCCGCCCAGCAGCCCGTGTCCGCCGCGCAGTCGACCGTGTCGAAGGAGCCCGGCTCCAGTGGCCGCCAGCTGCGGCCGCCGTCCGTGGTCACGTCCGTGCCCGTCGGCCCCACCGCGAGGGCCGTCCCCCGGCTGTACGGGAACCAGGCCGCGCCCGAGCGGTAGGCGGGCGGCGGGGCCGCCGCCTGCCGCCAGGTGCGTCCCCCGTCGGAGGAGACGGCCGCGGCCTGCGGGGAGGCCTGCCCGGTGCGGTAGTCGCCGCCGACCGCGAGTCCCCTCGTACGGTCGCGGAAGGCGAGGGCGAAGACCCCGCGCGCCGGATCGCCCGCCGGGACGGTGGATTCGGCGACCCGCCAGGTCAGACCGCGGTCCGCGGAGTGCAGGACCCGCGCGCTCGCCCCGCCGCCCGTGGCCAGCCAGACGTCCCGCGGGCCGGCGCTGACCAGGCACTGGCCGCTCGCGGCGAAGCCCGCCTCGCCGGGCAGCGCCTCGGGCATGCCCGCTGCCGGCAGGACCCGCCAGTTGCGCCCGCCGTCGTCCGTGGACAGGATGCGGAACCTGCCGTCCACCGGATCGCTCATCGCCAGGCCGTGGCGGGCGTCGAAGAAGGTCAGGCAGTCGTAGAAGGCACGCGGGTCGGGGTTGCGGAAGGTCTCGGTCCAGGTCGCGCCGCCGTCCTCGGTGCGCAGCACCCTGGAGGCCTCGCCCTCCCCGATCGACAGGGCCACCGCGCGCCGCGCGTCGAAGGCCTCGATGTCGCGCAGCTCCAGGCCCTCGGCGACCGCGCCGGGTGGCGAAACGTCACGCCAGCTGCGGCCGCCGTCCATGGTGCGCAGCACCGTCCCCTTGGAGCCGGCCACCCAGGCCGTGGCCCGGTTGACGGCCGCGAGCCCGCGGAAGCGTACGTCCTTCCCGGTGTCCTTCAGCGCCCAGCCGGCGCCGCGTAAGTCCTGCGCCGGCGGGGCCCCGGCGGACGGTTCCCCGGCCGCGTCCGCCCCGGCGTGGGCGGGGGCGGCCAGCGCCCCCACCATCAGGGCCGCCGCGCACAGGCCCACTCCAACTCCCAGAAGTCTCATGGCGCCGGAAGCTAACGCACCCCCGGATGCGCCGTCCAGAGCGCCTCGCCGGCCCCGCCCCGCCCCCTGTCCACCGGAGTCACAGGCTCGCGTCGCGGTGCGTCACCCCGCCGTCGAGGACCGTGAGCAGCACGGGCAGGTCCGGGAGTTCGGTGGCCGCCGTGGTGAGCGGGTCGTCGGCGAGGACCGTCAGGTCGGCGCGGTGGCCGAGGGCGATCCGGCCCGCCAGGTGCTCCTCGCCCGCCGCGTAGGCGGCGTTGACGGTCATGCCCCGGAGGGCCTGGAGGGCGGTGAGGGCCTGCTCGGGTCCGTGCGGGTCCTGGGTGAGGTCGCGGCTGGGGCGGCGGTGGCGGGCGCCGCCCATGACACCGAGCGGCGGGTACGGGGCGATCGGCCAGTCCGAGCCGAGGACCACGATGGCCCCGGAGTCCCACAAGTCGCGGCAGCGCCAGGCACGCGAGGCGCGCTCCTCGCCGAGGCGGCGGGACCAGTTGTCGGTGTGGTCGGCCCGGGTGAAGTCGCAGCAGTGGGTGGGCTGTACGGAGGCGATCACGCCGAGCTCGGCGAACCGGCGCAGGGTGTCGTCGGGAACGGTCTCGATGTGCTCGACCCGGTGGCGCATCCCGGGCGCGGCCACGGACCCGGACCCGACCATGGACCCGTTCCCGATCCCGTTCCCGATTCCGTTTCCGCCGGAGGCCCGGGCCTTCTCGACGGCGTCGAGGACGTGCCGTACCGCGGCGTCGCCGATGGCGTGGGTGGCGGTGGGCACGCCGGCCCGGTGGAACTCTCCCACGATCCGCGTGTAGACCTCGGGGTCGGGCCAGAAGGCGTGCGTGGACTCGCCGTTGCGGTCCGGGCGTTCGAGCCAGGCGGTGCCGTTGTCGATGGTGCCGTCCATGAATATCTTGACGCCCGCGGTGTGCCAGAGCCGGCCGCCGGCCCCCTGTTGCGCGATGAGCGCGCGCACTCCGTCGGCATCGGTCCCGGGCTGGCACCAGGGTGCGACCCGCAGGCGCAGCGGCAGTCGACCGGCCTCGTCGAGTTCGGCGTAGAAGGCGAGGCTGTCCCCGTTCGCGTCCATGGCGTGGCCGCCGGTCAGCCCGGCGGCGGCCATCCTGCGCAGGGCGGCGGCCAGTCGGTCGCGGCGCTCCTCGCGGGTGGGCTGCGGGGCGATGCGCTCGACGAGTTCGCAGGCGGCGTCCTCCAGGAGCAGGCCGGTGGGCCGGCCGTCGGCGTCGCAGACCACCTCGGCGGACGCCTGGTCGAAGGTCCGCGGTCCGTCGACCCCCGCGAGTTCGAGGGCGCGCCGGCTGGCCAGCATGGAGTGCGCGTCGAAGAGCAGGAGGGTGGCGGGGACGCCGTCGAGCACGGAGTCGAAGGGGGCGCTCTCCACGGGGTGGTCGCCGAAGGCGTTCGGGTCCAGGCCCCAGCCGGTCAGCCAGGCGCCGGGCGCGAGGCCGCGTACGCCGGCGGCGAGGGTCTCACGTACCTGTTCAAGGTCGGTGCAGCCCGACAGGTCCAGGCCGTGGGTCAGTTCGGCGCCCGAGACGGGGTGGATGTGGCCGTCGACCAGGCCGGGGGTCACGACGGCCCCCTTGAGGTCGACCACCGTCGTCGAGGCGTCGGCGAGGGCCCGGATACGGGTGTTGTCGCCGAGCGCGGTGATCTGCCCGCCCGATGCGGCCAGGGCGGTGTCCGGCAGGAACCCGCCCGTGGCCGGGTCGAGCAGGCGGGCGTTGAGCAGGACGAGACGGGTACGCACGGAGCCTCCAGCGGGGTGGGACGGGGGCGGGGAAGGGGTCAGGGCTCGCGGGTGAGGGCGCCGCGGGGCAGGCCGAGTTCGCGTTCCGCGGTGGTGACGGCCATCCGGGTCACCGCCTCGGGGCGCCCGCGGTCCTCGGTGTTGGCGTGGACGCCGAGTCCGTCGAGGACGATCAGGATCTGAATGGCCGTCACGTACGGGTCCTCCGTACGGAACTCGCCCCGCGCAACGCCCTCCTCGATCACGCCTTCGAGGCGGCCGCGCCACGCGGCCTCCTGCTCGGCGACCCGGTCGCGCAGGACGGGACGGTAGCGGCTGAGGTGCCGGGCGTTGATCCAGAGCCGGCTGATGGAGTCGTAGGCCTCCCCCGAGGTGCGGGCGAAGAACCGCGCCAGCCGCTCCGTGGGGGTCGACCCACCCGGCCCGCCCGCCGCATCCGACCCGGTCGGCGCATCCGGGCCGTCCGACTCCCCCCGCGCCTCCCGTCGGTCCGACCCGGCGGGCCCGATCGGCAGCAAGACCTCCAGCTCGGCCCCGGCGGCCGTCCCGAAGGCCTCGGCGACCAGGTCCTCCACCGAGGGGAAGTAGTGGCTGATCAGCCCCGGCCGGACGTCGAGCTCGTCGGCGATCCGGCGCAGCGTGAGGCACTCCAGCCCTTCGGCCAGCGCGACGGCGGCCGCCGTGTCGACGATCTCGGCCCGGCGGGCCTCCGGTGACTTGCGAATTCGCTTGCGCTGGACGCTTGACGACATACCGGGGATGTTATTGAGTGTGCGACCAATAAGCAAGCGAGGCGGATACGCCCAGCACTCGGAGGTCCCCCATGGCGTCCACGATCCCCGACCCGCCTCCCGGTCCGCACCGGTTCCCGGAGTACTCGAACCGACCGCGCCGGCCCCGGAGCGGGCCACCCGCATCGAGGCCCACGGCATCGACCACATCCCCGACTCCGAGCGCCACGGCCGCCCCCGGGACCTCTTCGCCGTCTGGGCGGCCGCGAACGTCAACTACCTCAGCCTGGTGATCGGCGGCGCGCTGGTCCTCATGGGCCTGAGCCTGTGGCAATCCGTCGCCGTGATCGTCGTGGGCAATCTGTTCTGGCTGCTCACCGGCCTGCTCGCCACCTCGGGCCCGGCCGCCGGCGCACCGAGCGAGGTGATCACCCGGGCCATGTACGGCGTCATCGGCAACCGCGTGATGAACGCGGTCGGCGGCTGGCTGGTCTCCGTCTGCTACTTCGCCCTCAATCTGGCCGCCGCCGCGGCCGCCGCCTTCGCCCTGGTGGAGCAGGCCGGCATCACGGCGAACACCGCCGTCAAGGCGGGCGTCATCGTGACCATCGCCGCGTTCACCCTGGCCATCAGCGTCTACGGGCACGCGATGATCATGAAGCTCTACCTCCCGATGACCCTGGCCCTGGCCGCCGCGTTCACCGTCGTCGCCGTCGCCGTGCTCGCGCACACCGACTTCTCCTACCGGCCCGCCCCGCCCCTGACCGGCGCCTCCCTCTGGGCGGTGCTCCTCGCGGGGACCACCCTCATCGCCTCCGGTCCGCTGTCGTACACCACCAGCGCCGACTTCTCCCGGTACCTGCCCCGCGCTTCCTCGCGCGGGGCGATCGCCGGCTGGACCGCCCTCGGTGCCATCGTGCCCAGCGTCGTCGTCTGCTCCCTCGGCGCGCTCGCCGCGACCGCGGTCGACATGAGCGACCCGCAGGCCGCGCTGGAGCGGATCCTGCCCGGGTGGTTCTACCCCGTCTTCCTGCTCGCGCTCATCCTCGGCACCATCTCCGTCAACGCCCTGACCGCCTACAGCGCCGGACTCGCCCTGCAGGCCGTGGGCCTGCGCATCCGCCGCTCCGTCAGCGTCCTGTTCGACGGGGCCGTCGCCGTCGCCCTGACCCTCTACGGCCTGCTCGTCTCCAACCTGCTCGACACCGTCAGCAACTCGCTCCAGCTGATCGTCGTCCTGATCGGCCCCGTCACGGCCGTCTACGCCACCGACATCCTGCTGCGCCGGTGCCGCTACGACGGCCGGGCCCTCGCCGACGAGACCCCCGGCAGCCCCTTCTGGTACACCGGCGGCGTCAACCCGGCGGGCGCCCTCGCGCTCGCGGCCGGGGTGGCCGCGGCCGCCGTCTGCGTCGACACGCTCTACACCCAGCCGGTCGCCGCGGCCCTGGGCGGCCTCGACTTCTCCCTGCCGGTCGGCATGGCCGTCGCTTCCTCCCTCTATGCGGTCCTGATGCTCCGGATGAGGCTCGTTGGGCCTGTGGAGTGATCGGTAATCAGCCCTTCTCGGAGGCTCCCCGGCGCCCCCGCGGCGCGGGGGCCGCCTTCCGGCACATCCCTCCACCCGGTCACTCTGTGCGATCACACAGAGTGGTTCCGGCCAATCGGTGACACAGCTCACGCAACGGCCCATGCACGGATTTGCCGATTCCGGCGTCTATCGGGTTGCCGGGCTCCACCCCACGGCCCGGCAGCAGATCCGCCGCAAGGGAGTGAGCCTTGATCACTGTCATCGAGCAGGCCGCACAGGCCCGTCTGGTCGCAACCGCGCCGAAGGTCGAGACCGTGCCCGTCACCCTCTGCTACGACCGTGCGGATCCGTTCGCCGTGCGGATGGCCTTCCCCGCCCCGGCGACGCTGGAGGGGGTCGAGGTGTCGTGGACCTTCTCCCGCGAACTGCTGGAGTCCGGACTGGACCGCCCGTCGGGTCGTGGCGACGTACGCGTGCGCCCGTACGACGGTGACCGGACGACCATCGAGTTCCACGCGGCGGAGGGCGTCGCGATCGTGCTGATGCTGACGGCCGAGCTGCACCGCTTCCTGGAGCGGGCGGCGACCGTGGTGCCGCCGGGCCTGGAGCACCTCTACCTCGACATGGACCACAGCCTGGCCGAGCTGATGCGCGACACCTGCTGACCCGCCGCCGGTTATTCGATTGCGGGCGGCTCCGGCCGCCCGTAGCTTCGTTGACGCCACATTGCCGTCGAAACGGAGCAGGACGTTGCTCTTCTGAGGTTCGAGACACCGGCCACCGACCGCCGTGACCCCCGTCGTCACCGGCTGAGCGTCGGCTGTCTCCCCGCGTTGCACGCACCACTCACGCAACCTGGAGGCCTCCATGAGCCATACCCCTGCTTTCATCACCTGCTCCGCCCTGTCCTTCGACTGGCCCGACGGAACTCCCGTCTTCGACGGGTTCCAACTCGCCGTCGGCCCCGGCCGCACCGGCCTGATCGGACTCAACGGCTGCGGGAAGTCCACCCTGCTGAAGCTGATCGCCGGTGAACTGACCCCCACCGGGGGCCAGTCCTCCGTCACCGGCTCGGTCGGCCACCTCCCCCAGACGGTCACCCTCGACACCGCGCTGCGCGTGGACGAGGCGCTCGGCATCCGCACCGCCCGCGCCGCCCTCCACGCCATCGAGGCGGGCGAGGCCACCGAGGCGAACTTCACCGCCGTCGGCGACGACTGGGACGTGGAGGAGCGGGCCCTGGCCACGCTCGACCAGCTCGGTCTCGCCGGAATCGGCCTGGACCGCACCGTCGGCGAGCTCTCGGGCGGCGAGTCCGTGCTGCTGCGGCTGGCCGCGCTGCTGCTCGCGCGTCCCGACGTCCTGCTGCTGGACGAGCCCACCAACAACCTGGACCTGCGCGCCCGGGGCCGCCTGTACGCGGCCGTCGAGTCCTGGTCCGGGGTGATGCTCGTGGTCAGCCACGACCGGGAACTGCTGGAGCGGGTCGATCAGATCGCCGATCTGCGCGACGGCGAAGTCCGCTGGTACGGCGGGAACTTCACCGCCTACGAGGAGATGCTCGCCGCCGAACAGGAGGCCGCCGGGCGGATGGTCCGGGTCGCGGAGGCCGACGTACAGCGGCAGAAGCGCGAACTGGCCGACGCCCAGGTCAAACTGGCGCGGCGCAAGCGGTACGGCCAGAAGATGTTCGAGAACAAGCGCGAGCCGAAGATCGTGATGGGTGCGCGCAAGCGGGCGGCGCAGGAGTCGGCCGGCAAGCACCGGACCATGCACAGCGAGAAGCTGGCGCAGGCGAAGGAGCGCCTGGACCAGGCCGTGGAGGCGGTGCGCGACGACGACGAGATCCGGATCCGGCTGCCCGCCACCCAGGTCCCGCCGGGGCGCCGCGTACTGACCCTGAGCGATCTGCGCCTGGCCCACGGGGCCTGCGTACCGGGCGAGTGGGAGCTGCGGGGTCCGGAGCGGATCGCCCTGGTGGGGCGCAACGGCTCGGGGAAGACCACGCTGCTGCGCACGATCGCGGGGCAGCTGGAGCCGGTGTCCGGGGCCTCCCTCACCCATGTGACCACGCGGTTCCTGCCGCAGCGGCTGGACGTGCTCGACGAGAGCCGGTCGGTCGTGGAGAACGTGGCGCGGTTCGCCCCGCAGGCCACGAACAACCTGGTCCGGGCGCGGCTCGCGCACTTCCTCTTCCGGGGCACCCGGGCGGACCGGCCGGCCGGCACCCTGTCGGGCGGCGAGCGGTTCCGGGCGGCGCTGGCGGCGCTGCTGCTGGCGGAGCCGGCCCCGCAGCTGCTCATGCTGGACGAGCCGACGAACAATCTCGACCTGGCGAGCGTGCGGCAGCTGACCGAGGCGCTGGAGTCCTACGAGGGCGCCCTGGTGGTGGCGAGCCACGACGTGCCGTTCCTGGAGTCGATCGGGGTCACCCGGTGGCTGCTGCTGGACGGCGAGCTGCGGCCGACCACGGCCGAAGAGGTCCGCGAGACGCTCTGGCACGAGTGAGCGAGCCCGCTCCGCCGCCGCCCGCGGACGCCCGATGCCGCGGGCGGCGGCGAAGCGGAACCCGTTCCGGCCGTCAAAGGTAAAAGTTTCGATCCACCTGACGGCGTGATTTCACCCCCTCTGCCGCCTCTCAGAGCGCCCATAAACTGCACAGATAACTGGATGTAACCAGACATACACCTGCCCGGGGCTTGGCTGGCCTTGATGGCGCGCTTAACCTACGACTCCGTAGGCTACGGAACCGTAGGTAATTCGCTTTGCACCCAGGAGTACCCGTGACGATCACCTCTCCCCACCTCGGCAGCTCGGAGGCGTGGACCGACGCCAAGCTGCTGTTCGCGCTGGAAGAGGTGGTCGAAAAGGAGCTCAACCGCCACCTGAAGGTCACCAAGGACTGGATGCCCCACGAGTACGTCCCGTGGAGCGACGGCCGGAACTTCCCGGGCTTCTTCGAGGACGGCGAGGCCTGGGACCCGAAGCAGTCCAAGGTCACCGACATCGGCAAGATCGCGCTCGTCGTGAACCTGCTGACCGAGGACAACCTCCCCAGCTACCACCACGAGATCGCCAGCCTCTTCGGCCGCAACGGCGCCTGGGGCACCTGGGTGCACCGCTGGACGGCCGAGGAGGGCCGCCACGGCATCGTGATGCGCGACTACCTGCTGGCCTCGCGCGCCGTGGACCCGGACAAGCTGGAAGCGTTCCGCATGCAGCACATGTCGGAGGGCTTCGAGTCCGACAACCGCCACTCCATGCTCCACTCGGTGGCGTACGTGGCCTTCCAGGAGCTCGCCACCCGCATCTCGCACCGCAACACCGGCCACCAGTCCGGTGACCCGGTCTGCGACCGGATGCTGGCGCGCATCGCGCAGGACGAGAACCTGCACATGGTCTTCTACCGCAACCTGCTGGGCGCGGCCTTCGAGCTCGCCCCGGACCTGACCATGCAGGCCGTCCGGGACGTCGTGGTCAACTTCCGGATGCCCGGACACGGGATGCCCGGCTTCGAGCGGATGGCCGCGCAGATGGCGATCGGCGGGGTCTACAACCTGCGGATCCACCACGACGACGTGCTGAGCCCCGTGATCCGCTTCCTGAAGATCATGGACATCGACGGCCTCGGCCCCGAGGGCCGGAAGGCCCAGGAGGAGCTCGGCCTCTTCATGAACGGCCTGGACAGCGAGGCCCGCAAGTTCGACGAGCGCCTGGCCGCCCGCGCGGCACGCATCGCGGCCCGCCAGGGCTGACCTGTTTCCGCTCGCTCGGGCGAGTGATACCGATTGCCCTGGCAGAGCCGTGCTCTGCCAGGGTTTCGCGTCATGACCTCGCTCCAGGTGGACATCGACCAGCTGACCCGTCTGACGCGCGCCCTGGACTCCTCGCTGGTCTCCCTGCGGGAGGCCCGGCGCGCACTGGACCACGTACGGCCCGACCAGCTGGGCACGGCCGATCTCGACGCGGCGTGCGACGGCTTCCAGGAACGGTGGGCCCACGGCACGCGGGAGCTGACCAAACGGGTCAAGACCGTGCGGGAGGGCGTGGACCGCAGCGCCGCGGAGTACGCGGAGCTGGAGGAGGCCGTCCGCGCGGCCTTCGCCCGGGTGGCGGCCGCGCATGGCTGACCACGCGGCACTGGGCTTCGACCCGGCGCCCGGCAGTCCGGCCGCCGTCCTGGCCCTGACGAAGACGCTCGGCGCGTCGGCGCAGTCCCTCGGGGAGGCCTCCCGCGTCGTGAAGGACCTCGTCGCCCACAGCTCGCAGTGGCAGGGCGAGGCCGCGACCGCCTTCCGCGCCTCCCTCTCGCAGGACCTCCCCCGCTACCTGGGCGCGGCCCACACCTCCCTCGCGGAGGCCGCCCGCCGGCTCACCGGCTGGCACGACACCCTGGTCTCGCACCGCGCACTGGCCGCCCGCTACGAGGCCGAGGCCGCCGCGGCCAAGACGGACGAAGCCCTCTCCGACGCCCGCCGCCTGGCCCGCGAACTCGCCGCCGAACACGCGGCAGCGGCGAGCCGCGTCGCCCGGACCCTGACCGCGGCGACGGACCGGCTGGCCCCGAAGGAACCGGGCCTGCTGGCCTCGATCTGGCACAAGATCGTGGAGGACCCGGGCGACGCCTTGTCGAACGCGTCGGCGATCCTGGGCGCGGTCGGCGCCGGCGTGGCACTGTTCTGCCCGCCCGCGGGCCTGGCGGTGATGCTGGTGGCGGGCGGCCTGTCGCTGGCGGCCCTGACCACGCACCTGGCGGACCCGAAGTTCCGCAAACCGCTGGTGGACGGGGCCACGAAGGGCGAGTTCGACGCGGACTTCTGGAAGAGCGGCGTGACCCTCCTGGGCGACGCCGCCGGCACGGTCCCGGGCGTCGCCGCGGTCGCCTCGGGCGCCAAGGCCGGCACCCTGGCCGCCCGCGCCGCCATGGCCGCCACCCCCGAAGCCAGCGCCCTGACCGGCCTGAGCGCAGGATCATCCTCCTTCCGCAGCACGACGTGGTCGACGGCCGATGACCTGCGACAGGTCGAAAGCCCCCTCACCGGATGGGCCTTGCGGTCAGCAACTCAGGACACCAGAGACCGGGTGGGCGTGGGCGTGGCCGCGACAGGTGCCGTCACCGCCGTACTCGATTACGCGCCTGACAACGAAACGCTCGAACACACCACGACAGGGGTGGACGGCGCCCGGGGTGTTCTGGACGACGCCCCCTCAGCCATCAGGAAGACAGGTCACGCGTGGTCGGTGCTGAGGCCATGACGCATCAGCGCAGCAGCCCGCCGGTCTGGTTCCGCCTGCCCCCGGGCTTCCACGACATCGGCCCCGGTGACAGGGCCTCGTTGCACGCCGTCGCCGAGGCGCTGGACAGCCCCGATGCCCAACACGATCTCTCCCGGCTCATGGACGGCCTTGAGGAATTGGCAGGGCACAGTGTCGTACACACCGCGATCGGCCTTCATCCCGAGGAGCCGAACGGCCTGACCACCTCGCTGTTCTCTCTGACCATCCGGCAGGTCGATCAGCCCAACCCTCGGCTCGCCGTGGCGCGTACAGCCCTGGCCATCGCCGGTTCCCCGCTGTGGACCAGCTCCGTCCGCAGGTTCGTCGATCTGCCATCAGCCCTCCCGTGCTGCCTGGTCGCCGGGATCATTTCCGTGCCCGATGTGGAGCAGCAACTGTTTCAGGCCAGGGTCGCGACCGTGCATCCAGACGGGCTCCACGTGCTGGTGATCGATCTGACCAGCGCCTCCACCCAACATGCCGGCGCGTACACGGACATCATCGAAGCCGTGGCGCACACCATCCTGTTCACCGACCCCGAACCGAGCGCTCCCAAGACAACCGGGACCTCACGCATCTTGGAGGTGCTCCTGTGAGTCTCACACTCGCCAAGACGGCATGGGACCACCCTCCAACGGTGGTCGGTTACAAGCGGTTGGCCATCCGTCGCCTCGGATGGGTGCTCAGCCTCGGCGGCCCTCCGCTTATCGCGCTGGCCTCCATCGACCTGATCCCGCACGCGGGAACAGGCTTCGCCCTCATGATCACGATCGTGGCACCCTTCCTTCCCTGGGTGGTCATCGCCTACGTCAGGCGGCGGCGCGTCGCCGCCGTCCTGCAGGCCTACCCCTGGCGAGAGTGGCCGTGCCAGCACCCGACCCGGCCACCCGGGAGCCCCGGGACCGTCGTCATCCCGTTCCGGGAGGACTTCACGGCGACGTTCCGCTTCGTCCCGTTCCCTGTGACGCTCACACAGCTGGACAACGCCCACCCGGACCGGATCTGGTTCGCAGGGGACCCTCGCTTCGGTGGGGTCGTCTCGCCCGTCGGGGGGCACTATCCCGTGCGGGTCGTACCCCACACGCCGCGCCGCGAGGAGTGCGGTGGCGAGGGGTTCGACCTCGCACGGCGGGTGGGGCTGGTGCGGGCGAGTGGCAAGGGGACCCGGACCTGATCAGTGGCGGGGGCGGAGGGCGAGGCGTTCGGCTTCTGAGAGGCCGCCCCAGACGCCGAAGCGCTCGTCATTGGCCAGGGCGTACTCCAGGCACGCCGCCCGCCCCTCGCACGCCCCGCACAGCCGCTTCGCGTCGCGCAGCGACGAGCCCGGCTCCGGGAAGAAGAAGCCGGGGCCCGTCTGGGCGCACAGGGCGAGTTCGTACCAGGCGGTGTCCGTTGCTGCGGCAGTGGTGTTCATAGACATGCCGCAGATACTGGCCGCCCCCGATGGACGTCCGATCAACGCCTGATCAACACCCCGTCACGGCCCCGCGCCGGCAAGCTGGTTGCGTGACCGTCGTCTCCGTCCTCTTCGAGCATCGCACGCCCCACTGACAGGCGGCCCTGCCGAACAGTCAGGGCGGACGTCAGTCCTCGTGCTTGGCGCGGCTGGGCTGGACGCGTTTGGGCTCGCCCGGCATCTTCGGGTAGTCCGGGGGGTAGGGCATGTCGCCCAGGCCGTGCTCGTGTTCGTCGCGGGCCGCGAGTTCCAGTACGGGGTCCAGGGCGAAGGCGTGTTCGTCCATGTCGGCGTGCAGGTCGCCCAGTTCGGCGAAGCGGGCCGGCATCGTCACGATGTCGAAGTCGCGCGGCTCGGCGTCGTCCACCTCGTCCCAGCGCAGCGGCGCCGAGACCGGGGCGTGCGGGCGGGGGCGGATGGAGTAGGCGGAGGCGATCGTGCGGTCGCGGGCCGTCTGGTTGTAGTCGACGAAGATCCGCTCGCCGCGTTCCTCCTTCCACCAGGCCGTCGTGACCCTGCCCGGCATCCGGCGTTCGAGTTCCCGGCCGAGGGCGATGGCGCACCGGCGGACCTCGGTGAAGGTCCAGCGCGGGGCGATCGGCACGAAGACGTGCAGCCCGCGGCCGCCCGAGGTCTTGGGCCAGCCGCGCAGGCCCAGCTCCTCCAGCAGGGCGCGCAGCTCGTGGGCGGCCGCCACCGCGTGGTGGTAGTCGGTCCCCGGCTGCGGGTCCAGGTCGATGCGCAGTTCGTCGGGGCGGTCGGTGTCCTCGCGGCGCACCGGCCAGGGGTGGAAGGTGAGGCAGCCCAGGTTGGCGGCCCACAGGACGGCGGCCGGCTCGGTCGGGCAGATCTCGTCGGCCGAGCGGCCGCTCGGGAAGGAGATGTGGGCGGTCGGGATCCAGTCGGGGAGGTTCTTCGGCGCCCTCTTCTGGAAGAAGGACTCGCCCTCCACCCCGTCGGGGAAGCGTTCCAGGGTCGTGGGCCGGTTGCGCAGGGCCCGCGTAATGCCGTCCGCGACCGCCAGGTAGTACTCGGCCACGTGCCGCTTGGTGAGGCCGCGCTCCGGGAAGTACACCTTGTCCGGGCTGGACAGCCGTACCGTCCGCCCGCCCGCGTCCAGCTCGATCGCATTACCGGCAGCACCCATGTGCGCCACGGTAGGCGGGCCCGGGCGAGGGCGCATACCGGGCGCGGCCGGACGTACCACCGCAGAATCGAAGGCATGGATCTGCCAGTGATGCCGCCCGTGAAGCCGATGCTCGCCAAGTCCGTGGCGAAGATCCCGCCCGGCATGCAGTACGAGGCCAAGTGGGACGGCTTCCGGGCCATCGTCCATCGCGACGGCGACGAGATCGAGATCGGCAGCCGCACGGGCAAGACCCTGACCCGGTACTTTCCCGAGCTGGCGGAGGCACTGAAGGGCAATCTGCCCGACCGCTGCGTCGTGGACGGCGAGATCGTGATCGTTCACGGCGGGCGGCTCGACTTCGACCGGCTGACCGAGCGGATCCATCCCGCGCAGTCCCGTGTCGCCCTGCTGTCCGAGACCACCCCCGCCAGCTTCGTCGCCTTCGACCTGCTCGCGCTCGGCGACGAGTCGCTCCTCGACACGCCGCTCGCCGACCGCCGCGCCGCCCTGATCCGGTCCCTCTCCACCGCTCGGCCCCCCGTCCACCTCGCGCCCGCGACCACCGATCCCGCGCTCGCGCAGGAGTGGTTCGAGCGGTTCGAGGGCGCCGGGCTCGACGGAGTGATCGCCAAACCGCTCGATCTCCTCTACCGGCCCGATGCCCGCCTCATGTACAAGATCAAGCACGAACGTACCGCCGACGTCGTCGTCGCGGGTTTCCGTTTCCACAAGAGCGGTCCGATTGTCGGATCGCTGCTCCTCGGCCTGTACGACGCCCACGGCACCCTCCAGCACGTGGGCGTCTGCGCCGCCTTCCCCATGAAGCGCCGCGCCGAGCTGGTGGAGGAGCTCGAACCGCTGCGGATGCCCGACCCGGCCGGACATCCGTGGGCCGCCTGGGCGGACGAGTCCGCCCACGAGAGCGCCCGGCTGCCCGGCGCGCAGAGCCGCTGGACCGGCAAGAAGGACCTCTCCTGGGTGCCGCTGCGCCCCGAGCGCGTCGTCGAGGTGAAGTACGACCACATGGAGGGCGACCGCTTCCGGCACACCGCACAGTTCCACCGCTGGCGGGCGGACCGGGCACCGGAGAGCTGCACCTACACCCAGCTGGAGGAGGTCGTCGGCTATGACCTCGCCGAAGTACTCGGCCCGGCCGCCGGAACCACCGGCGCCGGGGGTACGGGCGGTTCCGCCGGCTGAGCGGCCCACCCCGCCCCCGCCGTCAGCTTCTCCCACTCCGCCCGGTCCGGCCCCGCCTCGTGCGGGACGTAGTCCGGCCGCGCGGCCAGCCAGCGCGCCACCCGGGCCCTGATCTCCGGATCCGCGTACGCGCGCTCCGGAGGCTCGGCCAGGTGCCGGACCCTCGCCCGCGCCCGCATCACCTCGGGGTCCTCCAGTGCGCAGTCGAACAGCGCGGCCACCTCCCGCGCCGTCCCCGTACGCCCGGCCCGCGTCGCGAAGCGCTCCCCGATGGCCGCGTCGGCGACCACCTGGAAGTCGAACCACGGCTTCAGCGTGCGCACCGCCCAGTCGTGGTGGCCGACGGCGAACCGGGCCGATCCCGGGTCCCGGTGCGCCGTACGGGCCACCCTGTGCGCGGCCCACAGCGCGAGCGAGGTGCCCTGCCCCAGGGTGGGATTGGTGTGCGTGATGGAGTCGCCGACCGGCACCAGCCCGGTCACCACCGGGCCCCGCTCGTCGACCAGCGCGCTCCACCGGTTGTCCAGGCTCGCCGTGGCCCGTACGTCGGACAGCGGCTCGGCCCCCAGGGCCAGCCAGGCCGCACCGGGCGGGAAGGCGCGGGCCGCCCGCTCGAAGACGGCGGGGTCGCGCAGCGCCGAGCGGGTGGTGTCCGAGGTGTGCACGAACAGCGTCACCGCGAAGACCCGGTTGTCGGCCGGGAACACGGCGCATCCGGCGAAGGCCCCGCCGGTCACCGCCCACGGCCGGCGCGGCCCCTCGTCCATGCCCTCGGGCAGCCGGTACCAGCGGCAGAAGTACGCGAGCCCCGTGCGGTGCCGTTCCACGACGGGCGGCCGGCAGCCCGCCTCGGCCAGCCTGCGCTCGACACCCCCGCGCCGCCCACCCGCGTCCACGACGAGGTCCCCCTCGTAACTCCCGGCCTCGGTGGTCACTCCCGTCACGTGGACCTCCGGGGCCTCGGCCGGCCCCGGGACGGTGGTCAGTGTCGTGACCGGCTCCCCGTACCGGACGACGACGCCCGCCTCCGCGCGCAGGACCGTGGTCAGCGCGCTCTCCAGCACGATGCGCCGGGCCTGGAGCATGACGAGGTCCTCGTCGCCGGGGAGGGCGGGGGGCCGGACCTCGAACCAGTCCAGCTCGTGCCGCTCCCGGGCGCCGAGTGCGAGCATCTCCGCGTAGACGTCGGGCAGTTCGTCCCGCAGGACGGTGCGGGCGGCTCCGAGCAGCACGTGCGGCTGGACCGCCTGCGGTACGGTCGGCCGGCGCCAGCCGAAGAAATCGCGGTCGAGGGCGGTGCCCGGAGCGCGCGCATCGCGCTCGAAGAGCTCCGCCGTGTGTCCGTGCCGCGCCGCGAGCAGGGCCGTGGCCAGCCCGCCGAGTCCTCCGCCGATGACGAGTACGTGTGCCATGGAGCGTCCCCCCGAACCATTGGACCGTCGGACCGTACGACGATCACACCGTCCAGAGCCTGCGCGGACGGGCGGCGGCCGAAACCCGCACGGTTGTCCGATACGAGCTGTGCGCCCCGCCTCGTTTCGGCCCTCACGCACCCGCGCGGTGGACCTCCACGGCCCGGCGGGCCTCCTCCTCGATCAGGTCGGCGTTCACGGCCACGGCCGCCCGCACCCCCTGCGCGGCCGCGCCCGCGCTCTGCTCCATCGGAGCGGTCACGTTGCCTGCGGCCCACACCCCGCGCAGCGCGGTGGCACCGGTCGCCGGGTCGGACTCGACGCAGGTGCCGACCACGTGCCCGTCCCGCTCCACGGCGGTGGTCGGCAGGCCCAGAGAGGTCAGGACGCCCGAGCGCGCGGTGAACCGCGGGGCCACCACCAAGGCCCCGCACTCCACGACGGCGCCGTCGGCCAGGGTCACCCCGGTCAGCCGGTCCTCCTCGACCGCGAGGCCGGTGACCTCGCCCTCGACGACCCGGACATCGAGGGCGGCCAGCAGTTCCCGGTCCGCGCCGGTGAGCCCCCGGGTGTGTGCCAGCAGGGTCGTCCGCCCGCTCCAGTGCCGCCAGAGCTGCGCCTGGTGCACCGCGAGGGGTCCGTCGGCCAGCACCGCGAGCGGCAGGTCCCGTACCTCCCAGCCGTGGCAGTACGGGCAGTGCAGCACGTCCCGGCCCCAGCGCGCCCGCAGGCCCGGCACCGAAGGAAGCTCGTCGACCAGACCGGTGGCGACCAGCAGCCGCCGCGCCCGTACGGTCGAGCCGTCCCCGCAGCGGACCAGGAAGCCCCCGCCGGGCAGCCGGTCCGCGGCGATGGCCGTGCCCTGCCTGATCTCACCGCCGTAGCCGGTCACCTCGGCCCGTCCCCTGGCCAGCAGCGCGGCCGGACTCTCCCCGTCCTGGCCGAGGTATCCGTGCAGGTGCGCGGCCGGCGCGTTGCGCGGGCTGCCGGAGTCGATCACCAGCACCGACCGGCGGGCCCGGACCAGCGTCAGGGCCGCGGCGAGCCCGGCGGCCCCGCCGCCCACGACCACCACGTCGAACACGTCGTCCCCCGCGTCGCCTGAATTCCTTGAGTCCCGTGCGTTGTCCATGTCCCCGAGGGTCCGCTCACAGGCGCCCGCTTGACAAATGTTCTTGCCGAAGTGGCAAATGGAGCCATGGCCACCGAGGAGCAGGACGAGGAACTCGCCGGCGTGCTCACCGCCGTGGGCCCGCGGCTGCGCGCCCTGCGCCGGCAGCGCGGCACCACGCTGGCCCAGCTCAGCGAGACCACCGGAATCTCCCTCTCCACCCTCTCCCGGCTGGAGTCCGGGCAGCGCAGGCCGACTCTGGAGCTGCTGCTCCCGCTGGCCAGGGCGCACCGGGTGGCGCTCGACGAGCTGGTCGGCGCCCCGGAGACCGGGGACCCCCGGGTCCGCCCGCGCCCCTTCGTCCGGCACGGCAGCACCTACGTGCCGCTGACCCGCAAGTTCAGCGGGGTGCACGCCTTCAAGCAGATCCTCCCGCCCCTCGAAGGCCCGCCGCCCGAGCCCGAACTGAAGGTCCACGAGGGCTACGAGTGGCTGTACGTGCTGTCCGGACGCATCCGGCTGCTGCTCGGGGAGCACGACCTCGTCCTCGGCCCCGGCGAGGCCGCCGAGTTCGACACGCGCACCCCGCACGCCTTCTTCAACGCGGGACCGCAGGCAGCGGAGTTCCTCAGCCTCTTCGGCCCCCAGGGCGAACGGATCCACGTCCGCGCCCGGCCCACCACTCCACCGGAAGGACGCCCATGACCACCGCCGGAGAACGTCCCGAGCGCGCCGTGCCGCAGCCCAACGCCGTCGTCGGCGTGGGGCTGGTCGTCATCGGCCCGGACGGCCGGGTGCTGCTCGGCCAGGCGCACGACGGCCGCTGGGAGCTGCCCGGCGGCAAGGTCGACCCCGGGGAGGGCTTCGAGCAGGCCGCGGCCCGGGAGCTCGCCGAGGAGACGGATCTGCGGGCGGCCCCCGAGGGCATCCGCGTCCTGTCCGTCCAGATCGACGCGAAGTCCGGCGTGACCCGGCTGACGGCGGCCGCCGTCACCACTTCGGCGGAAGGCGTCCCCGCCGTCACCGAGCCCCACAAGATCGCCCGCTGGCAGTGGTTCGCGCCGGCCGAGATCCCCTCGGCCCTGTACGCCCCCTCGGCGGCCGTGCTGCGCACCTGGCGCCCGGACCTCGCGTCCCTGCCGCACGTCCCCTCGTACGACTATCCGACTGCGAGCCCGGGTCCGTCCGGCACCGCCTGAGGCCCGGCACCACTTGAGGCCCGGCAGAACTTGAGGCCCGGCACCACTTGAGGCCCCGCACCGCCTGAGGCCCCGCACTGACGGCCCCGTACCGACCGCGGCCACCAGAGCCCCGGAAGGTACGGGACCGGCCTCACACCGTGAACGTCGTCGCCACCGTCACGGCCGTCACCGCCACCATCGCGGCCTGCACGTCGCGGATGGCCGTCCGGACGCTGTCGGCCGCCCACTGGCCGGCGGCGATCTCCGCCGTCCTCGGGGCCACCGCCTCGCGGCGCCGGTCGGGGAAGGCCAGCCGGTGCAGCCCGGTCGAGTGGATCAGCGCGATGAGGCCGGCCGTGCGCCCGTCCGGTTCGGCGCCGTCGATGACGACGGCGTGCAGCCGCTCCCGCAGCGCGCGCTCGGCGGTGCCGTCGGTCTCGGGGTAGCGCCGCTGCGGGAACATCCCGAGCACCTTGTGCACTTCCGCCGTCACCAGGCCGCGCCCGACCAGTCGCTCCAGCACGGCGCCGACCGCCTTGGGCTGCTCCCTGGTCAGCCAGTCCGTCACCCGGCGACTGGCGCGGCCGCGCAGCCAGGTCTCCATCGACACGATCCGGCCGTCGAGCAGTTCTTCCCCGGTCGGCGTGGTGTCCCGCAGCTCCAGGTACTTGCCGGCCACCGAGACCCGCTCCGCCATGACCAGTTCGAGCAGGATCGCGCCCGCCGCGGCCCAGCCGGCCGACTGGCGCTCGCGCGCCTGCCCGGACCCGTCGTCCAGGGACAACAGCACGATCTCCTCGGCCAGTGTGATTCCCATGTCCGCTCCCGTCCCCGTGCTCCACACGTGTCGATGGAGAGGATGTCCGGCAGCGTGCGGAGGTTCCGATTCCGGCACGTGCTCGCCGCCGTGCTCGCCACGGCGCCCGCCGCGCTACGTCCGCACCACCACCCGCGGCGCGAAGTTCCCCTCGCCCAGGTCCTCGGCCAGCAGCCGCCTCGCGATCGCGTCCGCCGCCACCCGCAGTTCGGCGCTCCGCGGGCGCCCGCGGTCCTTCTCCAGCTGGTCGCCGAGCCACTGGGCCCACGCCGCCGAGATGACGGCGGCCTCCCGCTCCCCGGCCCGGGTGAGGGAGAAGTAGCCGGCCTCGCGGCTGAGGTAGCCCTCCTCCGTCATCCGGTCGAAGACCGGGAGCAGCACCTCCGGCGGCAGCGACCGGCGTGCGGCGATCAGCCCGATGCTGGCGGTGCCGACCGTCCGGGTCATGAGTTCCACTTGCATCACCGCCCACGCGCCCGCGATGTCCAGCCGGGTGTCGGAGGCCTCGAAGATCCCGCGTGCCGTCTCCCGCCCCATGTTCCGTACGAGTTTGCCGACCGCCAGCTCCAGCAGCTTGGCCGAATCCCCGCTGGCCGTGGCCGGAGAGCCGAAACCGTCGCCCATGTCCGTGGAGCCGGCCCGGGCGGTGTCGCGCAGCTTGACCTGTTTGAGGAAGAGCCCGGCGACGAACCCGAAGACCGCCACCGGCACCGTCCAGAGGAACACCGTGTGCAGGGCCTCCGCGTACGCGTCGATGATGGGCGCCGCGGCCTCCGGGCTGAGCCGGTGCACCCCTTCGGGGGTCGACGCGGCCTCGGCCAGCAGCGCCGGGTCCTGCCCGGTGACCCGCGCCGCCTCCGCGACCCCCGCCTCCAGTCCGGGCCCCAGGTGGTTCGCGTAGATCGTGCCGAAGACCGCCGTCCCGAAGGCGCTGCCGAGCGTACGGAAGAAGGTGACCCCGGAGGTGGCGGTGCCGAGGTCGGCGTAGTCGACGGTGTTCTGCACGGCGATCGTGAGCACCTGCATCGACAGGCCGATGCCCGTGCCGAGCACGAACATGTACAGCGATTCCAGCAGGGTGCTGGTCCCCGGTTGCATGCGCGACAGCAGGTACAGGCCGACGCCCATGACCGCGTTGCCGACGATCGGGAAGATCCGGTACCGGCCGGTCTTGCTGGTGACGTTGCCGCTGAAGACGGAGGCGATCAGCAGTCCGAAGACCATGGGCAGGGTCCGGACGCCCGAGATGGTGGCCGAGTCCCCGTCGACGTACTGGAGGTAGGTCGGCAGGAACGTCATCGCGCCCAGCATCGCGAACCCGACGACGAAGCTCAGTACGGAGCACACGGCGAAGACCGGATTGCCGAAGAGCCGCATCGGCAGCATCGGTTCGGCGGCCCGCGTCTCGACCAGGCAGAACAGCGCCAGCGCGACCGCACCGCCCGCGAACAGGCCGATGATCACCGGCGAGGTCCAGGCGTACTCGTTCCCGCCCCAGCTGGTGGCCAGGATCAGCGCGCTCGCGCCGATCGCGACGAGGGCGATGCCCAGGTAGTCGATGACCGGCTTGCCCGAGGCCCGTACCACCGGGATCGTCTTGGCGGCCGCGACGACCACGAGGATGGCGATCGGGACGTTGACGTAGAAGCACCACCGCCAGCTCAGCTGGTCGGTGAAGAAGCCGCCGAGCAGCGGTCCGATGACGGTGGCGACGCCGAAGACGGCGCCGATCATGCCCTGGTACTTGCCGCGTTCGCGCAGGGGCACCACGTCGGCGATCAGTGCCATGGCGGTGACCATCAGGCCGCCGGCCCCGATGCCCTGGACGCCGCGCCACACGATCAGGAAGGTCATGTTGCTGGACAGGCCGCACAGGAAGGAGCCGCTGATGAAGATGATCGCGGAGATCTGGAAGATCAGCTTCCTGCCGTACAGGTCGCCGAACTTGCCCACCAGCACCGTCGACACGGTCTCCGCGAGCAGGTAGGAGGTCACCACCCACGACATGTGGTCCCCGCCGCCGAGGTCCCCCACGATCGTGGGCAGGGCGGTGCCGACGATCGTCTGGTCGAGTGCCGCGAGCAGCACGCCCAGCATGATCGTGCCGAAGATGATGTTGCGCTGCCGCCGGTCGATCTCGGGGGGCGCGGGGGCCGTGGCGGGGGCAGTGGTCACCCTCGCACTGTCACAGCGCGCCCGCCGCGGCGCATGCGGCACTGAGCCGTACGGGGGAACCGCCCGCCGGAATCGACGCAGGTGGACCGGGCCTCAGCGCAGGTAGGCCAGCCCCGGGTGCTCCGCCGCGTACCCGTCGAGCAGCCGCCGCGCCACGGCCACGGAGTCCACCAGCGGGTGGAGCGCGAAGGCCTTGACCGCGTCCGCCCGCGAGCCGCTCGCGGCGGCCGCCAGGACCTCGCGTTCGACCGCCTTGACGGCCGTCACGAGTCCCACCGCGTGCAGCGGCAGCTGCTCTACGCCGACCGGGTGGGCGCCGTTCGCGTCGACCAGGCAGGGCACCTCGATGACCGCCGCGGCGTCCAGGACCGACAGCGTCGAGCCGTTGCGGACGTTCAGGATCAGGGTGGCCCGCTCGTCCCGGGCGATGGCCCGCATCAGCGCGAGCGCGACCTTCTCGTACCCGCCGGACTCCAGGTCGCTTTCTTCGCGCTCCCCGACGCCGGCCGCCTCGCGGTTCTCGGCCATGTACGTGGCCTCGCGCTCGGCCCGGGTCCGGTCCCAGGCGGCCAGCGCCGCCCCGGCCGGCTGCCCGGCCCGGCCGGCCTCGGCGTAGAAGCCGCGCTGCTGGTCGCGCAGGAAGGCCCCGCGGGTCTGCTCGGCCTCCTGGTAGGCCCGTACGGTGTCACGGTTGAAGTAGTAGTAGTGCAGGTACTCGTTGGGGATCGCGCCGAGGGAGCGCAGCCACTCGGCCCCGAAGAGCCGGCCCTCCTCGAAGGACTCCAGGGCCTTGGTGTCGGCCAGCAGCCGGGGCAGTTCGTCGCGGCCGCCGATGCGCAGCCCGCGCACCCAGCCCAGGTGGTTGAGGCCCACGTAGTCGATCCAGGCCTCCCCCGGCCGGGCATCGAGCAGCCGGGCGATGCGCCGGCCCAGGCCCACGGGGGAATCGCAGATGCCGATCACCCGCTCGCCGAGCTCCTCGGCCATGGCCTCGGTGACCAGCCCGGCCGGATTGGTGAAGTTGATGACCCACGCCTCGGGGGCGGTGCGGGCGATCCTGCGCGCGATCGCGCGGGCCACCGGCACGGTCCGCAGGCCGTACGCGATGCCGCCCGCGCCCACGGTCTCCTGGCCGAGCACCCCCTCGGCCAGGGCGATCCGCTCGTCCGCGGCGCGCCCGTCCAGGCCGCCGACGCGAATGGCCGAAAAGATGAAGTCCGCCCCGCGCAGGGCCTCGTCGAGGTCCCCGGTGGCGGTGACGGCCGGGGCGTCCGGTACGCCGGCGGCCGCGGCCTGGTCGTCGAGGACGCGGGCCATGGCGGTGAGCCGCGCCGGGTCCTCGTCGTAGAGCGTCACATGGGACACCCGGCCCTCGGCGTGGTCGCCGAGCAGTGCTCCGTAGACGAGCGGTACCCGGAAACCGCCCCCTCCGAGGATCGTCAGCCGCACGCCCCTACCGCCCTTCGCCCGTGCCGGTGCAGTTGCCACGGCGGGTGCCGGTGACAGTGGCAGCTCCCGTGGCCGTTCCCCGCACCACGATCGTGCCGGCGGCGGCTCCGGGGGCTCCAGTGCCACGATCGTTGACACGATCGGCGACACGGAGCCCGTGGCGCGCACCCGCCGGCACCAGTCTGCCCCGGCCGGTCACTCCCCCAGCGACGGCACGGCGCGCAGCCGGGCACCCTGCTGGTGCACGACCCCGGCGCCACCTCGCACGGGACCCATCTGCACGCCCTGCGGCGCCGACAGGATCAGGGTGATCCGCGTGAGCCCCATCGCGTCGAGCATCCGGCTGGTCTCGGCCACCATCCGGCAGCGCGCGAGCCCCCACCGCGGGTCGGGGTGGCGCACGCTGCGCACCGCCCCGTCCATCTCGGCGGCCTCGGCCCCGCGCATGCTCAGCCAGTGCGGCACCCCGTACCGGTAGGCGGCCTCCATGAACGGGTCACGGGCCACCTCCTGGCGGATGCTGCGCAGCCCCTCGTCCTCCGGAGCCGCGGCCAGCGCGGCCGCGAACTGGGCCAGCAGCGGTACGCACCAGGCCGGTTCGTGGTCCTCCAGCACGCCCGCCGCGTCCGGATGGAACAGCACGAAGCGCAGGAAGTTGTCGTCCGGCAGGGCCGTCGGGTGCGGCCGTACGGACTGGAAGAGCTGGTCGAAGGCCGAGTTGGTGAGCGCGACGTCCCAGCGGTGGTCCACCAGGAAGCTCGGGTAGGGCGCCGACTCCATGAGGGCCGCGTAGTCGCACAAGTAGTCGCGCTGCGCGGGGTCCTCGGGGAGCCGGTTCTCCTCGGCGGCCCGCCACGTGGGCGGCGGGTCGCGGTCGACCATGACGCGGAACAGCCAGAAGCACTGCCGCTCGCTCATCTCCAAGGCCTCGGCCAGGGCGAGCAGTTTGCGGTCCGTCCACTCCTTGACGAGGCCGCGTTCCCAGTTTCCGTACGCACGCACGCTGATGCGCAGCCGGGCGGCGAGGTCCTCCTGGCTCAGCCCCAGCTCCTCGCGGCGCTGGCGCAAAATCTCCTTGCGTCGCTCCGACCGCACGGCGCCGCGTGCGGACTCCTCGCCCGCCAGGCGCTCCTCACCGGCTCGGGCGAGGCCATCGGACGGGCCCACCGCTGCGAGATGTGGCACCGAGAGCTCCCCCTCCTCCGGTCTGGATCTTCATTTCCGTGTGGCGATCCTGCTACCGACTTCATTCGAGTGTCAACTATTGTGGCAATTCCAGCCTCTTGACAGCTCATTCCCGCCACAGCTGTGGCACGTTCTAGCCCTTCCGGGCGAGAGCGGCTAGATTCCAGAAGCCGACCATGTGCCGTACCGACTTCGCGCGATCTAGGAGAACCACTGGTGACAGACGGCTTCCCGGCTCCCGTCGCGGTGGCCAACGCACCCCTGGCAGCCACCATCACGCGCGTCGCCGAGCTCGCGGGCAAGATGGGCCGCGACCCGAACCACGTCTTCGACCTGCGGCGGCTCTCGGAGGCCTCCGGCGTGCCCACGGACGTGGTCAAGACCCTCCTCGACGGCAGGCCGGCCGGCGAACCCGATCTGCAGACCCGGTTCCTCCAGCGCCTCGACCTGCTGCGGCGCACCCGGGTCAAACCCAACGGCCGCCGCTACACGCAGCAGGAGATCGCGGACGGCGCCGGCATGTCGCGGCAGCAGGCCGGGGCCCTGATCAACGGCGACCGCCGCCCCACCATGGAGCACTGCGACGCGATCCAGCGCTTCTTCGGGGTGCACGCCGGGTTCCTCACGGCACACGACGCCGACGCCCTCACCGACGCGCTCCAGCGGACCGAGCAACAGCTGCTGCAGGACTTCGCGGGGCGCGCGCGGGAAACCGTACCGGCCGCGGCCGCTTCGGCGGGCGATCCGCTGGCAAGACTCCTCCAGAACCACGGTGTGCGGGGCATCGCCTGGCGCGCCGCCCAACTGCCCAGCGACAAGCACCGGGACAAGGTGACCGAATGGCTGGACATGCTCCTCGAAAGCGTAAAACCGAACGAATCCTGACCCAGTCGAAAGTCTGGGTCTGATCCTTGAGTCCTGATCCGGATCCGCGCCGACGGGGAGAACGGTGAGCATAGGCAGAGAGCAGCGGCGGTTGTGCGGGGAGCTGGTGGCCGGCATCCGGCTGACCGCACCCGTGGAACCCGTGGACCTCTACGCTGCCCTCTGCGAGGGCATGAGCAGACACCGCGGCCGACGGGTGGACTTCCGGATGGCCTCGTTCCCCCCGCGGACGGCGAGCGGCCTCTGGCTCGACATGGCGGACCGCGATCTCGTGGTCATCGAGGAACGCACCGCGCCCGACCACCAACTGGTCATCCTGGGCCACGAGCTGTGGCACATGAAGGCCGGCCACTGCAGCCACCACGTCGACGGCGCCGCCGTCGCCGCGCGGCTGCTGACCGACGAGGCGGACATCGGAGAGACCGTCCGCCGCGTCGCGGCGCGCACGCGCGCCGACGTACAGGAGGAGACCGAGGCCGAAACCTTCGGCTTACTGCTGGGCAGTCGTTGCCGGAACTGGCTGGCGGGATCGGCCGGGCACCGGGCTCCGGTCCAGCGCGACCAACTGGCGGGCCGCATCGAGGCATCGCTGGGCTACCGGGGGCACAGGAAAGACCGTTGAACGGCGAGGACTACTACATACCGGCGGCCGCGATGGCGATCTCACTCGCCTTCAAGCTGCCGGCCCTGCGGCACAACTGGCGCGACCCGCTCCTGCGTTCGGTCGTCGCCCTGCTGACTCTTGCGGGAGCGGTGTTCTTCTTCGCGGCCCCGCCCACCATCGCGGCGGTCAACCGCTGGACCGGGATCGTCAACGTCTCGGCCCCCCTGGTGTACTGCCTGATCACCGCCTTCAGCGCCTCCTGCCTGGTCCTGATGGTCAACTGGCGCGGCGGACCGCCCGAACAGACCCGGCGCGTGTCGCGCCGCTGGATCACGGGCTACAGCCTCGTGATCGTGGCCCTGATCGTGCTGTTCGCCCTCGGTGACACCCCGGTGGAGCGGCTGCGCGACTTCGACACCTTCTACGCGAACACCCCGTACATCGGGATGATGATCGCCCTCTACCTGCTGGCCCACCACGTGGCCGCGGTGGTGATGGTGGTCCTGTGCTGGCGCTGGTCCCTGCAGGTGCGCGGCTGGCTGCGGGTCGGCCTGATGATCATCGTCTCCGGCTACATCTTCAACCTCACCTACGACGCCACCAAGATCTCCTCGGTGGTCGCCCGCTGGCTCGGCCACGACCTCGACGACCTGAGCACCTACGTCGCCCCGCCGCTCGCCGCCCTGGGCGCGCTGATCAGCGCGATGGGCTTCGTGGTCCCGCTGGTCTGCCAGCGGCTGTCGGACCACTGGCAGACCTGGGCGACGTACCGCCGGCTCGGCGCGCTGTGGCAGGAGGTGCAGATCTCCGCGCCAAGCGGCACGCCGTCCGTGCAGATGGCCTGGTGGTCCGCGGCGGAGCTGCGGGTGATCCAGCGGGAGTCGGACATCCACGACGGCTTCCTGCACCTGGGCCCCTACTTCGACAAGGGCCTGCGCGACGGCGCCTACGAGAGCGCCGTCACCGGAGGGGCCGACGAGGAGACCGCCCGCGCGGTCGCCGACGCCGCCATGGTCGCGGCCGCCGTGCGGGCCCGCTCCGCGGACCCCGAGGGCAGGATCATCGGCGAGGACGAGGAGACCCTGCCCGACACCGCCGACGGACCGCGCGACCTGCTGCGGATCTCCCACGCCCTGCGGCATTCACCGGTGGTGCAGGCGGTCCGTCAGCAGGTCGCGGTGTAGCGGGCGCCCCTGCGGGCTCAGCGGGCCGCGGCCACCGCCGTCTTCGGGAACAGGTCCTGGAACGGCCCCGCGGAGTCGATCCCGTCCCGCCCGTAGGGCGCGTCGAAGCTCCACACCATGAACAGCAGGAACACGATCAGCGCGCTGAACAGTCCGGCGAGCAGCAGCTCCCGCCCGGAGCGGCGGATCTGCAGGGTGAAGATCAGCCCGACGGTGACCACCCCGCCGACCAGCAGCCCGAACCACACCACGCTGGGCAGCGTGGACTCGGAGCTCTGCGTCCGCGAGTGGCGGGCGTCGTCGGCGGCCGCGATGTGGTCCAGCAGCGGCTGGTAGGCCTGCGCCTGGAGCTCGGTGGCCGGGCTCTGGTGGGTGACGTCGCTGCGCAGCTTGCCCAGCAGCTGAGCACCCTCGGCCGACGCCCCCTCCCCGGAGGTCAGCAGCGGCCAGTCCACGGCGACGGTGTGGGAGACGTACGCGTCCACCTCGCCGCGGATCCGGTCGCGGACCGCGGCCGGATAGACGTCGGCGCGCTGGGTGACCTCGTACAGCGCCTGGGCCTCGCGGCGCACGCTGTCCTCCGCGGCGCCGCGCGCCTCCCAGACGCCCGCGATGGCCAGGCCCAGCACGATGGCGTAGACCACGCCCACCATCATCGTCATGTACTCGATGACGTCGGGGGTTTCGCTGGTGTCCTCGTCATCCGCGGCCCGGCGGTGCCGGATCGTGGTGATGGCGAGGACGACGGCGCAGACGAGCGCCATGGCAATGGCCAGGACCAGCCATTCGGACACGTGGATTCTCCCGGTGTGGGTGGGGTGGGTGGGGTGGGTGGGGTGGGTGGGGTCGACGGGGCGCGGCGGGCGGCCGCGGCTCCTGGAACGGGCCGTCAGCCGCGGCCCTTGGAGCGCGGACGCAGGGCGGCCGCGGCGAGTACGGCCGGGGTGGTGACGACGACCATGAGCATCACGGTGGACATTCCGTTCGGGCCGCGCCGCTCCAGGACCACCGCACGGTACGGACGCACGTGGAAGGCACTCACGCGCGAGGCGGCGGCGGCCCTGGGTGCGGGCGGGGCGGGTGCGTCGGCGGGCGCTCCTGAGGCTGCGCCCCCGGGATCCGGCGCGGGCCCCGGCGGCTCCGCGTCCCCGGCCCCGGCCTCCGCGGAGGGCGCCGCCGGAGCCGGCACGACCGGCGGCTCCGCCGGCTGGGGCAGTCCCGGCCGCGCCGGCCGTGCGGGCACGGCGACGGCCGGCGCGGGCATCCGCCCCGGGTGGTGCACGGTGGGCCGGTCGGCTCCGGGCACGGCCGCCCGCACCGAGGGCCGTCCGGACGGCAGGGCGACCGGCCCCTTCGGCTGTGGCCCCTTCGGCTGCGGTCCCTTCATCGGCACGCACAGGTCCACGCGGGCGCCGCGGCCGTGGCCGTCACCCGCGACCGCCACGTGGCCGTGCAGCGGGCAGAGCGCCGCCACCAGCCCCGCCCCGGCGAAGTACTGCCAAGCGGTCACGCGCGTCCTCCCGAAATCCGCAGCAGATGCAAAGGTCACCGCTGAAGAAACGATCAAGGCCCGCCTTCGACACGCCGCGGACGGATCGGTGACCCTGACGCCGGGTCATGTCACCCGGTCGCGCGTCGGGCTCGTGCGTGCGCTCGTGCCTCCACTCGTGCGTGCGCCCGGCCCCGGCCCGCGGCAGCGATGCGGCATGATGGCGCCATGGGGACCCAGGGGGAGAACGCCCGACTGATCGCCGGGCGTTACCGGCTGGACGCCAAGCTCGGCCGCGGCGGCATGGGCATCGTGTGGCGCGCCACCGACCAGCTGCTCGGCCGGTGCGTCGCCGTCAAGGAGGTGGCGCTCGATCCCGCGCTGTCCGAGGACGAGGCCCGGCTCCAGCGCGAGCGCACGCTCCGCGAGGCCCGCGCAGCGGCTCAGCTCAAGCACCCGCACATCATCGTGGTGCACGACATCGTCGAGGACGACGAACGCCCGTACATCGTCATGGAGCTGGTCGAGGGCGGCTCCCTCGCCGACCGGCTCGCGCGCAGCGGCCCGGTGGACCCCGCGGAGGGCGCCCGGATCGGGATCGCCCTGCTCGGCGCCCTGCGCGCGGCGCACGCGGCGGGGGTGCTGCACCGGGACATCAAACCGGCGAACGTCCTGCTGGAGGCGCCGGGCGGCCGGCCCGTGCTCACCGACTTCGGGATCGCGCAGGTGGCGGGCGCGACGACGCTGACCTCGACGGGAGCCTTCGTCGGTTCCCCGGAGTACACCGCGCCCGAACGGATGTCCGCGCAGGCGCCGGTGGGGCCCGAGTCCGACCTGTGGTCGCTGGGCGCCCTGCTCTGCGCGGCGGTGAGCGGCGCGTCGCCGTTCCGGCGGGACTCGCTCGGCGGGGTGCTGCACGCGGTGGTCTACGACGAGATCCGGCCGCCCGCCGCGTGCGGGCCGCTGCTGCCGGTGGTGCAGGGGCTGCTGGAGCGCGATCCCGCCGAGCGGCTCGGCGCGGAGGAGGCGGAGCGGCTGCTGCGGGCGTACGCGGCGGCGGCGCCGGAGTACACGCCGACGCAGGACGTGTCCGGGACCGCCGTACCCGCGCCTGCGCCCGTACCGGCGCGCGTACCGGCTCCCGTACCGCCACCGGCTCCGCCGCGGGTCCCGACGGCGGCTCCCGTGCCGGCGACGGCGCCCGTGACCGCGCCCGCGGCAGCGGCAGCCCCCGCACCCGTCCCCGCACCCGGGAAGCGGCGGCCGGCGGCCGCGCTGATCGCCGGCCTGCTGGTGGCCGCGATCGCCGGGGCGGGCGTCTCCGCCGCCGCGCTGCTCATGAACGACGACGAACGCCGGGGACAGGCCTCCACGAGCGGGACTGCCGGCGGCCGCAGCTCGGCCCCGGACCCGGCCGCCACCTCCCCGGCCCCCGCACCCACGACCCCTTCGTCCACGACCCCCACGCCCTCCCCCAGCGCCCCCACGGTGACCCCGGCGGCGCCGGCGGCGCCGGCGGCGCCGCAGCCGGTCTCCCCGTCCTCCGACGACAAGGGCGCCCCGGCCGGCTACCGGGTCGCCGAGGACCCGGAGGGCTTCTCGCTCGCCGTCCCCCTCGGCTTCACGCGCAAAGTCGAGGGTCCCCGGATCTTCTACATGTCCCCCGGTGAGACCTTCCGCATCGGCATCAAGGTGGCCGATCCGGAGTCGGGCGGGCCGCTCGCCGTGCACCAACGGGCCCACGCCAAGGGGCCGTCCAACAACCCCGGCTACCGGGACGCCGGGGTCACGGCCAGCACGCACAACGGCCACGAGGCCGCCCTCTGGCTGTTCACCTGGAACGGTTTCTCGCCGGCCGAGGGCCCCCGGCAGACCCGCGACCTGTGCTGGGAGGAGGGCGGCCGGCTGTACGACGTCTGGGTCTCGTCGCCGGTCGGACGTTCCGGCGAGGCACGGGGCTACTTCGACACGGCGGTACGGACCTTCGTACGGACCGGCTGAGCGACGAACCCGGAGAGTACCGGCCGGCACCTCCTAGACTGGGGTCACATGTCCGACTCCCTCCCCCTCGCCGCCGCGGCGGCCGAGCCACCGTCTGCCCAACCACCGGTCGCCGTCCGGGCGGCGATGCGCCGGCCCCTGCGCTTCCTGGTCTCGTGGTGGCCCTGGCGGTGCTGGGCGTACGCGGGCGGCGGATTCCTCATCGGCTATCCGGTCCTGGTCGTCCTCGGACTGCTCGTCGGTCTCGGGGTGGTGCTCGCGGTGGCCGGGATCGGGCTGCTGCTCCTGCTCTGCGCGGTCGTCGCCGGGGTGCCGCTGGGGGCGCTGGAGCGGTGGCGGCTGCGGTGCGTGGAGCCCGTGCACGTGGCGGACCCGCACGCCTCGCTCGCCGGGGCCGGGCCCGCGGCCTGGCTGCGGACGCGGCTGCGCGAGCGGGCCACCTGGCGGGAGTTCGGGTACGCCGCCCTGCTCGGGCCGGCCTTCGGCGCGGCCGGGTTCCTCGTGATCGCGCTGGTGGCGTTCTCCCTGATCCTCGTCGCGACCCCGGTCACCGTCTGGGCCATCGCCCCGGACCACGTGATGCTGATCCCCGGCCGGCCCGTGTCCGGCCCGCTGGAGGGCCTGGGCGGTACGGCGGCCGGACTGGCCGGGCTGGTGGTGGCCGCGTACGCGGGAGCCCTGCTCGCGTGGGCTCAGGTCGCGACCGTGCGCCGGCTGCTCGGGCCGCGCGAGGAGGCCGACCGGGTCCTGGAGCTCACCCGCTCCCGGGTCCGGCTCGTCGAGGCCTTCGAGGCCGAACGGCGCCGCATCGAGCGGGACTTGCACGACGGCGCCCAGCAGCAGCTGGTCGCGCTCAGCATGACCCTGGGCCTCGCCGAGCTGGAACTGCGGGGACTGCCGCAGGCCGCGGAGGCCGCCGCGCTGGTCGCGCGGGGCCGCGGCGAGGCGAAGGTGGCCCTGGAGCAACTGCGCGACCTCGTACGGGGCATCCACCCGCAGGTGCTCACCGACCACGGGCTCGCGGCGGCCGTGACCGAGGTGGCCCTGCGCCACCCGGTGCCCGTGACGGTGGACCTGGACCTGCCCCGGCTGCCCGAACCGGTGGAGATCACCGCCTACTTCACGGTCACCGAGGCCCTCGCGAACGCCGCCAAGCACAGCGGCGCCTCGCGGATCGCGGTCGCGGGTAGGGTCGAGGGCGACCGGCTCACCCTCTCCGTCACCGACGACGGCCGCGGCGGCGCCGACCCCGGCGCGGGGGCGGGCCTGGCAGGACTCGCGGACAGGGTGGCGATGTTGAAGGGCAGACTGGTGGTGTCCAGTCCCGTGGGCGGGCCGACCGAACTGCGCGTGGAGGTCCCGTGCTCCGGCTGATCCTCGCCGAGGACTCCGTCCTGCTGCGCGCCGGGCTGACGGAACTCCTCACCCGTGGCGGCCACCGGGTCCTCGCGGCCGTCGGCAGCGCCGAGGAGCTCGTACGGGCGGTGGAGGCGGAGCGGCCGGACGCCGTCGTCACCGATGTGCGGATGCCGCCCGGCTTCCGCGACGAAGGCCTGCGGGCGGCGCTCGAACTCCGCTCCCGGGACGCCTCGTTGCCCGTGCTCGTGCTCTCCCAGTACATCGCCACGGCCTACGCCACGCAGCTGTTCACCGGTGCCTCGGCGGCCGGGCTGGGCTATCTCCTCAAGGACCGCGTCGGCGAGGTGGCCGAGTTCCTGGACGCCCTCCAGCGGGTCGCGGACGGCCAGACCGTCATCGACCCGGAGGTGGTACGGGTCCTGCTCAGCCGCCGTTCCGAGGACCGGCCACTGGCCCGGCTGACCCCGCGCGAGCGCGAGGTGCTGACCCTGATGGCCTCGGGCCTCAACAACCAGGCCCTGGCCGCACGGCTGTTCATCACCGAGGCCGCGGTCGTCAAGCACGCGTCCAGCATCTTCACGAAACTGGACCTGGACGCCACCGAGGGCAACCGCCGCGTCCTCGCGGTCCTGGCCCACCTGCGCGGCGCCGACGGATAGGCCGTCTCCTCCGGATCCCGCTCCCCGGCTACCGCCGGGAGCCGCCCCCGGACCCGCGCACCACCGCCGGAAGCATTCCCGGCTGCCGGGAGCCCGCCACGATACGGGTGGGGCGCGCGGGCGCGGCGACCGTGCGGGACCAGAGGGCCAGCAGCACCGGGAGCGCCAGGTAGCCGAAGCGGCCCGCGGGGGCCAGCAGGAAGGCCGTGGTGAGGCCGATCGCGAGGCGGTCCGCCGCCGCGACCAGCGTGCGCGGGGGCCGGACCAGCAGTGAGAGGGCCACGGCCAGGCCGCCCAGCACGAGCAGAGCCGTCGTCAGGTACCAGCCCCAGGAGCCCAGTTCGGCCAGCAGGTGTCCGGGGAGCGGGCTGCCCGCCGGGGTCGCGACCTCCGCACGCCCGGTGGGGAAGGCGAACACCTGCCGCCACAGCTCGCCCGGCTGCAGCAGCGCACCGGGCAGCACCAGCACGGCCGTGCCGACCGCCGCCGTCAGTCCGCAGCGCACCGCCGGCCGACCGCCCCGGCAGGCGGCGAGCAGGGCCACCGCGACGGCCACCGCGGGCAGCGCCGTCCACTTCAGCGCGCACGCCCCGGCGAGGGCCGCGCCGGCCACCACGGGCCGGCCCGACGCCGCGGCGGCGAGCGCCAGGCAGCACAGCCCGGCCAGCGGCAGGTCCACCCCGCTCACGGCGAGGGGCATGGCCACCAGGGGCGAGGCCACGAGCACGGGAAGCAGCGGTGAGCGGGCCGCTCCGAGCAGCCTCCGCCCGGCCCACAGGCCGGTGAACAGGGCCGCCGCGCACCAGATCCGGGCATCGCCCAGCAGCCGGACGGCCCAGCCGTCCCCGCCGCCGAGCAGGGCCCGCGGGATGCCGAGCAGGGCCATGCCCGGCAGGTACGGCGTGTACTCCCCGACGGCCCCGGGCCGGTCGACGTAGAGCCGGCCGGACTCCAGCAGGAGCCGCCCGGACCGTTCGATGACCATCACTTCCGACTGTCCCCGGCCGGTCAGGACCAGCCACAGCAGCGGTACGGCGACGGCGGCGAGGGCGGTGCGGCGGCGTCCCAGGGCGGTGGCCGCGGCGGCGACGAGGTACCCGCAGGCCGCGCACCAGCCCCACAGCCGGTGGGGTTCCAGCGGGGACAGGAGCGGGAAGGACAGCGCCCAGGCGGCCGCGAGCAGCCAGCCCGCGGTCCAACGGGCGGTACGGGAAAGGGTCATGGACCCATTCCAGCCGCGCGGCCCCCACCGGGTCTGCACGCCCAGGTGGACACTGTGCGGTGGGGTTTTCCCTACCGTGCCCGGCCCGGCGGGCACGCGAAAGGGGCGCGGCCCGAAGGCCGCGCCCCTCACGGTGTCGTCACTTGAAGGCTCAGGCCTCCGGGGAACCGCCGAAGCGCTCGCGGTAGGACTCCAGGTCCTCCTCGGTGACCCGCGCGAAGAGCACCGGCGGCACGGTGAACGGCGTACCGGCCGGGACCGCGTCCAGGGAGCGGGCCTGCTCCGGGGTGACCCAGGTGGCCGTGTCGTCGGCGAGCTCGAAGGAGGAGCGCATGGCGCGCGCCGAGGCCGGGATGAACGGCTCGGAGACCACCGAGTAGAGGTGGATCAGGTTCATCGCGGTGCGCAGGGTGAGGGCCGCGCCGTCCAGGTCGGTCTTGACCTCCAGCCAGGGGGCCTTCTCGTCCAGGTAGGCGTTGCCGGCCGACCACAGGGCGCGCAGCGCGGCCGCCGCCTTGCGGTACTGGAGGGACTCCATGTGTCCCTCGTACTCGGCCAGCAGTTCGGCGATCTGCTCGCCCAGCTTGGCCTCGGCCTCGCCGGCCGGGCTGCCGGCGGGGACCTCGTCGCCGAACTTCTTGCGGGAGAAGGTCAGGACGCGGTTGACGAAGTTGCCGAGGGTGCCGCCGAGGTCCTTGTTGACCGTGGCGGCGAAGTGCTCCCACGTGAAGGACGAGTCGTCGGACTCGGGCGCGTTGGCGATGAGGAAGTAGCGCCAGAAGTCGGCCGGGAGAATCTCCAGCGCCTGGTCGGTGAAGACGCCGCGCTTCTGCGAGGTGGAGAACTTGCCGCCGTAGTACGTCAGCCAGTTGAAGGCCTTGACGTAGTCGACCTTCTTCCACGGCTCGCGGGTGGCCAGTTCGGTGGCGGGGAACATCACCGTGTGGAACGGGACGTTGTCCTTGGCCATGAACTGCGTGTAGCGGACGTCCTCGGCCTCGTACCACCACGACTTGTAGTCGCGGTTCGCCGGGTCCAGGTCCGACCACTCCTTGGTCGAGCCGATGTACTCGATCGGGGCGTCGAACCAGACGTAGAAGACCTTGCCCTCGGCGGCCAGGTCGGGCCAGGTGTCGGCCGGGACCGGGACGCCCCAGTCGAGGTCGCGGGTGATGGCGCGGTCGTGCAGGCCCTCGGTCAGCCACTTGCGGGCGATGGAGGAGGCGAGCTGCGGCCACTCCTCCTCGTGCTCGGAGACCCAGGCCTCGACCTCGTGCTGGAGCTTGGACTGCAGGAGGAAGAGGTGCTTGGTCTCGCGGACCTCCAGCTCGGTGGAGCCGGAGATGGCCGAGCGGGGCTCGATCAGGTCCGTGGGGTCCAGGACGCGGGTGCAGTTCTCGCACTGGTCGCCGCGGGCCTTGTCGTAGCCGCAGTGCGGGCAGGTGCCCTCGACGTAGCGGTCCGGCAGGAAGCGGCCGTCGACCGGCGAGTAGACCTGCCGGATCGCGCGCTCCTCGATGAAGCCGTTCTCCTGGAGCCTGCGCGCGAAGTGCTGGGTGATCTCGCGGTTCTGCGCGGAGGAGCTGCGGCCGAAGTAGTCGAAGGACAGCTCGAAGCCGTCGTAGACCGCCTTCTGGGCGTCGTGGGCCTGCGCGCAGAACTCGGCGACCGAGATGCCGGCCTCCTTGGCGGCGAGTTCGGCGGGGGTGCCGTGCTCGTCGGTGGCGCAGATGTAGAGGACGTCGTGGCCGCGCTGGCGGAGGTACCGGGAGTACACATCCGCCGGAAGCATCGACCCGACCATGTTGCCCAGGTGCTTGATCCCGTTGATGTACGGAAGCGCGCTGGTGATCAGGTGTCGAGCCATCCTCGGATGCTCCATTTCCTCTGTGCGGTACCACGTGACGTGACGGACTGTGAGTGCGGTTCATCGTATCGAACCGCCGAAAGGCCACGCGCCGCATTTGTTCATGGGGGACATAACGCAAAAGCGAGGGCAGTGACCTCTCCGTCACGGCCCTCGCGATCGGGCCCATGGTACAGGCGGACGGCAGGGCACCGGACCCGAGGTCCGGCGGCACCGGCAGCGGGCATATGCATATGCGCTGGCTGGAGCCCTGCGCGATCAAGATCGATCATGGCTCGATCATTGCCGACGCAATGCCTCCAGCTTTCTTCTCTGCGCCCTCCGAGTGCGCCCGCGCTGCTTTCCTGTTCTGCGCACAGGGGATGGAGGTGGAGCGGTGAACGATGGCGGACCGGAGGAGTCCGGTGGGGCCGTGGGACTACCGAGCCGGCGTCGGCGGCCGACTCCCATGAGCCAGTGGGGTCCGACGGCGCGCCTGTCGTACTGGGCCTTCCACGCCAATCGGCGGCCCGCGTACATGCGCTTCGCGTATCTGCAGCTGGGTTCCGACGCGGCGGCGGAGGAGGCGGTGGACGCCACCTTCGACTCGATCATGGGCGAGTGGCTCCGCATGCTCCACATGGACCGCCTCGACGCCTACGCGTGGACCGTGCTCAAGCACTGCCTGGTCGACCGGCAGCACCGGCGCCACCCCTGGCAGCAGCAGCCCGAGCCGATGGACATCAGCGCCTTCGAGGCCGCCCTCAAGGAGGCCCACGCCGACCAGTACGAGGTGCTGACCGACGCCATCCGCTTCTACTCCGCCGTCTCCCGGCTCGCCGAGCGGCAGCGCGACGCGGTCCTCCTGAGGTACGGGCTCCAGTGCACCCCCGGTGAGGCCGCCTCGGTGATGGGCGTCGACGAGGCCACGGTCCGCTCCCACCTCGGCCAGGCCCACCGGCGGCTCGCGCGCCTCCTCGACACGTCCGCCGCATCAGCCGAATCAGCCGAATCAGCCGGCTCATGAAGCGGTACGAGCCCCAGGAGCGGCAGAACGGCGACCCGACCCCCCGCTCGCTCGCCGACTTCCTGGCCCGGGCGGGCGTCCGCGACCGCTACCGGTACTACGACCTCGGCGCGGCCGAGGCCCGGCTGCTGCGCGCCACACCGCACGGGCCGGTCCCCGGACACCGGGCCCGTCGCCGGTCGGCCTACGGCTGGAGCGACCCGGCCCGGGACTGCCCGCTCGACGTCGAACGGGCGCGGCGCGACCTCAAGGCCGTCTGCCTGGCCTCCGTGTGCGCGCCGAAGGCCGGGACGCACCTCGACTCCTTCCGCACCGGCGGGCGCACCGACCTGGCCGGCGCGGTCGTCTTCGGCTGCCTGCTGCACCTCGCCGGGCTGCGCGAAGGCGCCCGCTTCTGGTGGCAGTTCGCCGCCGGTTCCGGGAGCCCGCCGACCGCCGCGGCCGCGTACTGCCTCTTCCTCGACCACTCCCGGCGCGGTGAGCACCACGACGCCCGGCACTGGGCGCGCGAGCTGGGCCGCCGCGGCTTCCGGCCGGGCGGCCGGCGGGACCTGCGGGAGGTCCGGCTGTGCGCGCAGGCCGCCGTGCTGCGCTACGTCGACCAGTTCGAGGACCCCGACCTGGGCGCGGTGCCACTGCCGCGGCCGGGGCTGTCCGCGGTGCTGAGCGCCTTCCTGGCGCCGCCCGTCTCCGTGACCGCGACCGTCCCGGCTCCGGCGGCCCCGGTCCCGCCGGCCGCGGGCCGGCCGTCCGCGGGACCGCTGCGCCACCCGGCGCTGACGGCGGCGGCCCGCGGGACCGTCGTCCAGGGCGGGACGGGCGAGGCCCTGGCGGAGGCCCGCCGCGCGCTGGCCGTCGTACGCGTCCTGGAGCAGCACCCGTTGGGGGTGCGGGCCGCCCGGCTCGCACGGGAGTCGGGCCTCGCCGAGGCGGAGCTGCGCCGGCTCCTGTCGATGCTGTGCGAGGAGGAGTACGCGTACCGCGCGGGCGCGGGGGTGTACGGGCGCGGGCCCGCCCTGGACCGGCTCGCCGCCCCCGGCTGCCACGGCCTGGCCGGCCAGCTCCAGCGCACCCTGGCCCTGGCCCGGGACAGTGCGGGCGCCGCGGTGTACCTCAGCCGGTACGCCGGCGGGGAGGTGCGGATCACGCAGATGGCGGACGGGCCCGCGACCCCGCCGGTGCGGGAGTGGGTCGACTTCCGGGCCGCCGCGCACGCCAGCGCGGTCGGCAAGTGCCTGCTGACCCAGCTCGACCACGACCGCCGCGCCGACCACGTGGCCCGGCACCGGCCCGCCCGGCTCACCCCGCAGACCATCACCGACAGCCGGGCCCTGTTCTCCGCCCTGGACGCGGTCGCACCGGGCGCGCCCGTCTTCGACCTGCTCGAGTACTCCCCCGGAGTCGTCTGCTCGGCGGTCCCGATCGCCGCCGGCGGCGCGGCCGGGAGCCTCGCGCTCTCCCTGCCCGCGACCCATGCCCACCGGCTGCCCGAGGCCACCGCGGCCCTGCGCCGCAAGGCCGTCCCGGTGCTCCTCGCACTGCTGCTGACCGGCGCGATCCCCCCGGACACCCCGGCTCCCGCGGACGCTCCCGCGGCCGAGCCCCCGGCGCAGCCCCCGCCGATGAGGGCCCCGGTCACCCCGGAGACCCTGCGCCACCTCCGCCGCCTCTTCCGCACCCCGCTGACCGGAGCCACGGCTGCCGCGGGCGGCCCCCATCTGGTCAGCGACACCACGACCGCGGCGGCCTACCTCTTCGACGCCGCCCCGCACACCGACCGGCCCCGCCTTTCCCTCCCCCACACCTTCACCTCGGTCACCCCGGGCAGCCTGACCACCCCGTCGGGCCTGGTGGTCCTGGGCACGTGAACGGTCCGGGGCCGGGCCCGGCTCAGTGCCCCGGAGCGGTCTGCCGCGTGGATTCGCTCAGCCTGGTGAAGGCGTCGCGGACCACCGAGGCGATCAGGGTGCGGCGGGCCGCGAGGAACTCGTCGTACGGCATGTGCTCCCAGCCGTCCGGGAGCGCGTGCCAGTGGCGCTGCCGGGCCAGCCGGTCGCCGGGGATCTGCTTGGCGGCGACCTGGGCGGGCCAGTACTCCGCGGGCGGCTGATCGGAGATGGCGATGTTGTCGCTCCACTCCACCAGGGCCATGTTGGCGATCTGGTTGATCCGCGGGGTCTCCGTGATGCCGCTGTTCTTCAGGTGGTTCTTCGGGAAGAGGTGGTGGCGCTCGATGCCCTTCTTGGCGGTGATCGCCGGATCGAGACGGGTGCGCACCTTCCCCGTGGACAACAGGGCGTCGGCGTCCAGGATGTTGAGCGCCGCGATGTACGCCATGAGCGCCGGGGACTTCGAGGCAGCGGTCTCGAGGTTGTTGGGCAGCGTGATGGCCCAGTAGTCCTGGGTGAGGGTGTCGTCGACGACCTTGTTCAACGTCGCGAGGTAGGCATCGGCGTCGCCGGCGGCCACGCCGGACAGGCGGGCGAGGTCCTGCTCCACCCGGGTCTCGAACGAGCCGGAGTAGCGGCTGGTGGTGTGCGCCATGAAGAACCAGCGCGCGATGGTCTCGCGGAGCCGGTCGAGCGGCACTTGGTAGTCGACGCGGCCGACCAGCCAGAGGGCGTAGGTGTAGATCACGGCGTTGGCGGAGCTGATCATCTTGCTTCCGCGGAAGCCCGCACGCTCCAGGCACTGCAGGAACTCGTGCCAGTTCGTCAGGTCCAGTGCCTGCTTCTGTGCTGCCTGGAGGCGGCCGAACTGCTCCTCGCGGAGGTCGGCGGAGGGCTTGCCGGTGTCGAGGTCCCTGCCGCGGAGGACCACGTAGACCTGCTTGAGGACGGCGCGGCGCAGGGCGAGCGCCGTGGTGACGCGGAGCATCTGGGAAGGCTCGGGCTGGATGTGCCAGTTGAAGGGAGAGGATTCGTCGAGGCTCGGCTGGTGGGCCTCGCGGCAGAAGTCCTCCAGGGCGCGCCGGCCCTCCTCCCAGAACACGGACAGCAGGGTGAGGATGAAGTCCGCCTGGTTGAGGGTGACGCCGTTGCTGTTGATCCGGACGAAGATCTCGGCGACTTCCTCCTCGTCGATGGTCTCGGACAGTTCGACGATCTTGAACTGGTAGTTGCCGAGGCCGTGGAGGTCGTCGAGCGCCGTGTCCAGGCGGTCCTTCTCCTCCTCGTCCAGCTCCCGCTTCTCCGCGAGGCGCTCCAGGAAGGACCGGACGACCTTCTTCCGGTTGTTCGGCGCCCAGAGGGTGCTGATGTCGTGCAGGTACTCCGGATCCTTCTCGACGGCGGCGTCCGTGACGGCGAACGTGGCGTCGGTCGGCCGGAACGCGAGGCGGATCCGGCGCGTGGTGAAGTCGTCCCGGAGCACTTCGGCACCGGTGATCACGGCGTAGAGGGAGGTGAGCCGCTGCTGCCCGTCGACGATGAGGTGCTGCGGCACGGCCTGCTTGGTCTCGGTGCCGATCTGGCGGGCGCCCGGTTCGGCTCCGGTCTTCCAGAACAGCAGGGAGCCGACGGGGAAGCCCTTGTACATGGAGTCGAACAGGTCACGCGCCTTCGCCGCCGGCCAGACGTACGGGCGCTGCAGCTCGGGCAGGGCTATGGTTCCGCGCTCGACGTCGTTCACGAGGTGGGACACAGCGAGCGTCGTGTCGCTGTAGAGCAGCTTGGCCATGGCGTGCGGTTCCTCCACGGAACGGGCGGGTGCGGGACACCCGGAGGCTATCCGACCCTTCCGTCACACCGAGTGGCCTTCAGCTCGGCGTATCACTCCCTGGAACGACAAAAACCCCACCGAAGTGGGGTTCTCGCTTGTGTCCGAGGGGGGACTTGAACCCCCACGCCCGATAAAGGGCACTAGCACCTCAAGCTAGCGCGTCTGCCATTCCGCCACCCGGACCAGGTGGTCGGCCCCGGTTTCCCGCGGCGACATGGACAACAATAGCAAAGGATCGGCGGGGTTCCGACCACTTATCCGAGCGGTGGACGTCCGCCACGCCGGGCTGACCTGCGGGCATACCCCGAAGGGCGTGGCGAGACGGGATGTCTCGCCGGGGTCGGGCGGGGTGGGGCGACGGCGCCGTGGGACATCCGGATGCCGATACAGGCTGGACACCGGGGATGCCGGGCGGTCGGATGGCTGCGCACACATCCGGGGGGAGCCGCGCATGGAAACCGAGCACCGCGTCAGCACGCTGGAGCTGTTCTTCGACCTCGTCTTCGTCTTCACCATCACGCAGTTGACGGTGCTGCTGGCGGACGACCTGACCCTGCGGGGTGCGGGGCAGGTGGTGCTGATCTTCACCGTGCTGTTCTGGATGTACGGGGGCTACGCGCACCTGACCAACCAGGTGCCGCCGGACCGGACCGTCCGGCGGGTCCTGCTGATGCTGGCCATGGGGGCGTTCCTGGTGTGCGCGCTGGCCGTGCCCACCGCTTTCGGGGCGGGCGGCGTGGCCTTCGGGCTCGGGTACCTGCTGGTCGTCCTGGTGCACAGCGCGCTGTACACGCAGGCGCACGGGCGCGGGGTCCTGTGGTTCGCGCTGCCCAACGCGCTGTGCGCGCTGTCGGTGACCGGGGCCGGGTTCTTCGACGGCGTGCCGGCCTGGGGGCTGTGGATGCTGGCGCTGCTGCTGCAGTTCGCGACGCCGGTGGTCGTCCAGCGGGTCGCGGCGAGCGGGGCGGCGGGGGCCGGGGCGGAGCCGGAGGCGCCCGGGCAGACGGTCGGCGACCAGCTCGGCGGGATGAACGCGGCGCACCTGGTGGAGCGGCACGGCCTGCTCCTGATCATCGTCTTCGGCGAATCCGTGATCGCGATCGGCATCGGGGTGGGCTCGCTGCCCCTGTCCCCCGGGATCGCCGGGGGCGCCTTCCTGGCCCTGACCGTGGCGTCCGCGATGTGGTGGATGTACTTCGTGCGCGACGAGGGCCGGGCCGAGGGGGTCTTCGAGCGGACTCCGCCCGAGCGGCGTTTCCGGCTGGCGATGGTCGCGTACTACTACGCCTTCCTGCCCATGCTCCTGGGCATCGCCGTCTTCGCGGCGGGCGTGAAGAAGACCATCGGGCACCTGGGCGAGCACCTGCACACCGGGCCGGCGGTCGCGCTGGCGGGCGGGGTCGCCCTGTACCTGGCCGGAGACCTGGCCTTCCGGGCGGCGCTGGGCATCGGGCCGGCCCGTTACCGGGCTGCGGCCCTGGTGCTCTCGCTGGCCACCGTCCCCGTGGGCACGGGGTGGGCGGGAGCGGGCCAGCTGGTGGCGCTGGCGTGCGTCCTGGTCGGCGCGCTGGCCGCCGAGGGCCGCCGCTCCCCCGCCGAGCCGGCGGAGGGAGCGGCCGCGGAAGCCGTCACGGGCAGTGGATGACCTGGCCCGCGTAGGAGAGGTTGCCGCCGAAGCCGAAGAGGAGGACCGGGGCGCCGGAGGGGATCTCGCCGCGCTGGACCAGCTTGGACAGGGCCATGGGGATGCTGGCGGCCGAGGTGTTGCCGGAGTCGACGACGTCGCGGGCGACGACGGCGTTGACGGCGCCGATCTTGGCGGCGAGCGGCTCGATGATCCGCAGGTTCGCCTGGTGGAGGACGACCGCGGCCAGGTCCTCCGGGGTGATCCCGGCCTTCTCGCACACCTTGCGGGCGAGCGGCGGGAGCTGGCTGGTGGTCCAGCGGTAGACGGACTGGCCCTCCTGGGCGAAGACCGGCGGCGAGCCCTCGATCCGGACCGCGTTGCCCATCTCCGGGACCGAACCCCACAGCACCGGGCCGATGCCCGGCTCCTCGCAGGCCTCGACGACGGCCGCGCCCGCGCCGTCACCGGTGAGCACGCAGGTGGTGCGGTCGCTCCAGTCGGTGATCTCGGTCATCTTGTCGGCGCCGATGACCAGGGCGCGGGTGGCGGAGCCGGCGCGGATGGCGTGGTCGGCGGTGGCCAGGGCGTGGGTGAAGCCCGAGCAGACGACGTTGATGTCCATCACGGCCGGGCCGCCGCCCATGCCCAGCTTGGCGGCGACGCGCGCGGCCATGTTGGGCGAACGGTCGATCGCGGTGGAGGTCGCGACCAGGACGAGGTCGATGTCGTCCGGGGTCAGGCCGGCGCCGGCCAGCGCCTTGCCCGCTGCCTGGTAGGCCAGCTCGTCCACCGGCTCGTCCGGGCCCGCCATGTGGCGGGTGCGGATGCCGACGCGGGACCGGATCCACTCGTCGGTGGTGTCGACCATGGCCGCGAGGTCCTCGTTGGTGAGCACTTTCGCGGGCTGGTAGTGCCCTAGCGCCACCACGCGTGAACCGGTCATGGGCGGGGTCCCCCCTTGTACGGAAGTCAGGATCACCCAGCTTTGCCTGCTACTGATGGGTACGTGTGCGTGTGACCCGACAGGATTCCGGCCCCGGATTTTGGAGCTTCCCGAGGATCCACCTGCCGGGGGCGTCGTGGGAAGCGGAACCGGGACAATGAGGTCGTCGGATACCGGCGAGAAACTGAAGGGGAGGGCTGATCACCATGGGACGGGTCACCGAACGCCGTCGCGTCGTCCGGATCCGGAACGGCGGGGCGGGTGTCCGCCCGGACACGCTGGTGGCCGAGGAGCCGCTGGAGATACGCCTGAACGGCAAGCCGCTGGCCATCACGATGCGTACGCCGGGCGACGATTTCGCGCTGGCGGTGGGCTTCCTGGTCAGCGAGGGAGTACTCGCAGCGGCGTCGGACGTCCAGGCCGTCACCTACTGCGAGGGGGCCACGGAGGACGGGTCGAACACCTACAACGTGGTCAACGTGCAGCTGGCCGCCGGGGTCCCCGTGCCGGACATCACGCTGGAGCGGAACGTCTACACCACCTCCTCCTGCGGCCTGTGCGGCAAGGCCAGCCTGGACGCGGTCCGTACGGCGACGCGCTTCCCGGGGATCGCCTCCGATCCGGTACGGGTATCCGCGGAGGTCCTCAGCGCGATGCCGGACCGGCTGCGCGCGGCCCAGAAGGTCTTCGACCGTACGGGCGGACTGCACGCGGCCGGGCTGTTCACGGCGCAGGGCGAGCTGCTGGACCTGCGGGAGGACGTGGGCCGGCACAACGCGGTGGACAAGATCGTGGGCCGGGCATACCAGTCCGGGAGGCTCCCGCTGACGGGCGCGGTCCTGCTGGTGTCGGGCCGGGCCTCCTTCGAACTCGCGCAGAAGGCCGTGATGGCGGGCATCCCGGTGCTGGCGGCCGTCTCCGCGCCGTCCTCGCTGGCGGTGGACCTGGCGCTGGAGTCGGGGATGACGCTGGTCGGCTTCCTGCGGGGGCCGGACATGAACATCTACGCGGGCGAGGAGCGGATCACCCTGTAGCGGCGCGCCGGAACAGCTCCACGGCACCAGGCCTGTAGTCGAGGAACGTGGCCCGCACGTCGCTGCCGTCGCCCGTGGTGCCCCCCTTGCCGGTGCCGTTCAGCAAGAACCAGTCGGTGCATTCCTGTACCGCGGGGGTTCCGTCGGGGCTGAACTTGAGCAGGATCCCCGGGTTCTCGTCGGAGGGGTGGCCGAGGGTCCAGCTCCCCTCGCCGGTGAACACGCCGGGCCTCTCACCCCGGGAGCACTCCCAGCCCGAAGCGTCCGAGAGGCGGGCCCGGCCGCCGGCCAGCACCTCGAGTCGGGCTCCTCGGTTGCCGTGCCAGGTCCCGATGACGTCCGCCTCCGTCAGCGGGGAGTACTTGCCACCCAGCAGGCCGAAGGCCAGGGCCAGCAGCAACAGCAGACCGAACAGCACGCTGAGGACTATGGTCACCGCGCGGGCGAGGTTGTGGTCGCGCACGTCAGCGCCCCCGGCGGGAGCGGCGCGTGGAGGCCGCGGCCGGCTTCGGTGCCGGGGGGTCGATGCGGTGGAGGTCCAGGGTGGCCGGGAGCGGGGTCGTGCCCGGGCCGCCGGACTCCGCCCAGGCGATGATCTCCTCGGTCGCGGTGTCGTCCAGGGCCCAGCCGAACCAGGTCGCGCGGGCGCCGCGGCGGCGGGCTTCGGTGGTGGGCTGGACCACGATCACGTTGGCCTGGGCGCAGGGGCCGAGGCAGTCGCTCGTACGGACGGCCAGCCGGCCCCCGGAGGCGGCGGCGGCCTCGCGCAGCCGGGCGAGCTGGCCGGCGTGGTCGGAGCCGGGGTTCTTCCGGGGGTCGCCGCAGCAGCAGCCGCGGCAGACCACCAGGGTGCAGGGGCGTTCGGCGTGCGCGCCGAGCGGGCGTATCCAGGTCACTACCGCACGTTAACGGCCCCGGGGGGCGGGGTGTTGGGCCGGGGGCGAGACCTCCGCCACACGGTCTGCCGCGCGTTCGGGCTCGGCGTCCCGGGCGCGGCGGCGGGCGAGGACCGCACAGACCATCAGCTGCATCTGGTGGAAGAGCATCAGCGGGAGCACGGCGAGCCCGGCCTGGGCCCCGAACAGCACGCTGGCCATGGGGAGTCCGGCGGCCAGGCTCTTCTTCGACCCGGCGAACTGGATGGCGATGCGGTCCGCGCGGCCGAAGCCGAGGCGCGCCGACCCGTACCAGGTGACGAGCAGCATGACGGCGAGGAGTACGGCCTCCACCAGCAGCAGGGCGCCCAGCCGCGGAAGGCTGACCTGGTGCCAGATGCCCGCGGCCACGCCCGCGCTGAAGGCGGCGTAGACGACGAGCAGGATCGAGCCGCGGTCGACGTAGCCGAGGACCTGCTTGTGGCGGACGAGGAAGCCGCCGACCCAGCGGCGCAGGGCCTGCCCGAGGAGGAAGGGCAGCAGCAGCTGGAGGGTGATCTCGAGCAGGGAGTCGGGGGAGAAGCCGCCCGCGTGGCCGCCGAGGAGGCCGGCGGCGAGGAGGGGGGTGAGGACGATGCCGGCCAGGCTGGAGAAGGAGCCGGCGCAGATCGCGGCGGGCACGTTGCCGCGGGCGATCGAGGTGAAGGCGATGGAGGACTGGACGGTCGAGGGGACCAGGCAGAGGAAGAGCAGGCCGCCGTAGAGCGGCTGGGTCAGGACGCCGGGAACGAGGACGCGGGCGGCCAGGCCGAGGAGGGGGAAGAGCAGGAAGGTGCAGGCGAGCACGGTGAGGTGCAGCCGCCAGTGGCGCAGTCCTTCGAGGGCCTCGCTGGTGGAGAGCCGGGTTCCGTAGAGGAAGAAGAGCAGGGCCACGGCCGCGGTGGAGGCGCCGTCGGCGACGGTGGCGGCCGCGCCGCGGGCGGGGAGCAGGGCGGCGAGGCCGACGGTGCCGAGCAGGGCCAGGACGTACGGGTCCAGGGGCAGCCGGGCGGGGAGGTGCGGGCGGCGCATGCGCGGGGTGCTCACTTGCTGTCGGGGCGGGTGGCGCCCGGGCCGACGGGCCCGGGCGCGGTGCTCCCTCCATGGTCGACGGTGGGGCGGTCATCGGGAAACCCGTACACCGCACTCACTGCCATCACGCTCTGCGATAGCAGGTGCGCGTCAGACCTCGTCGACCCCCGCGGCGGGCGGGGTCGCCTGAGCGGTCACCGGGGTGGTCACCGGGACGGTCGCGGCGTCGGTCGCCGGGGTGACGGCGGCGATCAGGACCGCCGCGAGGTTCTCCTTGCGGATCCGCTGGTCGACGTAGAGCAGGGCGATGACCAGCTGGGGGAAGCCGTACTGGAACACCGCGCTGAGCAGGCCGCCGACCAGCGTGGCGATCATGTACACGACGATTGCGGAGATCAGCTGGCTCGGATCCACGTCGGCCCCGTCCCCCGCCATCAGGGTCGGGAAGAGCGGGATCATGCCGACCATGCTGAACGGCATCTGGATGATGTAGCCCACGGCGCCGGCCACGAGGTACCCGAGCATCGTGATGCCGAACACGCGCCACCAGTCACCGCTGACCAGCTGGGCGGAGCGCCGCAGCGCCGCGACGGGGCGCATTTCCTCGAGCACGGCGGCGGCGGGCGCGAAGCTGAACCGCGTCATGAGCCAGACCGCGACGGGCATGTAGAGGAAGACGCCCAGGAACAGCATGGAGAGCGCGGCGGCCGGCGGCTCGGTGTCGTGGACGGACATGACGATCAGCGGCACGCAGATCGCGTAGAGGACGAGGAGCGGACCGCCCACGATCAGCCCCGTGAGCAAGACGGTTCCGAGCACGGACGGCATCCGGGACCAGCTGCGGCGCCACATCGCGGCGAAGGTCGTGGGCCGGCCGAGCACGGCCTCCTGCGTCACCGCGGGAGTCAGTGCGCTGATCAGCCCCGCGCACAGCGTGACCACGACCAGCAGGAGCACGAGGGCCGGTACGAAGGACAGGAACAGGGTCGCCACGTCTTCACCGTCAGGACGGTCCCCGGGCGGGAGGTCGAAGATGGCGGCGAATTGGTCCTGGACGGCGGCCACGGTGACGCCGATCCCCGCGAGCACGACCAGGATGCCGAGCCCCTGGACCGCGAGCATGACGCCGATCAGGGGCTTCGCGTACTGGCGGAAGGTGGCGAAGCCGCCGTTGAACACATCGCCCATGGTGAGCGGGTGCAGGGGTATGACGCCGGGCTTCGGCGGAGGCGGCGGGAGCGGCGGCTGCCAGCCGCCTCCCCACTGCGGATTCGGCTGTCCCGGGTACGGTCCCGGCCCCATGTGGTGCGACATCAGTTGTCCCCCTCGAAATGAAGGGACACGGTAACCCGGCGCACCGCGCACGGCGTAGCCGCCCCCGGCTCCGCGGACGTCTCGTGCGCAGGTCAACGGCCGTGACGAGGCCCGCCGGTCGGTGGGGACGGCCGGGACACCCCCTAGCATCGGCGGTATGTACGACCCCGTCCAGCTGCGTACGTTCCTCACGGTGGCCCAGACGCTCAGCTTCACGCAGGCCGCGGGGCGGCTCGGCGTACGGCAGTCCACGGTCAGCCAGCACGTGCGGCGGCTGGAGGAGGCGACGGGGCGGCCGTTGTTCGTGCGGGACACGCACAGCGTGGAGCTGACGGAGGACGGCGAGGCCCTGCTCGGCTTCGCGCGGACCATCCTGGAGGCGCACGAGCGTGCGGCGGCCTTCTTCGCGGGGACGCGGCTGCGGGGGCGGCTGCGGTTCGGGGCCTCGGAGGACTTCGTGCTGACGCGGCTTCCGGAAATCCTGGAGGGCTTCCGGCACGAGCATCCCGAGGTGGATCTGGAGCTGTCGGTGGAGCTCTCGGGGACGCTGCACGAGCGGCTGGACGCGGGGCGGCTCGACCTGGTGCTGGCGAAGCGGCGCGGCCCGGGGGACGAGCGGGGGCGCCTGGTGTGGCGGGACCGGATGGTGTGGATCGGCGCCGAGGGGCTGCGGGTGGACCCGGAGCGCCCGGTGCCGCTGATCGTCTTCCCGCCGCCGGGCATCACCCGGGCCCGGGCCCTGGAGGTGCTGGAACGCGAGGGCCGGGCCTGGCGGATCGCGTGTACGAGCGGCAGCCTGAGCGGTCTGATCGCGGCGGCCCGGGCCGGTCTGGGCGTGATGGCGCACACCCGCGGGCTGATCCCGCCGGGCCTGGTGCGGGTCGGCGGGCTGCCGGAGCTGGGGCCGGTGGAGTTCGCGCTGCTCCGCGGGGCGCGCCCCTCGGCCGCGGCCGAGGCGCTGGCGGCGGCCGTGCTCTCCGGCGCGGACCGGCTCAGCCGCACCGGCTGACGGGCCCGCGCCGGCGGGAGCGGCGGCGACGACCTCGGCAGCGACCCTGGCGGCGACCGCGGGATCACCCCCGCGAGAACCCCTGCGACAAACCCTGCGGCAACACCCGCGGCAACCCGGACGGCACCGCCGACGTCGCACGTCAGAGGCATGGGAAGCAAGGTCACTGGGGAGGTCTTGTGGAGGTATCCGATTGCTGATCAACCCCCCTTGACCGTGAGGTACGTTCACCGCGGCGCGCGGAGAGGAGCGGGGCCTTGCGCGAGATCACCGTCCCACCGGTCGTCACGGGCGCGCCCGTCGGCGGACTGGCCGACGTCGTCTTCCAGTACGCCCACGAGGAGCCTGACCGGGTGGTGCTCGGCCGCAAGACCGGCGGCGTGTGGCGGGACGTCACCTCCGGGGAGCTGGCCGCCGAGGTGCTCGCGCTCGCGAAGGGGCTGCTGGCCCAGGGCGTGCGCTTCGGGGACCGGGTCGCCGTCATGTCCCGTACCCGGTACGAGTGGACCCTCTTCGACTTCGCCCTGTGGGCGATCGGCGCCCAGCCCGTCCCCGTCTATCCGACGTCCTCGTCCGATCAGGTGCACTGGATCCTGTACGACACCGACTGCACGGCCTGCGTGGTCGAGGACGAGGACCAGGCCATGACGGTGGGCTCGGTCATCGACCGGCTCCCCCACCTGCAGCGGCTGTGGCAGCTCGACGCCGGGGCCGTGGAGTCCCTCGTCGCCGACGGCCGCGGGGTCGCCGAGGACGTCGTGCACCGCCACCGCCGCGCCGTGACGCCGGACTCGACGGCCACCGTCATCTACACCTCCGGGACCACCGGCCGGCCCAAGGGGTGCGTGCTGACGCACGCCAACTTCATGTACGAGGCGGACACCATGGTGGCCGGCTGGGAGTCCGTGTTCCAGGGCCGGCAGGGCGAGCAGCCGTCCACCCTGCTCTTCCTGCCGCTGGCCCACGTCTTCGGGCGGATGGTGGAGGTGGCCGCCGTCCGGGCGCGGGTCAAGCTCGGTCACCAGCCCGTGCTGGCGGCGGCCGAGCTGCTGCCGGACCTGGCCGCGTTCGGGCCGACCTTCGTGCTCGGCGTCCCGTACGTCTTCGAGAAGGTCTTCGCGGCGGCCCGTCGCAAGGCGGAGGCGGAGGGGCGCTCGGGCCCCTTCGACCGGGCGGTGGAGGCGGCCGTACGGTACGCGGAGGCGCGCGAGCGGAAGGCGTTCGGCATCGGGCCGGGGCCCTCGGCCGGGTTGCGGATGGAGCACCAGCTCTTCGAGAAGCTCGTCTACGGGAAGGTCCGCGAGGCGATGGGCGGCCGGGTGCGGCACGCCATGTCGGGCGGGTCGGCGATGTCGCGCCGGCTCGGGCTGTTCTTCGACGGCGCCGGGATCACGGTGTTCGAGGGGTACGGCCTGACCGAGTCGTGCGCGGCGGCCACCGCGAACCCGCCGGGGGCGACGAGGTACGGCACGGTGGGCCGTCCGATCCCTGGCGGCGCGGTGCACATCGCGGACGACGGGGAGGTGTGGCTGCACGGCCGCCACATATTCTCCGGGTACCTCAACGACCCCCGCGCCACGGAGGCGGTGCTGCGCGGCGGCTGGCTGGCGACCGGGGACCTGGGGCGGCTGGACGAGAGCGGCTACCTCACGATCACCGGGCGCAAGAAGGACATCCTGGTGACCTCCAACGGCAAGAGCGTCGCGCCGGCCGCGCTGGAGGAGCGGGTCCGTTCGCATCCGCTGGTGTCGCAGTGCGTGCTGGTGGGCAACGACCGCCCGTACATCGCGGCCCTGCTCACGCTGGACATGGACGGGATCGCGCACTGGCTGTCGATGCGCGGCCGGCCGCAGCTGCCGGCCGCGGACCTGGTGAACGACCCCGAGCTGGCGGCGGAGGTCCGGCGGGCGGTGGTGGCCGCCAACACCCTCGTGTCGCAGGCGGAGGCGATCCGCACCTTCCGGGTGCTGGGTGAGCAGTTCACGGAGGAGCGGGGGCTGCTGACCCCCTCGCTGAAGCTGAAGCGCCGGGCGATCGAGAAGGCGTACGCGAAGGAGGTCGCGGCCCTCTACTCCTCGTGAGAGTTCACCGTGGGGACGGGGGGATGCTCCGGCGGGTGGCCGAGCGCAGCGCGAAGGCCATCACCACCTCGAACACTCCGAGCAGGACGAGCCACAGGCCCAGCAGCCGGGTCAGGGCGACCGCGGAGTCCACCGGGAAGCAGAGCACGACGATGCCGGCGACCGCGCCGAGGGCGCCCAGGCCGAACATCAGGCCGCGGTGCACGAGCGAGCGGTCGGCGATCGCGACGTACGCCGTGAGCACTCCGCTCAGCAGCCAGAACACGCCGACGATCAGCGAGAGCGCGCCGATCGTCTGCATCGGATGCCGCAGCACCAGCACGCCCGCCAGGAACGCCAGCATGGCGACCAGGACGCCCGCCAGTCTGCTGCCGCCGTCGTCACGGCTGTGGGAGAAGGCCGCGACGAACCGGAAGCCGCCCGCCACCAGGAGCTGCAGACCGATGATCACGGCCAGGATGTGGAGCGTCTCGTCGGGCCAGACGAGCACCAGGATGCCCGGGATCAGGGTCGCGAGGGCGAAGGCGAGTGCCCAGCGCCACGAGCCCCCGAGCTGCTTGAGGACGTCCTCGGGGTCGCTCTGTGTCTGCTGCGGCGCCGCGTCGGAGGGTACGGTCATCACGCCTCCAGGGACAGCCGGACGGCGCGCGGGGGTGCCGCGAGCCGCCGGACATGCTTTTTTTACCTTTCCGATCCACCTTAGTCGGATATGAGAGGGTTTGCCGCGCCGAGGGTGGGTCCCACCTGGCGAGACCGGGGACCGGGGCCCGAGCGCCCCCGGCGGCGGGCACCTCTCGGCCGCGATCACCCCTTCGCCACGGTCGCCGCAGGTCTGGGCGCCTTCCCGGCCACTCCCTCACCCACCCCCCCACCAGAACTGACGGTCCGTCATTTCTCTTTGCCGTTGATATTGACGGTGCGTCAGGTCGCGCACAGAATGCGGGGATTCCGACCGGAGGGGATCCCCGACATGTTGCGACCGATCCGCACCCTGGCCGCCGCGGCGGCGGCCCTCGCGCTCGTCTCCGCCTGCAACTCCGCCTCCACGAACGGCACCGGCCCAGGCAAGCCCGGCGACGGCCCGGGGAACTCCCGCGGGGTCACCGCCGACTCGATCAAGGTCGGCGGCATCGTGTCGATGACCAGCGCCAGCGGTTACAGCAAGAAGGACACCGACCTCGGCGCCAAGGCCCGCTACCTGAGGGCCAACGCCGAGGGGGGCGTCAACGGCCGCAAGATCGACTACCTCGGCGCGGAGGACGACGGCCAGGACCCGGCCAAGAACATGGCGGCCGCCCGCAAACTCGTCCAGCAGGACAAGGTCTTCGCCGTCTCCCCCATGAGTTCGGTGACCTTCTCCGGCGCCGACTTCCTGGAGCAGGAGAAGGTCCCCACCTTCGGCTGGGGCACCCTGCCCTCCTTCTGCGGACCCAAGTACATCTACGGGTTCAACGGCTGCCTGGTCCCCACCCCCGGCGGCACCCTGAACCAGACCTGGCCCGAGGGCATCGCCACGATCCTCGGCGAGGCGCGGGGCAAGTCGGTCGCGGTCATCGCCAACGACAGCGACGCCGGAAAGTTCGGCATCCGGACCTTCCAGCAGGGCTTCACCAGCGCCGGGTTCACGGTCTCCTACGCCAAGGCCTCCGTACCGGCCACCGCCGTCCCGAGCGACTGGTCCGCGTACGTCAAGGAGATCCTGGAGAGCAACGGCGGCAAGGCCCCGGACGCCGTGGTCTCCGTGATGCAGACCCCGAACAACATCGGCCTGTTCACCGCGCTCAAGCGCAGCGGGTACAAGGGGCTGCTCTCCGACCCGACCGACTACGACCCGGGCCTGCTCGCCAAGGACGCCACGAAGCAGGCGCTCGACGGGGTGCACGTCCTGCTGCAGTTCCAGCCCTTCGAGTCCACCGACCCGAAGATGGCGCAGTTCAAGGCCGACATCAAGGCGGCCGCGGGCGGGCAGGAAGTCCCGCTGAACATGCACATGTTGACCGGGTACATGTCGGCCGACCTGTTCGTCTCCATCGCGCAGAAGGCCGGCAAGGACCTGACCGTCGAGTCCTTCCAGAGCGCCGCGCAGAGCTTCTCCGACACCGGCACGCTCGTCGGCGACCGGGCGGAGCCCAAGGGGCAGAAGGACAGCTTCGGCTGCGGGGCGCTGGTACAGCTGAAGAACGGCGCGTACGAGGTCTCCGTCCCGTTCAAGTGCTACGAGCCCATCCCCTTCAAGTAGGGCTGCGGCATGGGAGATCTGCTCGTCTTCGTGCTGAGCGGTCTGGTCTCCGGCGCCCTGTACGCACTGCTGGCCACCGGGCTGGTGCTGTCGTACTCGGCGTCCGGGCTGTTCAACTTCGCGCACGGGGCCACCGCCTACCTGTGCGCGCTCACCTTCTACGAGCTGCACTCGGGCCTGGGCTGGCCGGCGGTCCCGGCGGCGCTGCTGGTGGTGTTCGTGCTGGCCCCCGGTCTCGGCTGGGGGCTGGACCGGCTGATGTTCCGGCGGCTCGCGCGGGTCGGTGAGACGGCCCAGATCGTGGCGACCATCGGACTGCTGGTGGCGCTGCCGGCCGCCGGACTGTGGGTGGTGGACCTGCTCGCGGACGCGGGCGCGCCGGTGAAGCCGGCGGAGAACCAGTTCGGGCTGCCGGGGGTGGGGCCGAGCCCCGCGAAGTCCTGGCAGCTCGCGGAGGGCGTCGGCATCGACTCCGACCAGCTGATCACCTGGGTGGTGACGGCTCTGGTGGCGGTGGCCCTGTGGGTGCTGATGCGGCACACGCGCCTCGGGCTGCAGCTGCGGGCCGCCGTCGACAACCGCTCGCTGACCGAACTGCGCGGCATCAGCGCCGACCGGCTTTCGTCGGTGGCGTGGATGATCGCGTCGGGGCTGGCCGGACTGGCGGGCGTACTGGCGACGCCGCTGCTGGGGCTGTCGGCCCACGACTTCACGCTGTTCCTGTTCGTGTCGGCGACGGCGGCGGTCATCGGGCGGTTCGCGTCGGTGCCGCTCGCCTTCGCGGGCGGGCTCGGGCTGGGGGTCCTGCAGAACCTGGTCGCCGGGTACGCGTCCTTCGCCGAGGGCATCACGGGCTTCCGTACGGCGGTGCCCTTCCTGATCCTCTTCGGCGGCCTGCTGGTGCTGACCCGCAGGGCCCGGACGGCGGGAGTCGCCGCCGTGGACGCGCCGCCCGTCGACCACCTGGCGGGAGCCTCGTGGGGACGGCGGTGGGGGGTGTGGGCGGCGGGCGGCGGGCTGTTGTGCGTGGCGTTCTACACCGTGACCACGCCCTTCTGGAGCGGGCTGCTGGCGCAAGGGCTGGCCATCGCGCTGGTGTTCATGTCCTTCACGGTGGTGACCGGGCTCGGGGCGATGGTGTCCCTGGCGCAGGGCACCTTCGTGACCGGGGCCGCGCTCGTCGCCGGGCTGCTCATGAGCCGGGGCTGGCCCTTCGTGGCGGCGCTGGCGGTGGGCACGTGCGTGGCGGCCCTGCTGGGGGCGCTCGTCGCGCTGCCGGCACTGCGGCTCGGCGGCAGGTCGCTGGCCCTGGCCACGCTGGCGCTGGCCTTCCTCGCCGACCAGGTGCTCTTCCAGCTGAGGTGGCTGCGCAACGGCGACTCGGGGTGGCCGGTCCCGCGGCCGGTGTTCGGGCCGGTGGACCTCTCCGACGACCGCGCGCTGGGGGTGGCCCTGGTGGTGCTGGTCGCGGTGGTCGCCGCCGGGCTGAGCGCCCTGCGGAACTCCCCGTCGGGGCGGGCGATGCTGGCCGTACGGTCGGCCCCGGCGGCCGCGATGGCCTCGGGGGTGTCCGTGCTGCGGACGAAGCTGCTGCTGTTCACCCTGTCGGCGGGGCTGGCCGGGTTCGGCGGCGTGCTGTACGCCTCGTACAACACCCGGATCACGGCGACGGACTTCACGGCGCTGACGGGGCTGGTGTGGCTGGCGGTGGTGGTGGCGGCGGGCGTGCGGAGGCCGCAGTACGCGGTGGTGGCGGGGCTGGTGTTCGCGGTTGCTCCGCGGGTGCTGTCCGACTACGTGACGGAGTCCGCGCACCTGCCGGTGATCCTGTTCGGCCTGGCGGGGTTGGCCTTGGCCAACGATCCCGACGGGTACTGCGCGGCCGTGCCGGTGCGGCTCGCCCGGAAGCGGGCCGCCGCTTCCCGGGGCTCCGCCCCGGACCCCTCGGGGGCTCCGCCCCCGAACCCTCCCCCAGCTACCGCTGGGGGTGCCCCCAGCGCCTCAAACGCCGGCGGGGCTGAATTTGCCCTCCGGGCAAACCAGCCCCGCCAAGCGGACGGCAGCCGCCCAATCCCAGCCCCAGCGCCGTTTGAGGAGCAGGGCACGGGGCCGAGCCCCGACCTCTCAGCCCCGCCGGCGTTTGAGGCGCGGGGTCCGGGGCGGAGCCCCGGTCTTTCAGCCTCGCCGGCGATTGAGGCGCGGGGTGCGGGGCGGAGCCCCGAAGCCCCCGCCGGGCCCGCCCTGGAGCTGGTCGGCGTAACGGCCGGGTACGACGGCGGGCTCGTGCTGCACGGGGTCGATCTCAGCGTCCGCAAGGGGGAGATCCTCGCCGTGCTCGGGCCCAACGGGGCCGGGAAGAGCACCACCTGCCGGGTGGCCGCCGGGCTGCTGCCCGTCGCCGGCGGGGCGGTCCGCGTCCACGGGCGGGACGCCACCCGGGACGGGGCCGTGCGGCGGTCGCGGGCCGGGGTGCTGCTCGCCCCCGAGGGCCGGGGGATCTTCCCCTCGCTCACCATCGAGGAGAACCTGGCCCTGTACCTCGGGGAGGCCGACGCCCGGGCCGCCGTCTACACCCGCTTCCCCCGGCTCGGGGAGCGCCGCACGGTCGCCGCCGGGGCGCTGTCCGGAGGGGAGCAGCAGATGCTGGCCCTCGCGCCGCTGCTGCAGCGGCCGCCCGAGGTGCTGATCGCCGACGAGCCCTCGCTCGGGCTCGCCCCGCGCGTGGTGGAGGAGGTGTACGCGCTGCTCACCGAGCTCCGCGACGCCGGGACCGCGCTGCTCCTGGTGGAGGAGAAGGCGGCCGGGATCCTCGGGATCGCCGACACCGTGGCCTACCTCTCCCAGGGCCGGGTCTCCTGGTGCGGCCCCCGGGCCGAGGTGGAGGCGGACCGGCTCACCGAGGCCTACCTGGGAATGGGGACGAGCGGGGTGGGGACATGAGCGGCTACGTGCTGGAAGCCAGTGGGGTCAGCGTCCGCTTCGGCGGAGTCAGGGCGCTGACCGGGGTGGACCTCGGTGTCCGGGCGGGCGAGGTGTGCGGGCTGATCGGGCCGAACGGGGCCGGGAAGACCACCCTGTTCGACGTCCTGTCCGGGATCCGCCGGCCCGACCAGGGACGGATGCTGCTGGACGGCGCCGACATCACCCGCCGCTCCCCCGTCTGGCGGGCCCGGCACGGGATGCGCCGGACCTTCCAGCGCCAGCAGTTGTTCGGGCAGCTCAGCGTGGCCGACAACGTGCTGGTGGCGCAGGAGTGGCGGGGCGGCGGGGGCGGGCTGGCCGCCGATCTCCTCGCCCTCCCGGCCCGGCGGGCCCGGGAGCTGGCCCGCCGCGCCCGCGGCGAGCGGGTGCTGGCCGGCTGCGGGATCGGCGCGCTGGGGACCTCGTACGCCGGCGGGCTGCCCGTCGGGCAGGCCCGGATGGTCGAGCTGGCCCGCGCGGTGGCCGATCCGCCGCGGGTACTGCTGCTGGACGAGCCCGCGTCCGGGATGTCGGCGCCGGAGCGCGAGCAGCTCGCGGAGGTCGTGCGGCGGCTGGCGGCCGAGGAGGGCTGTGCGGTGCTGCTGGTCGAGCACAACGTGGCCTTCGTGATGGAGCTCTGCACGCGGGTGGTCGTACTGGACCTCGGGACGGTGCTGGCCGAGGGCACGGCGGCCGAGGTGCGGGCGAACCCGTTGGTGCGGGAGGCGTACCTCGGGGCCGCGTGAGGGCTGGGTGAGGGCTGGGTGAGTGCCGTGTGCGGGGTCGTGCCGGGCGCTGCGCCGATGGCGGGAATACGTCGTACGGGGGGCCGGTTGTCGCCCCTCGTACGACGCTGTATCGCCGCCGACGCGAGGAACGACCAGACGTGAACCAGCAGGTCCCCACCACTCAGCTCAACAACGGCAGCCTCATGCCCCAGCTCGGCTTCGGCGTCTGGCAGGTGCCCGACGCGGAGGCGGAGCACGCCGTCGGGACCGCGCTGGAGGCCGGTTACCGCAGCATCGACACGGCCGCGATCTACGGCAACGAGAAGGGCACCGGCAAGGCCGTCGCCGCCTCCGGGGTGCCGCGCGAGGAGCTGTTCGTCACGACCAAGCTGTGGAACGGCCCGAAGCAGCGGTGGGGCCGGGACGAGGTGCTGCGCGCCTTCGACGACTCCCTCGGCAAGCTGGGTCTGGACCACATCGACCTGTACCTGATCCACTGGCCGCGCCCGATGCGCGACGACTTCGTCGCCATCTGGAAGACCTTCGAGGAGATCGCGGCGAGCGGCCGCTCCAAGGCGGTCGGCGTGTCGAACTTCCGTCCCGAGGACCTGGAGCGGCTCGCCGCCGAGAGCGCGCTGGTGCCGGCCGTGAACCAGGTCGAGCTGCACCCGCTCTTCCCGCAGGCCGAGCTGCGCGCCGTGCACGCCGCGCGCGGGATCGCCACCGAGGCCTGGTCCCCGCTCGGCCAGGGCAAGGAACTGCTCACCCTCCCGGCGGTGTCCGCGCTCGCCGGCAAGTACGGCCGCAGCGCCGCCCAGGTGGTGCTGCGCTGGCACCTCCAGCACGGGAACATCGTGATCCCGAAGTCCGTGACCCCCGCGCGCATCCGGGAGAACCTGGACGTCTTCGACTTCGAGCTGGAGGCCGCCGACGTCGCCGCGCTGGACGCGCTGGGCGCGGGCGCGGCGGGCCGCCGGATCGGGCCGGACCCGGCCCGGTTCGACGTCTGAGGGCGACGGCCAGGTGAACCTTCCCGAAGGGCTCTACCGGATCCGCAACGTGGACAACGGGCTGGTGCTCCAGCTGGAGGGCGCCTCCCGGGTGCGGGTCGGCCCGGACGGGCCGCCCGCACCGGAGGCCGCCCGCCGGTGGCGCATCTCGCCGGTGCACAGCGGCGGCGGGATCTTCCACGTGGTGAGCGAGGACAACGAGCGGCGCCTCGACGTCGCGAACGCGTCGACGGAGAGCGGCGCGCGGGTGCAGGTGTGGCGGGCCAACGCCTTCGGCGCGCAGGAGTGGCTCGTCGAGGAGCACCTCGACGCTCCCGGGGTGGTGTCCCTGATCGCCTGCATCAGCGGCCTGCCGCTGGAGACGGACGGGTCGGGCCGCGTCCGGCAGGGCGAGGACACCGACTCCCCGGCCCAGTGGTGGCGCCTGGAGCCGGTGTAGTCCGACGGGCGCGCGGAGCCGCGCGCCCGTCGGACCCGTACGCGCCGCCCGCCCGTCAGACGCGTACGAAGGCGCGTACGCGGTACGTCGGCTCCGCGCGCGGAACGTCCTGGTCGGGCAGCAGCTCCAGCCGCGCGGCCAACTCCTGCGGGGTGATGCCGCGCGGCGCTATGCGGGAGGCGTACCGGCCCGCGAGCAGGGCCTCGGCCGAGGCGCGCGGGCTGCGGCCCTGACCGTGGCCGGTGAAGCGGGCCTCGCCGGCCGGGCGCAGGCCCGCCCGGGCCGCGTACGCCTCGACGTCCCCGGAGGCGTCCGCGGGGGTCGGGGCCAGGTGTGCGGCGAACACGGCGTCGATGTCGCTGCCCACGTCGTGCGCGGAGTCCTTGTCCACGGTGGTGAGGAAGACCCCGCCGGGCCGCAGGACCCGTCCGGCCTCGGCGATCACGGCGGGCACCCGTCCCGGCTGCCGCAGCAGGTGCAGCAGCCAGACCGCGCTCACCGCGTCCAGCGAGCCCGACCGCACCGGCAGCCGGGCCGCGTCGGCGAGGGCCACCGGGACGCCCCGCCCCAGTGCCGTGGCGGCCATGCCGTGGGAGGCGTCCGCGCCCAGGACGCGCAGGCCGGGGCGGGTCAGCCGGCTGGTGACGATGCCCGTGCCGCAGCCGAGGTCGAGGAGGGTGGCCACGTCGGCCGGGAGCAGCTCCAGGACCGCCGCGGCCGCGGCTTCGGCGCGCGGGGCGCCGCCGCGGCTCACGTCGTAGGCCGCGGCCTCGGCGTCGTAGTCCAGCAGGGGTTCGACGGTCTGTATGTGCGTGGTCATCAGCGCGCGCCGTGGGCGGGGGCGAGGGCCTCGACGCGTTCGGCGAGCGCGAAGTCGTTCTCGGTGACTACCCCGCCGGCGTCGTGGCTGTTCACGGAGAGCCGGACCGTGTTGTAGCCGAGGGTCAGGTCCGAGTGGTGGTTCAACTCCTGCTGGACCGAGGCGATGTGGGCGACGAGGGCGCTCGCGGCGAAGTGCGTGCCCAGCCGGTAGGTGCGGATGATCCGGTCGTCCTCGAAGGCCCAGCCGGGGAGTTCCCGCAACCGGTCCTCGATCTCCTTCTGTGACAGCGGCTCACTCGGCATGCACCGGCTCCTTTTCCCCGTGACGTGTAGTCAAGGTTCCCACAGTGCACGCCGGAACGAACCTTTCGCGCCATAGTGCGCTCGGGTACTTCTGTGTCTTCCGCGTCCCTCGCGCCCCCCATAGGCTCCTGCGCCGGACAGGACTGTTACCAGCGGTAACGAGGGGGCATTCGCCATGACCAGCACGGGAAGTTCCAGGCGTACGTTCATCGCGGGCGCGAGTGCGGGCGCCGTGGCCACCGCCGGTGCGCTGTCGGCCGGGGTCGCGACCGCCCCGGCCGCGGCCGCGGCGCCTTCGGCGGCCGCCCCGGCACCGCCGGCCGGCCGGCGCGTCGCCGTCCTCGGGGGCGGGGTGGCCGGCCTGACCGCGGCGCACGAGCTCGCCGAGCGCGGCTACGCCGTCACGGTGTACGAGCGCCGGGCCCTCGGCGGCAAGGCGCGCAGCATGGACGTGCCCGGCAGCGCCCGCGGCGGGCGCCGGCCGCTGCCCGCCGAGCACGGCTTCCGCTTCATCCCCGGCATCTACCACAACCTGCCCGACACCATGCGGCGCATCCCCTTCCCCGGGAACGCGAACGGGGTGTGGGACAACCTCGTCGCCCCGCGCGAGATGATGTTCGCCCGGGCGGGCGGCCGCGAGGACCTGCGCGGGCCCATCCCCTGGCCGGACCACTCCCCCGCCGAGCTGACGCCCGACGAGCTCCGGCGGGCCCTCACCGGCATCCTGCAGACACTGGTCCGGCTCCCGCTGCACGAGACGGCGTACTTCGTGGACCGCGTGCTCGTCTTCCTCACCAGCTGCGACGAGCGCCGCAACGAGGTCTGGGAACGGACCCCGTGGTGGGACTTCGTGCGCGCGGCACGGATGTCGTCCGAGTACCAGCGCATCCTCGCCGTCGGCATCACCCGCAACATCGTCGCGACCAAGGCCGAGGAGGCCTCCACCCGTACGGTCGGCACCCTCGGCGAGGCCTTCGTCTTCAACGTGCTGGGGCGCGGGGCGGACGGCCCGCCGGACCGGATCCTCAACCTGCCGACCAACGAGGCCTGGATCGACCCCTGGGAGGCCCATCTGCGCTCGCTCGGCGTGGAGTTCAGGATCGGGTGGACCGTACGGGAGGTGCAGTACGGGAACGGCCGGGTCAGCGGGGTCTCCGTCGAGGGCCCGGACGGCGCCCGGCAGACGGTCACGGCCGACCACTACGTGAGCGCCATGCCCGTCGAGCACGCCCGCCGCACCTGGAGCGCCGGCCTGCGGGCGGCCGATCCGATGCTGGGGCGCTGCGACAAGCTGCAGACCGACTGGATGACCGGTATCCAGTTCTATCTGACCGAGCGGGCGCCGCTGGTGCACGGACACCTCAACTGCATCGACTCGCCCTGGTCGTTGACGGCGATCCAGCAGGCCGAGCACTGGCCCGCGCGGAACTTCCCGGCCGACTACGGCGACGGTACGGCGGTCGACTGCCTGTCGGTGGACATCTCCGAGTGGGACAAGCCGGGGATCCTGTACGGGAAGACGGCCAAGCAGTGCACCCGCGAGGAGGTCGCGCGCGAGGTGTGGGCGCAGCTGAAGGCCTCCCTCAACGACACCGGGAAGACGCTGCTGAGCGACTCGAAGCTGCACTCGTGGTTCCTGGACCCGGGGGTGGACGGGCTCGGCACCCCGCACCCCACCAACCAGGACGAGCTGCTGATCCACCCGGTGGGCACCCTCCACAACCGGCCGAGCGCGGGGACCCGCGTCCCGAACTTCTTCCTCAGCGGGGACTACGTCGCGGTGGACATCGACCTGGCGACGATGGAGGGTGCGAACGCCTCGGCCCGCGCGGCCGTCAACAGCCTGCTGGACCGGGATGGTTCGAGGGCTGAGCGGTGCACGGTCCGGCCGATGTACCGGGCGCCCGAGCTGGAGTCCGCCAGGCGGCACGACCTGTGGCGCCACCGCCTCGGCCTGCGCAACATCTTCGACCTGGGGTGACGCCTGCCGGCCCGGGGCGGGGCTCGGCTACCGTCGTCGGCATGACCCCGACGCCCCAGGCATCCGCGCCGGCCCCCGCCCCGACGGTCGGCACCCTGCTCCGCGCATGGCGGGAGCGGCGCGGCATCAGCCAGCTGGAGCTGGCGGGCCGCGCCGACTCCTCGTCCCGGCACATCAGCTTCATCGAGACGGGCCGGTCCCGGCCGAGCGAGGAGATGGTGCTCCGGCTCGCCGACCGCCTCGACGTGCCGGTACGGGAGCGCAACGCCCTGCTGCTGGCGGCGGGTTACGCCCCGCGCTACGCCCAGACCGCGCTGGACGACCCGTCCATGGAGACCCTGCGCGAGGGCATCCAGCAGCTGCTGACCGGCTACGAGCCCTACCCGGCGCTCGTCGTCAACGCCACCTACGACGTCGTCGCCGCCAACCGGGGCATCGCGATGCTGCTGGACGGGCTGCCGGAGCACCTGCTGACCCCGCCGCTGAACGCCATGCGGATCACCCTGCACCCCGAGGGCCTCGCCCCGAGGATCCGCAATCTCGCGGAGTGGCGCGGGCACCTGCTGGCCCAGATGGAGCGCCAGATCGCGCTGGCCCGCTCCGAGCCGCTGCGCGCGCTGTACGAGGAGGTGTCCGCGTACCCGGTGCCCCCGGCGGAGGAGCGCCCGGGGGACGGGGAACCGGCCGAGCCCGTCCCGTACATCGCGCTCCCGCTCGTCATCGAGCACGACGGCCACCTGCTGTCCTTCGTGTCGTCGATCGCGACCTTCAACACGCCGATGGACGTGACCGTCGCCGAGCTGGCCATCGAGACCATGCTCCCGGCCGACCCGGCGACGGTGAAGTACCTGCGCTCACTCGCCGACTGAGCGCAGGGCGAGCTGCTGGAGCAGGGCGAAGCCGGCGACGGTGAGGGCCTGCGCCGGGATCCACACGGTCCCGGCGACGGTGGGCGTGAACCACACGGCCAGGGAGACGAGACTCAGCGCCGCCCAGGCGTAGTTGGTCTCGATGACGAGCTTCACCGGGAACGCCGGGGGCTGCCGCCGCGAGGCGAGCAGCCCGACGGCGGCCCCGTAGACCACGAGCAGCACCCCGAGCCCGAGCAACAGCCCCTGCCCGACCCCGAGCAGCCGCCCGAGCGGGGCGGAGAAGGCGACGTAGGCGAGCCCGTTGCCGGTGGTGACGACGGAGTCGAGGGCGAGGAAGCGCCGCAGCATGACCTGCGGGACGCCGGTACGGGCAATGCTGCCGAGCAGGGTCGCGGACATGGGAGATCCCCTCCATCGAGGTCGAACGGCCAGGTGGGACACGGTTTCCGGGGCCGAGTGCGCGGCCCCGGAACCCGATGTCCCCACTGTGCCCGGCGGCCCGGAGCGGGTCGATTACCCCTCAGGTAACGGGCCCCGCCCGGGGCGTCCTCGGAGGGCGGCGCGCTAGGCGCTGTCGAGGAGGCTGCCGACGGTTTCCGTGACCCGGTGCTTCCACTTGTGCCATCGGTTGCAGTACTGGCGCGGGAACCAGCGCCGCTCCTGCGGAATCGGCCGGTTGCACCACTTGCACAGCACCGTGCGGCCCCTGCTCGCGAAATCCCCCATGCCGCGATGTTAGCGACCGCGACCTGCGGCTTCCGCTCTCCGGGTCAGGCGGCGAAGCGGCGGTTGCCGGTGAGGGACCAGACGGAGGAGATGCGGCCGTCCGTGACCGCGAACATGTCGATGCCGCTCTTGACGACGACGTCCCCGCTCTCGTCGGCGTTGCTCTCGATCCACCGGCAGGCCATCTCGCCGCGCTCGGAGTCGACGAGCGGTGCGGCGTCGGCGGCGAAGGTCAGGCCGGTGAGGGCGAGGCTGTTGGCCGAGATGAACGCCGTCAGTTCGTCCTGGCCGAAGCTGTGGGCGGAGCCGGTGCCGTCGAAGTCGTCCGCGAAGTGCAGCCGGAAGCCGGGGGCGAGGATCTGCTCGGCGAGGGCGACGTCTCCGTTCCAGAGCGCCGTCCAGCCCTCCACCAGCCGGGTCCCGGCCTCCCGGGTCAGCGGCGCGGAGTCGGTGATGGGGGTCGTCGTCACAGACATGGGTGCCTTCCAAGGTCGGTTCGTGGTCACCCAGCCTCCGGGCCGACGGCGACAGCCCCCTGTCGGTGTTTAGCCCTCCGCGAGGCGGCTCAAGCGAAGCTGTAGAGCTCGTCGAGCGCGACGAAAGCCCGTCCCAGGGTGTCCAGTTCGGACAGGTCCACCGGACGCGGCTCCGCCGTTTCCTCCAGGGCCCGCGCCTCCCGTATGCGGTCGAGGCGAAAGCCCCGCACGGCGGAGCGCAGCCGGCACCAGCCGATGAGGTACCAGTGGTCGCCTCCGAGGAAGCCCAGGGGTTCGACGGTGAGGTCGGTGATCTCGCCCTGCGCGTCGGCGTAGCACAGGTGCAGCAGCCGTTGGGCCGAGAGCGCCTCGCGCAGGGTGTGCGGGAGCGCGGACGGCGGGACGGGGTTCGCGGCGAGCCGTACCCGGGCGGCGAGTTCGCGCGCGGACTGGCGTTCGCGCTGCGGCATGACGGCGAGCACCTTCTGCAGCGCCGAGCGGGCGTCCGCCGCGAACGGGGTCCCGGCCAGCTTGTGCAGGGCGACGGCCAGGGCCGCCGCCTCGGCCGGGGTGATGGTCAGGGGCGGCAGGGTGTGGTCCTTGTCCACCACGTATCCGCCGCTGCGGCCCGGTTCGGCGTAGAGCGGCACTCCGGACTGCTGCAGGGCGCTGAGGTCGCGCTCGATGGTGCGGGTGCTGACGTTGAAGCGCTCGGCGAGCCACCGGGCGCTGCGCGGCCGGGGCGAGACCGCCCGTAACTCCTCCACCAGGGCGTACAGACGCTCGGTACGGTTCACAGCCAGGACCGTAGCCGATGCCAACCCTTTTTGAGCCGTACGGCAGGAAACGTTGGGGTTCCCCTGGTTCCGGCAAGGGCGGGGGGCTAGGCTTCACGGAGCCCGATTCACTCGAACGTCTTGTCGACATATGGAGAATCAGCCGGTGCGAGCCGCCGTCCGACCCGATCTCGCCGCGATCTGGCGGCGTGTCGAGGCACTGTCGGTGCGACACGGTCAGGACCCGGCCGGAGTGCTGGACGCGGAGCGGCTGAGTCATCTGTCCGGGGTCGAACCCGGGCGCATAGCGCAGGTGGTGGCGGGCACGGCGGCCGAAGTGCCGCTGGAGCAACGCGTGCACCAGCGCTTCCTGCGGCTGCGCGCCACCCGCCGGGACAAGCACGGCCGGGAGTGGCCGCTCGCCGCCATCGCCGACGACTTCGACGCGCCCGGCGCCTCCCTCGGGCCGCTCAACGCGGGCACCGGGCTGCCGCGGATGGGACACGCGGCGGGCGTGCAGCGGTTCTTCGGGGTCTACGCCGGCTTCCTGCTGGCCGACAGCAAGAGCGCGGTGGAGCGGGCCCTCGCCCTCTCGGCCACCGCCGCCACCACCCCGGACGGCCGCGACGACCTGGAGCGCCTGTCGTACCTCACCGGCATGACCCCGCAGGCCATCCGGCTCACCCTCGACGGCGAGCCGCCCCTGCTCCCCCTCAAGGAGCAGGTGCACCACCGGTTCGAGCACCTGCGCCGGACCCGCGTACGGGAGGACGGCCAGGCCCATTCGCTCGCGGCCATCGCCAAGTCCTTCGACGCGTCGGGCCAGTCGCTGACCCGCGTCGCCCAGGGCGAGGGCCTGCCGAACCTCGCCGCGGCCGCCGGGATCCAGCGGTTCTACGGGGTCGAGGGCGGTTTCCTGCTGGCCGACGACACCGAGGCGCTCGCCACCGCACTCGCCCTGATCGAGGTCGAACTGGAGTCCGCGGAGCGGGAGCAGGAGAACCCGTTGCTGGCCGTGCTGCGGGCGCACGACGTACGGAGCATCGTGACGCGGGCCGGCCGGCTCTCCCCGCGGGGCTGGAAGTCGCTCGCCGACCACTTGGACGACCTGCTCGCGCGGGAGGGCCGGCTCGGCCGTCCGGCGGAGCCCGACGAGGAGGGAGCGCAATGAGGACCACACGGGCGATGCGCAGGCTCGGCGGGGATCTGCTCGCCGACGCGCGGCTGTCGCCGCCGGCCTGCGCTGCCGAGATCATCGGCGCGCTGTGCACCGCGTACGGCCGGCGGCGCGGCGGACGGAAGGTCGACTTCCGCTTCGCTTCCTTCCCGCCCGACACGGCCAGCGGGCTGTGGCTGGAGATGGACGCCCGCGATCTCCTCGTCATCGAGGAACACACCCGCCCCGAGCACCAGCTCGTCATCGCCTGCCACGAGTTGTGGCACGTGGACGAGGGCACCTGTGACAGCCACGGGCCGGGCATGGCGGTGGCCGCGCGGCTGACGGGCGACGCGGGTCACACGGACGGCCGCCGGGGCGGCCTCACGGAGCTGCTGCAGTCGGACACCGGTCTGGGCACGGTGGTCCGGCAGGCCGCCGCCCGCGCGGACCGGGAGGACCCCGCGGAGATCCGGGCCGAGATCTTCGGCCTGTACCTCGGCAAACTCCTGAAGCCCTACCTGCCGCCTCCCGCGGAGGAACAGGTACCCGAGGCGATCGAGCGCATCAAGACCTCGCTCGGCTGGGGGCGTTGAGCGTCACGCCGGTGACCTGCACGCCGCCCCCGCCGCACCCCTTGCGCCGATGCCCTCAGCACGGCCCTGACAGAGAGCACGACACGATGACCCAGTCTTCCCCGCCCCGCCACGCCGTCGTCATCGGCGGCAGCATGGCCGGCCTGCTCGCGGCCGCCGTCCTGGCCGAGCACGCCACGGTCACGATCATCGACGCGGACATCCTCCCGGACAGCCCGGCGCCGCGCCGCGGACTGCCCCAGGCCCGGCACGTCCACGTCATGTGGTCCGGCGGGGCGCGCGCGATCGAGGACATCCTGCCCGGCATCACCGAGGACTGGACGGCGGCGGGAGCGATCCGCCGCAGCCTGCCCACCGACCTGGTCACCAAGACCGCCGAGGGCTGGATCCCGCGCTGCGCGGAGATGCAGTTCAACATCTCCTGCAGCCGCGACCTCCTCGACTCGGTCGTCCGGGCCCGCGTGACCGCCCTGGAAGGGGTCTCCACTCTGCAGCAGAGCCGCGTCCGCGGCCTGGAGGGCACGGCGGCCCGGATCACCGGCGTCCGCGTCGACACCCCGGAGGAGGAGGGCAGATTCGTGCCCGCCGACCTCGTGGTGGACGCGAGCGGGCGCGGCTCGCGCGCCCGCACCTGGCTGCAGGAGCTCGGCGTCGGCGGCATCCGGCAGGCCGAGGTCGACTCCGGCCTGGTCTACGCGACCCGCATCTTCGAGGCACCCCCCGGAGCCCACGAGTCGGGTTTCCCGATAGTCAACGTGCAGTCCGACCCCCGGGTGCCCGTACCGGGCCAGACGGCCACGATCGTGCCCATCGAGGACGGCCAGTGGCAGGCCACCCTCTCCGGCACCCGCGGCGGCCAGCCGACCGGCGACCCCGACGCGTTCATCCCGTTCGCCAAGGGCATCCGGGACCCGATCGTCGGCGAGCTCCTGGAGGGCCGCAAGCCCCTCACGGACGTCGCCGTCACCAAGGGCACCGCGAACCGGCGGATCTTCTTCGAGAAGGTCGAGCTGCCCGACGGCTTCTTCGCCGTCGGCGACTCGGTCGCCACCTTCAACCCGCTGTACGGGCAGGGCATGACCGTCGCCGCCCAGGGGCTGCTGGCCGTACGCTCCCTGCTCCGGGCGCGGGGGCTCGCCCACCCGGCCTTCGGACGCGAGGCACAGCGCGCGATCGCCCCGCAGGTGGCCACCGCCTGGGACCTCGCCACCTCGCAGGACATCCTCTACCCCGGCGCCACCGGCATGAAGCCGCGGACCGGAGCCGGGCTGCTCAACGCGTACGTCAGCCGGCTGATGACGGGGGCCACCACCCGGGAGGCGCTGACCGCCGCCTTCCTCCAGGTCATCACCATGAGCAGCACGCCCACGCACTGGCTGAAGCCGTCGGTGGTCTGGAACGTCCTGCGCGCCTCCGACCGCGGCGCGCTGAAGGCGCCGCCGCTGACCGCCGCCGAACGGACCGTCGCCGGGCTCGACCAGCGGGCGGATCCGGCCGACCCCGTCGGCCGGGCCCGGTGAAGAGCGGCCTGATCCTCTACGTGCCCGGGGCGCTCCTCGTCCTGATCCTGCTGGTCAAGGCACCCACCCTGCGCCGGAGGTGGGACCAGCCGCCGATGCGGGCCGTCTGCGCGCTGCTGGTCATGGGCTGCCTCGTCCTGATCCTCGCGGCGCCGCCGACGATCGCGGCCGTCAACCGCTTCACCGGGGTGGCCAACTTCTCGGCCCCGCTGGTGTTCGGCCTGATCACCGCGTTCTCCGGGTCGTGCGTCGTGCTGGTCCTGCAGTGGGGCGGCGGCCCGCCGGCCGTCGTGCGCCGGGCCACCCGGCTGACGGTGGCCGTGTACGGCGGGGTCACGGTGGCGATCGTCGTCCTCTTCGCGATGGGCGAGGCGCCGGTGGAACGCCTGCGCGACCTGGACACGTACTACGCCGACACCCCGTGGATCCGGGAGATGATCGTCTGCTACCTGCTGGCACACACCGTCGGCAGCTCGGCACTGACCGTCCTCACCGGGCGGTGGCTGCGCCGCACCCACCCCTCCCTGCGGCCCTTGCGCACCGGGCTGGCCCTGATCATGACCGGCGGGCTGCTTGACCTCGGCTACCTCGTCGCCAAGTGGACCGCGCTGGGAGCCCGCTGGAGCGGCCGCGACTGGGACGGCCTGTCCACGAACGCGGCGCCGCCGCTGGCCGCGGGGGCGGCCCTGATGGTGGCGACCGGCTTCATCGTGCCGCTGGTCGGCGGGTCGGCGACCTGGCGGGACTTCAGCGAGTACCGGGGGCTGCACCCGCTGTGGAAGGCCCTGCGGGGCTTCGCCGCGTCCAGCGTGCGGACGGTTCCGCTCACCTGGTGGTCACCGGTCGGGATCCGGCTGATCCACCGCGAGTCCGTCATCGACGACGGGATCCTGGCCCTCACCCGCTGGTTCGACCCGGCCGTGCGCCGGGCGGCGTACGAGGCCGCGCGCGGGCAGGGCATGAGCGAGGCCCGGGCCGAGGTCGTCGCCGACGCCGCCATGCTCGCCGCCGCGTGCGGCCGCAGGACCGCGGCCGCCACCGCTGCCGCTGACACTGCCACTGCCGCTGACACCGAAGCGGATGCCGTCATCGCCGGCACCGCTACCGGCATCGACGCCGGCTCCGTACCGCCCCGGCTGTCCGGCCAGCCCCTGACCGCCCTGGCCCGCGAGTTCCGCGCTTCCCCCATCGTGGCGGCGGCCCGGGCCGCCGCCGTACGGGTCTAGGGGCCGCCGAGGTCCCCGGGGAAACGGAACGCCCCGGACCCGAGGGCCCGGGGCGTCCGTCGTACGCGTGTGGCGCGGTCAGAGCTCCGCGAGGTCCAGCCCGGCCTGCGCGGCGGCCGCCTGGACCGTCTGCTCCAGCAGGACGGCGATGGTCATCGGGCCGACGCCGCCCGGGACCGGGGTGATCAGCGAGGCGCGCGCGGCGGCGGACTCGAAGTGGACGTCGCCGACGTTGCCCTCGTTGTACCCGGCGTCCAGGACCACCGCTCCCGGCTTGATGTCCTCGCCCCGGATGAACTCGGCCTTGCCGACGGCGGCGACCAGTACGTCCGCCTGGCGCACGATCGACGGGAGGTCCCGGGTACGGGAGTGGCAGTAGGTGACGGTGGCGTTCTGCTCCAGGAGCAGCATGCCGGCCGGCTTGCCCAGGATGGCGCTGCGGCCGACCACGACGGCGTGCTTGCCGGTCAGGTCCACGTCGTAGGCGGCGAGCAGGCGCATGATCCCGCCGGGGGTGCAGGAGACGAAGCCCGGCAGTCCGAAGCCCATGGCGGCGAAGGAGTGCATGGTGACCCCGTCGACGTCCTTGCCCGGGGCGATGGCCTCGAAGGCGGCGCGCTCGTCGATGTGGTGCGGGACGGGGTGCTGCAGCAGGATGCCGCTGATCGCGGGGTCCTCGGAGAGGGCGGTGAGGGTGGCCACCAGCTCCTCGGTGGTGGTCTCGGCCGGCAGCTCCACGTGGCGCGAGGTGATCCCGGCCTTGGCGCAGCGGTTCTGCTTCATGCGCACGTAGGTGACGGACGCGGGGTCCTCGCCGACCAGCACGGTCGCGAGGCAGGGCGCGGTGCCGGTGCGCTCGGTGATCTTCGCCGCGTACGCGGCGGTCTGCTCCGAGATGCGGCGGGCGAGGGCGGTGCCGTCCATCAGCCGGGCGGTGTCGGTGGCGGCCTGGGCAGGCGGGGAGGTCTGGGCAGTCGTCACGGGGTCTCCTGAACGTCGCTGCGGATCGCGGATCGCCCAGGCGCGCGGCAGTCGACGTACCGGTTGTCCGATATCCGCAGGTCCGGAGGCCGCAGGTACGCCGGGCCGCTCCCCGGTGGTGATCCACCCGAACGCCAGTCACGGCCCGCGTCCACTGTAGTCGACATATCCGGTGGATGACCGGCGCCCGACCTGGGACGATCGATACATGACGCGCACTTTCGACCATCTTGTCGCCGAGGCTGAATCCGTCTCCGTGGACGGCTGGGACTTCTCGTGGCTCGACGGCCGGGCCACCGAGCAGCGCCCCTCCTGGGGGTACCAGCGGCTGCTGGCAGAGCGTCTGTCCCGGGTCCGGTCGGCGCTGGACGTCCAGACCGGCGGCGGCGAGGTCCTCGCCGGGTCCGGGCCCCTGCCCCCGCTGATGGCCGCCACGGAGTCCTGGCCGCCCAACATCGAGAAGGCGACCCGGCTGCTGCACCCGCTGGGCGCGGTGGTGGTCGCCGACTCCGACGAGCCGCCGCTGCCCTTCGGCGACGAGGCCTTCGAGCTGGTGACCAGCCGGCACCCGGTGACCATCTGGTGGGAGGAGATCGCGCGGGTGCTGACGCCGGGCGGCACCTACCTCTCGCAGCAGGTCGGTCCGGCGAGCGTCTTCGAACTCGTCGAGTACTTCCTCGGCCCGCAGCCGGAGGAGGTCCGGCGCGGCCGGCACCCCGACGACGCGGTCGCCGCGGCCGCCGCGGCCGGCCTCGAAGTCGTCGATCTGCGCTCCGAACGTCTGCGCACGGAGTTCCACGACGTCGGAGCCGTGATCTACTTTCTGAGGAAGGTGATCTGGATGGTGCCCGGCTTCACGGTCGGGCAGCACCGGGACCGGTTGCGCGAGCTGCACGAACAGATCGAACGCGAAGGTCCGTTCGTCGCGCACACCGCCCGCTTCCTCATCGAGGCCCGCAAAAAGGGCTGAAGGGAGGGCGGACGGAATCACGCCGGATCGGGTTGCGCGGCCACAGCGTGGCGCAGGTCACTCAATTCAGCGCGTAACGAATCGACTCGGGCATGCGATGAACCGACAGGTGTCCTCGCGCGGCCCGGAATACAGACCCCCCTCGGGTCTGTTTCCCGAGTTCGCGCGATGATGTCCCGCCCACCCCTTATCTGTTCGCAACGAGAGGCTCCTTGTGTCGCTCAGCCCGTCCCGTACGTTCCCTCCGGAGATCGCCGAATCCGAGGCCCTGGTCGCGCTTGTCGAGCGTGGCCGCGAGCAGGGTCACATCAACGGTGACGACGTGCGCCAGGCCTTCGAGGCCGGCCGCATCCCGGTGGACCAGTGGAAGCGGGTCCTGCGCAGCCTGAACCAGGTCCTGGACGAGGAGGGTGTCGCCCTCCACGTCAGCGCGGCCCCCGCCACCAAGGCTGCCGCGAAGAAGCCCCGCAAGGCTGCCGCCGCCCCGGCCCGCACCGTGGCCAAGAAGGCCGCCGCCGCGCCGCGCCCCATCGGCGCGCGCAAGACCTCGGCCGCCAGCACCGCCACGGCCACGGCCTCGGCGATATCCGCATCGCCGGCCGCCGCCGCTCCGGACGAGGTGGCGGCCGAGGCCGCCGCCGAGCCGAAGAAGCGCACGGTCAAGAAGACCGCCGTCAAGAAGACCGCCGTGAAGAAGACCGCCGCGGCGAAGAAGACCAGTGCCAAGGACGCCGACGAGGGCGAGACCCCCGTGGTGGAGGGCGAGGACTGGGCGGCCGAGGACCTGGCCGACGAGGCCGAGGAAGAGGCTCCCAAGGCCGGCGGCACCCAGGGCTTCGTGCTGTCCGACGACGACGAGGACGACGCCCCGGCGCAGACGGTCATGGTGGCCGGCGCCACCGCCGACCCCGTCAAGGACTACCTCAAGCTGATCGGCAAGGTGCCGCTCCTCAACGCCGAGCAGGAGGTGGAGCTCGCCAAGCGCATCGAGGCGGGTCTCTTCTCCGAGTACAAGCTCGAAGAGGAGGAGGACCACAAGCCCGCCTTCAAGCGCGAGCTGGAGATCCTCGTCGAGGACGGCCGCCGCGCGAAGAACCACCTGCTGGAGGCCAACCTCCGTCTCGTGGTCTCCCTCGCCAAGCGCTACACCGGCCGCGGCATGCTCTTCCTGGACCTGATCCAGGAGGGCAACGTCGGTCTGATCCGCGCCGTGGAGAAGTTCGACTACACCAAGGGCTTCAAGTTCTCCACGTACGCGACCTGGTGGATCCGGCAGGCGATCACGCGTGCCATGGCCGACCAGTCGCGCACCATCCGCATCCCCGTGCACATGGTCGAGATCATCAACAAGCTCGCCCGTGTGCAGCGCCAGATGCTGCAGGACCTCGGCCGGGAGCCCACTCCGGAGGAGCTGGGCAAGGAACTCGACATGACCCCCGAGAAGGTCATCGAGGTCCAGAAGTACGGCCGCGAGCCGATCTCCCTGCACACCCCCCTGGGTGAGGAGGGCGACAGCGAGTTCGGTGACCTCATCGAGGACTCCGAGGCGGTCGTGCCCGCGGACGCGGTCTCCTTCACGTTCCTCCAGGAGCAGCTCCAGTCGATCCTGGGCACGCTCTCGGAGCGCGAGGCGGGCGTGGTCTCCATGCGGTACGGCCTCAACGACGGCCAGCCGAAGACCCTGGACGAGATCGGCCGCGTGTACGGGGTCACCCGTGAGCGCATCCGCCAGATCGAGTCCAAGACCATGTCGAAGCTGCGCCACCCGTCGCGTTCGCAGGTGCTGCGCGACTACCTCGACTAAGCCGTCAGGCCAGTCGGAAGACGGGCCCTCGTGGGGTGAACGGCAGGGAGACGCCCTGCGGAACCAGATAGGCGTGCTCGCGCCGGATCCGCAGGGTGTCGCACCACCCGTCCGTGATCACCAGCACCGGGGCCCCGGGCGGGAAGTCCTCCGCCCGCTGCAGCAGGTCGATGCCCGGCTGCAGCACGGTCCCGCCGCGCCCCCGCACCCGGACGCGGCCCTGGGCTCGCCCAGAGATGGCAGCGGGCGGCAGATAGCCCGCGTCGTACGGCGCCGCGTCGCAGAAGACGACGCGTGCCGCCGGTACGTCGCGGGCTTCCGCGTACGAGGCGATGGCGCCCAGCGCCTTGCCGAGCAGGGCGGTGTCCATCGACCCCGAGGTGTCGAGCACCACACCGAAGGTGCACCGGGCGATCTCCTCCGGCGGGAAGTACCGGCCCGCGCGGGGGATGTCCGGGGTGGAGGCCTGGCGGCGCGCCGGGCGCGCGTAGGACCGTACGGCCTCCGGGCGCGGCACGAACTCGTCGAACCAGCGGGCGAGCCGGGCGTCCCAGGGGACGGGCGGGTGGGCGAGCGCCCGGATCTCCTCGACGAGGCCGGCGGGCAGCAGCCCGCGCTCCCCGTATCCGTGCAGGTCGAAGCCCTGGACCAGGCCGCGCCGGTAGAACTCGTCCAGGTCCGTGTACGGGCCGCTGCCCGGGTGGGCCAGCGGCTCGCCCAGGATGTCCCCGAGGCCCTTGCCGCGCAGGGTGGCGAGGCGGCGCAGGCGGCGCAGGTCGGTGGTGATCCGGTCGTAGACCTCCTCGACGGACAGGTCCCGCAGCGCGGGGTCGTGGAGCAGCCCTTCGGGCATCGTGCCGACGCCCATCTCCACGAGCCAGCCGTTGACCACGTAGTCGGCGGCGACGTTGTGCAGGTACGGGTCGCGGGCGCCGCAGCGCTCGCCGTGGCGCAGGGCGGCGTGCAGCATCTCGTGGGCGAGGACGAACCGCCATTCCTCGTCCTCGAACGTGCGCAGCGGGTTGATGTAGATCTCCCCGGCGGTGGCGCTGACGGCGGCGATGGAGATGTTCCGGTCACGGGCCAGTTCGGCGTCCGCGACGACGGTCAGTCCGGCGGCCAGCCCGCCGAGCAGCGGGTACGAGGAGACGAACCAGTTCAGCGCCCGGTCCCAGGGGCGGGTGCGGACCCGCTCTCCCGTGACCCGGTCGCGGCGGCCGCCGGCCACGTCCATGGCGGCGGAACGCTGCGGGTCAGGGCGTGCGCGAAGGCGGTCTCCCAGTCCGGGACCCCCGTGTTCTGCACTGCGTTCCAGGCCTCCAGGACCTGGTCGGGGTGGTCCCCGGCGGTGCCGCAGCGCTCGTAGGCGGCCGGGATGCCGTCGCGGCGCCAGCGAGTGGCGAGCAGTTCCTCGTCGCCGCCGGGGTACGCGGCGGGCAGGTGGTCCGGGGCCCGGCCGACGGGGAAGGTCAGCAGGAAGCGGTTGACGACGGCGCAGCGGGCGGCGATGTCGAAGCGGTCGGGCTGGGGGCGGTGCCGGTCGGCGGCGGCGGGTACGTGGCCGAAGCCGAGGTGGAGCAGGGCGTGGGCGATCGTCCAGGCCCATTCGGCGGGTTCGGCGCGCTTCGTGGGGTGGACGTGGATCCTGCCGTTGGAGGTCGCGACGGCCAGTCCCCCGGCCGGGTTGTCCGGGCACTTGGCCTGGCGGCAGATCGTGGCATCGACCGCGCCGAGGGCCGGGTTCCGCTTGACCAGGGTCAGGCCCTCGGTGAAGGCCTGGGTGGCCGGGTCGGCCTTGGCCTCCTTGCCCTTCCTGCCCCGCGGGCCGGTCCGGCTCACCGGCGGGCCTCGACCAGCCGGGGCATGTCCCGGGCGGCCTCGACCAGGAACCAGGCGGGCAGCACGGGCAGGCCGTCGGCGTCGTCGGCGATGACGGTCTGGGCCACCTCGACGGAGATCTCGGCGAGCTGGACGAGCAGCGACTTGAAGCGGTGCGCGGTCTGCCGCACGGCGGGCGAGACGTGTTCCTTCTGTGCCGGGAGTTCCTTGAGCAGCCGGCCGCGGAAGGACTCGGCGAGGTAGTACAGGAGATCGCGGTCGGCGGGGCGGGTGGGCCAGGAGGCGTCGCCCTTCATGATCGCCTCGATGCCGAAGGTGTGCCGGACGATCTTGGCGTAGCCGCAGAAGGAGACGGCGTGGGCGGGGGTGAGGGTGCCGTGCGCGATCACCTTCAGGGTCTGCTCGTCGAGCTCCGGCCCGAAGGAGTGCAGGGCGTCGGAGAGCATGTGCCAGGAGCGCGGGGTGGAGAAGGGCTCCTCGGTCTTGGGCGGCTGCGACCAGAGGTGGTCGGGGCGGTCGGTGAGGTGGTCGGTGATCCAGGGGTGGATGCCGTTCTCCCCCGCCCAGACGAGCCAGTCGCCGGCCGAGGCCTGCAGGTGGACGTGCGTCAGCCGGTTCACGAGCGCGGAGGCGATGGGCCGGGCGAGCGCGTTGTCCGTGGCCCGGTTGCCGGCGCCTATGACGATCGAGCCGGCGGGCAGCTCGTAGGAGCCGATCCGGCGGTCGAGGATCAGCGAGTAGAAGGCCTTCTGGACGTCGGGGCTCGCGGCGTTGAGCTCGTCGAGAAAGAGGCAGTACGGCTCGTCGCGGGCGATGGCCTCGGGCGGGCAGAAGACGGAGCGGCCGTCACGGATCTGCGGCACGCCGATCAGGTCCTCGGGGGCGAGCTGGGTGCCCAGCAGGCTGACGCACTCCAGGCCCAGCGAATCGGCGAACTTCCGTACGAGCGAGGACTTACCGATGCCCGGCGCCCCCCACAGGAACACCGGCCGGACGGTGGCGAGGCCGAGGAGCAGTTCGGGGATCTGGGCGGGAGTGACGGTGACGGCAGCCTGCACGGGCGCGGATGTCCTCGGGGGTTCGGGTGCGTGGTGCGCCCAGTGTGGGCACACCGCGCTCCCCCGGGCATCCGGTTTTTCGGGCCCGGCGCTCCCCGTGGCGGTCAGCGCGCGGAGTGCTCCAGCAGGTGCTTCAGCTTCTCCTCGCCGCGGGGCATCTCCTTGCGGACCATGGGCTTGACCACCAGCGGGACGAGGGCCCTGCCCATGCCGTGTCCCTCGAAGTCGACGGAGAGGGTGACGCGCGAGCGGGCCCCGCCGTCGAGGGGGTCGATCCTGCCCCGTACGTCCGGCCGGACCGGCCCGTCGACGCCGTGGAGGTGCCAGCTCCGCGGCGGGTCCATGGCCGTGTACTCCATCTTCGTGGGGATCCTCCGCCTGCCGATCTGCCGGGTGACGAGGACCTGGGAACCGACGTGGACGGGGAGGTCACCCATCGGAACCGCGGACACGGCGCTGTCCTGCCACTCCGGCAGGTGCGTGGGGTCCGTGATGTACGAGTAGACGTCCTCGGGCGTGCGGTCGATGTCGATGCTCTTGCTGATCGCGGACATAGCGACCCCTTGGAGCCCCCCTGAGTGGCCCCTCCCTCCAAATTACCCCGCGGGCGATTCGGTGGCGCGCTGCCTGCGGGCGGCCATGACGGCGTACACGAGGACGCCGGCGAAGAGGAAGAGCACGCCCTGGTAGACGGCCGCGTAGCCGGAGCCGGCGACCAGCCACATCGAGAAGGCGAAGGCCAGACAGGCGAGGACGGCGTCGCGGACCAGGCGGCCGGGCCGGACCCGCTCGGAGCGGCCAGAGGCCAGGAAGTAGATCTGCGCGGCAGTGGAGAGCAGGTACGGGACGGTCGCGGTGAAGGTGGTGACGAGGACCAGGACCTCGAAGACGCGCTGCGAGCCGGCCGTGTAGTTGTAGACGGTCAGCGCCGAGGCGAGGGCGACCGTGACGAGCACGCCGACCACGGGGACTCCGCGCTTCTTCGTCTCGAACACCTTCGGGAAGAGTCCGTCCTTCGCGGCGGCGTACGGGGTCTGCGCGCTGAGCAGGGTCCAGCCGTTGAGCGCGCCCGCCATCGAGATCACTGCGGCGCAGGCGACGGCCGTGCCGCCCCACGTGCCGCCGGCCCCTCCGTCTCCGGAAAACATGGCGTTGACGGCGTCGCTGAAGGGGGCCTCGGAGGAGACCAGCTCCTCGTGCGCGACCAGCCCGAAGACGGCGAGGGTGCCGAGCAGGTAGACGGTGGCGGCGCCGACGGTGCCGAGGATCGTGGCCCGGCCGACGTTGCGGGCCGGGTCGCGCACCTCGCCCGCGCTGACGGCGGCGGACTCGACGCCCAGGTAGCTGAAGAGCAGGATCGCGGCGGAGGCGGAGACGGCGCCGACCGCGCTCTGGCCGGTGGCCTGGAAGGGGCCGAGGTTGGCGGGGTCGAAGAAGAACAGCCCGCCCACGGCGACGAGCAGCAGCGGGGCGAACTTCAGCACGGTGGAGACCAGCTGGACGGCGCCGACGTACCGGGTGCCGGCCAGGTTGGCGAGCGCCGGGAGCCACTGCACGCAGAGCGCGGCCAGGCACATGGACCACTTGTGCGCGCCGACGGCGGGGAAGAGCACGGCGAGGTAGCCGACGGCGGCCACCGCGAGCGCGGCGTTGGAGACCCAGGTGGTGATCCAGTAGCTCCAGGCGGCGAGGAAGCCGGCGAAGTCTCCGAAGGCGGCGCGGGCGTAGACGTACGGGCCGCCGGTCTGCGGGTGCCGGTGGGCGAGGCGGCCGAAGACGAGGGCGAGGGCGATCGCGCCGAGGGTGAGCACGGCGAAGGCGACGAGGCTGATGGTGCCGAAGGGGGCCACCGAGGCGGGGAGGAGGAAGATCCCGCCGCCGATGATGTTGCCCATGACCAGGCAGGTCGCGACGGGAAGGCCGAAGCGGCGCTCGCCCTGCGGGCGGGGCTCGCCGGTCCCGGTGACGGGTACCTGGGCCGGGGCCTGCGCCGGGGGCGAGGTGGTGATCGTGCTGGTCATCGGTGGTGCGCCTCTGGGTGTCTCACATGCTGGGCAGGTCGACACATGCTCGGCCACCGCACGGGCGGTACCAAATCAGCGCGTTTCGTCCGGTGCGGGCACCTGGACGGAAGGAAGGATTCCGCTGTGGGCCGTCTCCGGCCGGGGATCTTCCACCGGCCCCGGCCGCAGGCCGAGCGGGACCTGCGGGCCGTCCGCCTCCCGGAGCCAGCGCCGCAGTACGCCGTGCACCGCCTCCGCGCCCACCGGCTCCTCGCCCGGGTCCGACAGCTGCGTGGGCCACATCAGGAACGGGTGCCCCTGCTCCCCGCCCAGCCCGCCGTGCGAGCCGATCTGCTCCTCGAAGGCGTGCACCGCGCCGGTGTCCGGGTCGTACGCCGAATTCACCATGACGTCGGCCACGTGCGGGAAGGCGTCGGTCCGGCGGACGGCCTGCGCCGCGCCCGGGCCGAAGGGGGACAGCAGCTCCTCCGCCTCGCCGGGCACGTCTAGGCGGGCCACCGCGCCGCCCGGGCCCAGCACCACCCCGTCCACCAGCAGGAAGCCCACGCCGGGATGGTTCGCCAGCGTCGCCAGCAGGGCGGGGTGCGCGCGTTCGACGCGCTCGCGCGAGGCCCGGCCGGGGACGTCCGGGAAGGAGATCAGGGCGAGGTTGCCCGACGCGAGCACCACCGGGTCGGAGCCCGGACCCGGACGGGCCTCCTCCCCCTCCTCCACCGGCCGGTGCAGGGCCGCGAGCACGGCCGCCCGGGCCTCGGCCCCGCTGCGGGTGCGGCCGGCCCGGCGGGAGACCGGCAGCCCGCAGCCCGCCCGGACGAGGTCCTTCAGGGTCAGCCCGTAGCGGTTCAGGAAGGTCTCGCCCGGGCTCTGGCCGTGGTCGGAGAGCAGCACGATCCGGTACTCCCGCGGGGCGTGCTCGGCGACCCGGGCGATCAGCGCGAGGCTCCGGTCGAGGCGCGCCAGCACCCGGTCGGTGTCCCCGCCGCGCGGGCCCGAGTGGTGCGCGACCTCGTCGTAGGCGACCAGGTCGGCGTAGACCGCGGCGCGGCCGGCGAGCATGTCGCCGATCACCGCCGCGACCACCACGTCCCGTTCGACCACGGTCGCGAAGGCCCGGATCAGCGGGTACAGCCCGCCGCGCGCCACCCGCGGCCGGTCCCCGCGGATCCGGGCCCGCAGCGACTGGCCGATCTCCCGGACCACCTCGGCGACGAAGGACACGGCCGTGCGGACGGCGTTGGCCGGATCGGAGAAGTACGCGAAGTAGCCCGAGCGGGAGCGGTTCGCCCGGCCCCGGCGGGCCGATACCGAGAGCACGAGCGCCAGTTGGTCGGCGCCCCCGCTGAACAGGTTGCCCCGGCTGGCCCCGTCGAGCGTGAGCAGTCCGCCGTCCCCGGTGCGCGCGACGGCCCGCCGCTGCAGCTCGGCGGCGCTGGTGGGCCGGTTGCAGACCATCACCTCGCCGGTGTCCTTCTCGTACCAGCGGAAGGCGGGCACGTCGAAGTTGGAACCGTGCAGGATGCCGAGCTGGCTGGCGCCGGTCTGGCTCGACCAGTCCGTGCGCCAGGGCGTGATGCGGTGGCTGCGGTCCAGCCAGTCGGCGACGGTGGGCATCAGTCCGCTGCCGCACGCCCCGCGCAGCACCTCGTACCCGACCCCGTCGAGCTGGAGGAGGACCAGGCCGGGCGCGGCCTCGCCGGCGCCGGGCCCGCCCGCCCCGGGCTGCCTGCGGCGGCGGCGGTCGGCGAGCCGGTAGAGACGGCGCCGGTACGCCTCGTCGTCGCGCACCGCGAGTGCGGTGGAGGTCGCGGAGGCCACCGCGGACATCACGGCGGCCACGACCACCGCGGTCTCGGGGGCCGCCTCGCCCCGCCAGGCGGGGATCAGGCTGAGCGCTATGAGCAGGAGCGAGCCGTTCAGGAAGAAGACGAGCAGCCCGAGGACGAGGGCGGGCACCAGCAGCAGGGCCCGTACGAGCACGGGCCAGACGACCGCGCTCAGCAGGCCGAAGGCCCCTGCGCCCCAGGCCGCGGTCAGCGCGATCTGGGTGATGCTGTCACCGTCGTCGGACTGGAGCCGGAAGTCCGGCAGGATCCCGGCCAGGGCGAGCATGGTGAGGGTGGACACCGCCCAGACCAGGACCACCCGCACCAGGGCGCTGCCCGTGGTCCGCCACCGTCCCCGCCACACGCCGCCACCTCCCGCGAGCCCCGTCCCGCCTTCCAGGCTCGCACAGCCGGGCCCGGGCGGCCGGGCGACACGGAGGGCGCACCGGAGTGCGGAGGGGGCCGGTGGACCGGCGGTGCTTGTCGGCGAAGGGGCAGCCGGTGGACCGGGGGGGGCCGGTCAGGTGCCGTCGTATCCGGCGGTCGGCATGGACAGCCGGCGGTGCACCTCGGCCTTCATCGCGGAGGTGTACTGCGGCTCCTCGGCCCCGGCGGTCTCCAGGCGTACGCCGCGCCGCTCGCACTCGGCGGTGAACTCCTCGACGGAGCTCAGTGCGCGGGCGAGCACCCGGTGGTTGGCCGCGACGAAGAGGTCGACCTGCCCGGCGTCGACGTCGGACCAGAGCCCGCAGTGGTCGGCGCGCAGCCCGTAGAAGAGCAGCTGCTTCGTGACGACGTAGCCCCGGTCGGCGGCCCAGCGCGCGCACATGGCGTGCTGGCCGCGGGTGTCCACGGCGAAGGGGTCGGCGTCCAGGTCTTCGAGCGGGGCCAGGCTGGCGATCGCGGCCACGCGCAACTCTTCCATGCCGCCGGACCCTACTCCGATCCGCCCCCGGAGAGGAGGGGCCCGGCACTTCCGGTTCCGGGCGGATCCGCGGGGCAGCCTCTAGGCTCGTGGACGAGGTGCGAGGGAGGGAGGGCCGGTGCCGGTGGAGATCACCTGGTGGGGCCATGCCACGTGCACCGTCGAGGACTCCGGGGTCCGGCTGCTGACGGACCCGCTGTTCGCGCGGCGGCTCGCGCACCTGCGCCGGCGGCGCGGGGCGGTGCCCCCGCCCGAGGCGGCGGTGGCGGACGTGGTGCTGGTGTCGCACCTGCACGCCGATCATCTGCACCTGCCGTCGCTGGCGCGGCTCGCGCCCGGCACCCGGCTGCTGGTGCCGCGCGGGGCGCGCCGGGCGGTGCCGGGGCTGGCGCGCGCCGCCGGGCTGCGCGGGCTGTCGGTGACGGAGCTGGTGCCGGGCGAGGAGGTCGCCGTACGGGAGGGCGTACGGGTGCGGGCGGTCAGCGCGCGGCACGACGGGCGGCGGCTGCCGTTCGGGCCGCACCTCGCGCCGGCGCTCGGGTACGTGGTCCAAGGCGCGGCCCGGACCTACTTCGCCGGGGACACCGGGCTGTTCGACACGATGGCGGAGGAGGTCGGGCCGGTGGACGTGGCCCTGCTGCCGGTGGGCGGCTGGGGCCCGTACCTGGGCCCGGGCCACCTGGATCCGGGGCGGGCGGCGCAGGCGCTGGCCCGGCTCGCGCCCGCGGCGGCGGTGCCGGTGCACTACGGGACGTACTGGCCCGTCGGGATGGACGCGGTGCGACCGCACGAATTCCACGCGCCCGGCGAGGAGTTCGAACGGCACGCCCGGCAGCTGGCGCCGAAGGTGGCCGTACGGGTACCCGGGCACGGCGAGCGGGTGCGGCTGCCGTGACCTGGCGCGAACTCACGGCGGCGGCCGGTCAGGTGCCGCCGGAGACCACCCAGCAGGCGGTGGGGTACCCGGCGTTGTTCGTGCTGGTCGCGCTCGGCGCGCTGGTCCCGGTGATCCCGACGGGCGCGCTGGTGAGTTCGGCGGCGGTGGTGGCGTTCCATCACCAGTCGCCGCCGTACGGGGTGCTGCTGGTGGTCGCGGTGTCGGCACTGGCCGCGTTCACCGGGGATCTGGCGCTGTACTGGCTCGGGCAGCGCGGGGTCCGGTCGCGCAACGGCTCGCGGTGGCTGGCGGCGCTGCGCGGACGCGCCACGCCCGAGCGGCTGGAGCAGGCGCGGACCAAGCTGGACGAGCACGGGGTCATGGTGCTGGTGGTCTCCCGGCTGGTGCCGGCGGGCCGGATCCCGGTGATGCTGGCCTGCCTGCTGGCGCAGATGCCGCTGCGCCGCTTCGCCCGCGGCGACGCCCCGGCCTGCCTGGCCTGGGCAGCGACGTACGGCCTGATCGGCATCCTGGGCGGCTCGCTCTTCTCGGAGCCGTGGAAGGGCGTGGCCCTGGCGGTGGGCCTGACCCTGCTGATCAGCGCGGCGCCGGCCCTCCGGCGCCGGCTGCGGGCCCGGCGGGAGCGGCCGTAGGACTCTGGACATCAAGTGCACTTGAGTTCCTAGGCTCTTGCTCACCGGGCGATCTCGAACGGCGCTTGAACAGCGAACGGAGCGGATTCACCATGGAGTACTCGCACGACGACGCCGAACTGATCCAGCAGCCCATCGGCTACTGGAGCTGGGCCGCCTACGACGCGGTCGTCACCCGCACCCGCGGCGCGCTCGCCGGGATCGGCACCACCCAGCCCCAGTGGTGGGTCCTGGCCCAGGTGGCCCAGGCCCCGGAGGCGAAGTCCCGCGAGGAGGTGACCGGGATCCTGCAGGGCTATCTCGCCGTGGGAGGGGCGATGGTGGCCGAGGAGATCGACACGACCATCGCCCGGGGCTGGATCACGCAGGACGCCGGGGGCCGCCTCGGGATCACCTCCGAGGGGCGGGAGCTCTTCGAGAAGGCCGCGGCCCTGCAGAAGGAACTGTGGGCCGAGCGGCACGCCGGCATCTCGGACGAGGAGTACCTGACCACCCTCAAGGTGCTGCAGCGCTTCATCCACAACACGGGCGGCCAGGCCTGGCACCACTAGGAAGCAGGGCCCCGGCCTTGAGCAGCCTGTCCGGCACTCCGTCCCGCAGGTGGGCGAGGGCGTCCTCAGCGGACCTGGATGCCCGCGCCGTACGGCTTGCCGCCGCTGTGGCAGATCGCCGTGCTCGTGGTGCCCACGCGCCGCCACGTCGGGTCGTACACCGTGTAGTCCCGTGCGAGGAGCCGGTCGCACCGGGTGTAGACGCGGAACTCCCCGGTTCCGTTGGTGCACGTTCCCGCGGCGGTGGTGCTGGACTTGTACCAGGTGCTGCAGTCGTACGGATCGGCGGCGGCCGGGGTGGCTCCCGCGACCGCGAGGCCGATGCCCAGAGCCGTCGAACTGATCAATGACACAACGCGTTTCATCATGGTTCGTCCCCTCCTGATACCCGGTGGCTTCGGGATCCGTATCCCCCCTCCACGGCCGGGCATGCGCGGCCTGCCCCTCGATCTCCCGCGGCCTCCTGGTCGGGCAGGGTGCGGGAGGCGCCGATCGGGAGGTCCCAGAGGTGGTCGCGGGGCAGCCCGGCACGGGACCAGGCGGCCCGGGTGCGGTGCAGGGGTTCCATGACCGGTTCGGCGGAGAGCACGAAGGTGGCCCAGTGCATGGGCGCCATCCGCAGGGCCCCGAGGTCGAGGCAGGCCCGGACGGCCTCCTCCGGGTCGGCGTGCACGTCGCTGAGCCACCAGCGCGGGGCGTAGGCGCCGACCGGCAGGAGGGCGAGGTCGATGCCGGGGTGGCGGCGGCCGATCTCGCCGAACCAGTGGCCGTAGCCGGTGTCGCCCGCGAAGTAGAGCTTCCGCGGCGCCGGACTGAGGGTGTCGGTGAGGATCCAGCCGCCCCACAGCGACCGGCAGGTGTCGATCAGGGACCGCTTCGACCAGTGGTGCGCGGGGACGAACTCGAAGCGCACGCCGTCCAGTTCGGCCGATTCCCACCAGTCGAGGTCGGTGACCCGGGTGAAGCCGCGGCGGCGGAACCAGCCGGCGAGGCCGGCCGGGACGAACAGGGCCGTGTGCCGGGGCAGCCGCTTGAGCGTGGGGGCGTCGAGGTGGTCGTAGTGGTTGTGGCTGATCACCACCGCGTCCACCGGCGGCAGGTCCTCCCAGCACACCCCGACGGGGGTCATCCGGGCCGGGGTACCGAGGATCCGCCGGGACCAGACGGGGTCGGTCAGCACCGTCAGCCCGCCGGTCCTCACCACCCAGCTGGCGTGCCCGGCCCAGGTGACGCAGACCGTGCCGAGGGGCGCGGCGGGCAGCGGGGCCGGCGCGTACGGCAGGTCGGGGATGCCGTGCAGCCCTTCGGGGCGGGGCCGGAAGGCACCCTCCCGGGCGAGCCGGGCGAAGGCGCGGACGCCGGGGAGCGGGGTGGTCAGCCGGTCCGCGAAGGAGCCGGGCCAGCGGCGGTGTTCGCCGAGCGGGCGCGGGGCGGACCTGCTCTCGGGCTCCGGCGGCGCGGGGGGCGGCGCCGGCGTCGGCGGTGCCGCTTCCGGTGCCGGTTCCAGTGCTGGTGCCTGTGCCGGTTCCGGTTCCAGTGGCGGTGCCGGTTCCGGGCGCGGCACGGGCCGCCGGGCGACGGCGGGCCGGGCCGGCGCCGTGGACGCGGAGGCGGGTGCAGGGGCGGCGGCGGGGGCGGCGTCCGTCCGGTCCCTCATCGAGCAGTCTCCGTTCACCGGGTCGGGGCGGTCGGATCAAGTGCACGGTCGGGGTGCACGGGGGCGGGTCGGAAGGTCAGGCCAGCCCGGCCAGGACCGATCCGAGCAGGTCGAGGGAGCTCCGTACGTGCGGGAGCGCGAGCGGATCGCGGGCGGTGAGCGCGGCCAGCCGCTCCTCCGGAGTGGCGCCCAGCAGCGGCCCGGTGGACAACCTGACCCGCAGCGCGCCCAGTTCGTCCGCGAAGCGCTGCCCGCCGGGCGTCGGCGCGCCGAGCCGGCCGCCGAGCCAGTCCTCCAGTTCCATGGCGTCGCCGACCCCGTGCCGGGCGAGTCCGGCGCGCAGCGGGGTGAGGTCGGCGTAGAGGTGCCGGCCGGCCTGCGGGGGCCGGGCCAGCGCCCCGGCCGCGAGGAGTTCGCGGTGCGCGGCGGCGGCCACCGCGCCGTGCAGGGCGGCGGCCGCGTAGGCGCGTCCGGTGACGGCGTCGGGTTCGTCGAGGGCGTGTGCGGCGGCGCCGGCCACGGGTCCCGCGACCATCGCGCCGGTGGCGGTGAGGACGTCGAGGGTGCGGGCGCGCAGCCAGGTCCCGCGCGCGGTGCCGGGGAAGCGCACCACGGCGGCGGGCCAGCCGGCGGGCAGCAGGGCGCCGGACAGGTCGACGAGGACGGCCGCCTGTTCGGGGAGCATCTCGGCGGGGCTCAGGACGAGGGTGTCGTGGGGCCGGTGGACGGTGTCGCGCCAGCTCTCGTCGCTGACGACGAACAGCCCGGCGGACTCGGCGGCCTCGCAGGCCTCGCGCAGCATCTCGGGCGGCGGCACGGTCGCGGTGGGATCGTCGGCGACGGACAACAGCAGCACCCGCGGGTCGCCGCCCTCGGCGCGCACCCGCCGTACGGTCTCCAGCAGCGCGTAGGGGTCGGGTACGCCGCCGCACTCGGCCGGGGTCGGCACGTGGTAGGCCCGCCGTCCCAGCAACCGGACCTGTGGGGTCCACCAGGCGGGACAGGGCCGGGGCAGCATCACATCGCCCCCGTACGCCCCGAGCAGGGCGAGGAGCAGCGCGGGAGCGCCTGGTCCGGCGGCGACGTTCTCCGGGGAGGTGGCGAGCCCGCGCCGCCCCCAGTGCCGGCAGGCGGCCTCGCGCACGGCGGCCCCGCCGCCCGGGGGCTCGGGGGCGGCGCGCCCGGCGGCCGCGGCGAGGACGGAGATCAGTTCGGGCAGCACGGGCAGGCCGGGCTGGGGTGCGGGCGGGCCGTACCGGACCGGGCCGCGGCCCTCCATCGCCGTGCGCTGCGTCCCCGCCACGGTGCCGCCTTCCACCCTCGTCCTGCCACGCTCCGGTGGCCCCGACCCTGGTCCTGACCTTTATACGATTATTTAGCCCCTGATGCCCGTTACCGGGCTGCCGGTTCCAGGCGTCAGCCCTTCCTCCCCACCAGCCCGAGCAGCCTGGTCTGCGCGTTCGCGCCCGCCGGCACCTCCAGTGGCGCCGCGTACATGCCGCTCGCCGCGAGTCCGTCGGCGTACGGCATGACCTCCTTGATGGAGAACTCGACGAGGCCGTCCGGCAGCCGGTCGTCGGCGCCGATGCCCCGGGCGAGGTCCCAGGTGTGCACGACGCAGTCGGCGGTCAGCTCCGAGCAGTACGCCGACCCGAGCGCGGGCCCGTACGAGAGGCGCACGGTCCGGTCCAGCGCGCCGGAGGCGGCGAAGGCGGCGTGCGCGGCGGCCGAGGCCCTGTCCCAGGCCGCGACCGGGTCGTCGCCCAGCACGTCGCCGGAGAACGCGTCGCCGAGCTCCTCGACGGTGCGGCCCTCGGTGACCAGCGGCGGGATCCAGAGCTGCTCGCCGGTGACGTGGTTGACCAGCTCCCGCACGTTCCATTCCGCACACGGGGTCGGCGCGTCCCACTGATCGCCCGTGACGGCCCGCACCCGTTCCCCGAAGAGCCGCAGCGCCTCGGCGTGCTGTTCGAGCAGCGTCTCCGGCATGGCCCTCACCGTCCTCCACCATGGGCACGTTCCCCCAGGAGCCACTCTCCTCGCACCCGCATTCCCCTGCCACCGACCTGCCACCGACCGGCCCAATCCCCGTGGTACACAAGGCTGATGTCCACATGTCAAAACACCGATCTCAGATGACGAACTGATCCCTTACGGTGGGTCCCACGCTTCGACGAGGAGGGTCCGGCCATGAACGCCGCCAAGGAAACCGCCGTCTACACCCACGGCCACCACGAGTCGGTCCTGCGCTCGCACCGCTGGCGCACCGCCGAGAACTCCGCCGCGTACCTGATCGGCGAGCTGCGCCCGGGGATGTCCGTCCTGGACGTCGGCTGCGGGCCCGGCACGATCACCGCGGACCTGGCGCAGCTGGTCGCGCCGGGCGGCCGGGTCACCGCGGTCGACGCGGCACAGGACGTGGTCGAACAGGCCCGGGCGCACGCGGCGGAGCGCGGGGTGAGCGGCATCGAGTTCGGCACGGCGGACGTCCACGCGCTGGACTTCCCGGACGACTCCTTCGACGTGGTCCACGCCCACCAGGTGCTGCAGCACGTGGGCGACCCGGTCCAGGCGCTGCGCGAGATGCGGCGGGTGTGCCGGCCGGGCGGGATCGTGGCGGCGCGCGACGCCGACTACGCGGCGATGACCTGGTACCCGGCGACGCCGGGCCTGGACGAATGGCTGAGCCTGTACCGGCGCGTCGCCCGCGCGAACGGCGGCGAGCCGGACGCGGGGCGCCGGCTGCGGGCGTGGGCCCGGGAGGCCGGCTTCACGGACGTGACCTCGTCGGCGACGGCCTGGTGCTTCGCCACCCCGGAGGAGGCCGCGTGGTGGTCGGCGCTGTGGGCGGACCGCACGACGGCCTCCTCGTACGCCGCCCTCGCCACCGGCGGCGGCCACGCGACCGGCGCCGACCTGACCGCTGCCGCGGAGGCCTGGCGCGCGTGGGGCGCGGCCCCCGACGCCTGGTTCTCGGTCCTGAACGGCGAAATCCTCTGCCGCGCCTGACCCACGCCTCAAACGCCGGCGAGGCTGAAAGAACCGGGGCTCCGCCCCGCACCCCGCTCCTCAAACGCCGGAGGGGCTGGATTTTGGCCGGCGTCAGCCTGCAGCCTCCGCCCGGAGGCGAAGAGGGGCGCTCCGCGCCTTCCCAACCCTGCGGACACGTGCAGGCTGACGCCGGCACATTCCAGCCCCGCCGGCGTTTGAGGCGCGGGGTCTGGGGCGGAGCCCCAGCGGCGGTGGCGCGGCCTGGCCTTTAGCCCGGGGGCCGCATGCGGAAGTCGTAGTGGGGTGGCAGGGGGCGGGCGGTGAGGGTGGACCAGGCTTCGGACAGGGTCTCCTCGCCCTCCCGGAGGTCCGGGATTTCGAAGCCGTCCTCGAAGACGCGCCGTGCCGCGGCCACATGGCCTTCCGCCGCGAGCAGCCGCGCGGCGAGGAGCCGGAAGCGGCCCCGTTCCCGCAGGGCCGGCCGGAGCCGGTCCCAGACGCGGCGGGCCTCCGGGAGGCGGCCGGCGGCCAGCAGGGCCGTCATCGCCTCGCAGCCCAGCGCGGCCTCCGCCGGGGCCCACGCCTCGCCGCCGCGGCTCTCCCCCGCCAGGTCGTCGAAGGCCGCCGCGTACCCGTCGGCGGCCCGCGCCGGATCCCCGGCCAGCGCGTCCGCCACCGCCAGGCACCTCAGCAGCGGCCAGCGCGACGGCGCCAGCGCCAGCCCGCGCTCCCAGCTCCGTACGGCCTGCGCCACGTCCCCGGCGTGCCACTGGGCCACGCCCAGGTGGTACTCGGTCAGCGGGTCCGCGGGAGCCGTCTCCAGCATGTCCCGCCAGTGCGCGGCGACCAGGCTCGGGCCCGGCGGGACCACCCGCCGCGCGGCGGGGAGGGCGCCGGTGCGCCACAGCTCCAGCCACGGGGCCTGCTCCTCGCCGAGGGTGGACTCCGCGAAGGGGGTGCCGGGCAGTTCGAAGCCCCCGCACATCACTTCCAGCGCGCCCCACCCGGAGCCCTCCGCGAGCCGTTCGCCCGGTTCCGTGTCGGCGCACTCGCGCCACGCCTTGTACGCCGTCTCCACCCGCTCCGCCGGGAGCGCCCGCGCCAGCGCGTGCTCGGCCGCGCCGCGCGCCGCCGCCCAGTCGGCCCCGTGCACCGCGGCGGGTTCCGCGGCCAGCGGCCCGTACGCCTCCAGCCAGCTGAACTCCCCGCCGCCCTCCAGCCGTACGTGCTCCAGCTGGGTGCGGGCGAGCCCGGCCTGGATCTCCGCGTAGCCGCCCGTGCCCGGCTCGGTGAGCCACTCCTGCCAGCGCCGGCCGCCGCCGCCCGCGCCCCAGACGAACAGCTTGCGCCCGCGCAGCCGCCCGGTGGAGGTCTGCGCGAGCCCCTGCCCGGCCGCGTCCAGCGAGGCGATCCAGGGGCGGGTCCCGGGCTCGACCTCGTAGAAGAAGTCGGCCGGGTACTCGCTGCGCAGCGGGTACGTGCGGTCCGCGCCCTCCCACTCCGGTACGGGGATGCGGCGCAGCGCGCGCTCGTACCCGAAGTGCCAGGCCTCGTCGGCGGGGGCGAGCACACGGGTGCCCTCGTCCTCGGGGACGGCGATGTTGGACCACCAGTACACGGGCGCGGGCCGCTCGTGCGGGTTGCGCACGCGGACGCCGACGTAGAGGAACTCCGACTCCGCGGGCAGCCACAGGTCCACCTGGAAGGGCAGGTCGCGCAGGCGTTCCCACTCCCACAGCCGGACCATCGCGCCCCCGTCCGGGGCGGGGACGAGCGCGGCGTGCAGCGGGGCGCAGGAGAGGGTGGTGTGGCCGGTCGCGCCGATGTTCCACTCGATGCCGCCGGAGAACCAGGCCCCGTTCAGCGCGAAGTTGGCGGGCTGGAACACCGGGTTGCGGTAGAGCAGTTCGCGTCCCGTCGGCAGGTGCACGAGCGAGTGGACGCGCCCGCCCAGCTCCGGCAGCACGGTGACCCGCAGGTGCTCGTTCTCGATGACGATCGACTCGAACTCCCGCTCCGACCGCTCCCGCCGGTACCCGTCCCGGATCCGGACGGGCAGCAGGGACCGCAGCGGCTCGTACCCGATCTGCCGTGCCATGTCGCGCGGCAGCCCCGCGCGTGCGCGCTCGTCCAGGTCGTGCACTTCGTCGGGCGCGCGCAGGGCGGGCAGGGGGTTCTCTGCGCCCAACGGGGCTGCGGGAAGGGTCAGTGCGGCGCGGCGGACGGTGGTGGCCATGGGGAAATGGAACACGCCACGGCGGCCGGTGCACAGGGGTTCCGCGGATCACCACCGGTCAGGATTACGCAAAGGTCTGCGCGAGGGATCACCGGAAGGCGCCCGCGACCAGGTCGGCCAGCAGGGCTCCCGCGCGCCCGTCCGGGTCCAGGTCCGGGTCGTAGATGGTGACGTTGATCCCGACGCAGCGCGGCGAGCGCACCAGCACGCCGAGCAGTTCGGCGAGTTCGTCGGGGACCAGCCCGCCGGGGTCGGGGCTGTCCACGGCCGGCATGACGGACGGGTCCAGCACGTCGGCGTCCAGGTGCACCCAGAATCCGGCGGTCTCCGGCGGGTGCAGCCCCTCCAGCGCCGCCCGCGCCACCGGTCCGGCCCCGCGCTCGCGGATCTCCCCGACGGTGGCCGCGGAGATCCCGGCCGTGCGCAGCTCCGCGAGGTCAGGGTCGCCGTCCCGCAGGCCGAAGAGCCGTACGTCCTGGTCCCGCAGGTACGGGGCCCGCCCTTCCAGGTCGGCGAGACCGGCCTGGCCGCGCCCGGTGGAGAGGGCGAGCTCCTCGCCGCCGGCGGCGCCGACGGGCCCGTTCACCGCCTCGTTGCCGGGGTGGCGGAAGTCGGCGGAGCCGTCGATCGCGGCCAGCCCGTACCGGCCGATCCGGCGCATGGCGAGGGCGGCGCCCAGCTGGATCGAGCAGTCGCCGCCGAGGACGACGGGGAACTCCCCGGCGCGCAGGTGGCGTTCGATCCGGTCGGCGAGCGTGACGGTGTAGGCGGCGAGGGCTTCGGCGTGGAACACGCCGTCGCCTTCCCGCCAGTCGCCGCGGTCGTAGCGCGGCGGGACCACCACCCCGCCCTCGCGTGCGCCGAGGCGGGCGAGGAGGCCCTGTTCGCGCAGGGCCCCGGCGAGCTTGTAGACGCCGGGTACGGTGCCGGGCGCGGGCGGGCGCAGGCCGAGGTTGGACGGGGCGTCGAGGAGCACGAGGGTTCGCATGCACTCATCCTGTGCGACGGGCCGCCTCCGGGGGCGGCATTTCGGCGGTGACCGCCCAGCGCTCGTGGTCGCGCCAGGCCCCGTCGACGTACAGGAAGTCGGGGGAGAGTCCTTCCAGCCGGAAGCCGGCGCCCCGCACGAGGGCGATCGAGGCGGTGTTGCCCGGCTGGATGTTGGCCTCCAGCCGGTGCAGTCCGAGGCCGTCGGCGGGCTCGGGGGCGAAGGCGTGGGCGAGGACCAGCCCGAGGGCCTCGCGGAACAGGCCCCGCCCGGCGGCGTGCGCGAAGGCCCCGTAGCCGAGGGCTCCGCACTGGAAGGCCCCGCGCACGATGTTGTTGACGTTGACGAAGCCGGCGATGGCTCCGGTCTCCCGCTCGCAGACGAGGAACCCGGCGCGGCCCTCGCCGTCGATCAGCCGGGCCGCGTAGGGCTCGTACTCCTCGATGGTGGCGGGCGGGGCCAGCCACGGGTGGTGGAGCTCGCGGCTCTCGTGCGCGCGTGCGGTGAACTCGGGCCCGTCGGCGAGCCGGAAGGGGCGCAGGGCCACGCGCTCGCCCTCCCGGAGGTAGGTCGAAAAGGTCATCGCCCCAGGCTAGGCCTGTGACACCATCACCGGCGTGATCAAGGACGAGATGAGTACGACGCTGCGGCGGGCCGCGCTGAACAACGCCGAGTGGTGCGACGCGGTGTGCGCGGCGCACGGCCTGTCGCCCCAGTACGACGACGAGTACCTGTGGCTCAGCACACGCCGGACCCCGCCGCTGTATCCCGATGCGGTGACCCTGGACGCGGAGGTCTCGGCGCAGACCGTCCTCCAGCGGATCGACACGGACTCCCCCGGCTGCTCGGTGAAGGACAGCTTCGCCCGCCTGGACCTGGCCGGGGACGGGTTCGAGGTGCTGTTCGAGGCGCAGTGGATCCACCGCCCGGCCGGGGCCCCGCTTCCGGAGGCGGCCCCGTCCGGCCTGGAGTGGTCCGAGGTGACCGGCGCCGGGGAACTGGCGGCCTGGGAGGCCGCCTGGGACGGCGAGGAGAGCACGGGGCTGTTCCGGCCGTCCCTGCTCCGCGAGGGCATCGTCTTCCTCGCGGGGCGCGCCGCGGGGGACGCCGGGGGGCGGATCGTCGCCGGGGCGGTCGCGAGCACCGGCGGCGGGGTGGTGGGCGTCTCCAACCTGTTCGCCCGCGACGGCGCCACCGCCGACGCGGCCTGGGCGGGCGTCCTCACCGCGATCGCCGCCCGCCGGCCGGACCTGGACGTCGTCGGCTACGAGGGCGGGGCCGACCTGGACAGCGCGGTCCGCAGCGGTTTCACCGCCATCGGCCCGCTACGGGTCTGGCTCCGCACGAGCGAACGCACCCACCACCTGCGCAGCAGGGCCGAATAGGCCGGCGGTCCCACGACTTCGCACCCGGGCGGCCGTGCGCCCTCGGCCGCCGCGGATGGCACGGCCCCGCGGCGGTCCGAGCGGGGCGGCCCCATCGCGGCGGGCCGAGCGGGCCGGCCTCCTCGCGGCGGTCCGGCGCGTACCACCGCTTTGGCTGCCTGCGGCGGCGGTGTACGCCTGCGGCTGCTCCGCGGCCGTCGTCGCGGCGGTCGCGGGCTCGCACCGGGCTCCCAACTGCTCGGCTCCGCCCGGTGCAGGGAACCCCGCCCGCCCGGCCGGCTGCTCAGGCCTGCAGTGGCAGGCGGGGGACGTCGGTGCGGGGGATGCCGAAGACCTGGGCGTACAGCGACAGTTCGGCCTCCAGCGCCCGGATCATGGTGTCCGCCCGCCGGAAGCCGTGGCCCTCGCCCGCGAAGGCCACGTATGCGTGCGGCACCGGCCGGCCCCGCAGGGCGGCCAGGAAGCGTTCCGCCTGGGCCGGCGGGCAGACCGCGTCGTCCAGGCCCTGGAGCAGGACGAACGGCGCCGTGATCCGGTCGGCGCGGGCCACCGGGGAGCGCTCGCGGCCGAGCACGGTGAGGGTCTGCGGCGGCCCCGCCAGGCTCTCGACGTAGCGGGACTCCAGGTCGTGGGTCTCCTCCGCGAAGCCCCGCAGGTCCAGCACCGGGTAGATGATCGCGGCGCAGGCGTACAGGTCGGTGGCGGCCAGCGACGCCGCCGCCGTCCAGCCGCCCGCACTGCCCCCGCGGATGGCGAGCCGGGCTGGGTCGGCGGTGCCCTCGGCGGCCAGCGCCCGGGCCACCGCCGCGCAGTCCTCCACGTCCACCACGCCCCACTGCCCGCGCAGCCGCTCCCGGTAGGCGCGGCCGTAGCCGGTGGACCCGCCGTAGTTGACCTCGACCACGCCGATGCCGCGCGAGGTGAAGTACGCGATGTGCAGGTCGAGTACGGGCGGCACGTGGTCGGTGGGGCCGCCGTGCGCCCACACCACGTACGGGGGCAGTTCGTCGGCAGCGGCCCGGCAGGCCGGGTGGTGCGGAGGGTAGACGTGCGCGTGGATCTGGCGGTTGTCGGGGCCGAGGAAGGTGCGGCTCTGCGGCTCCGGGTAGTACGCCGGGTCCACCGGGTCCACGCCCTGCGCGCCGATCACCCGGGCGTGCCCGGTCGCGGTGTCCAGCTCGACGACCTCGTACGCGCTGCGCGGGCTGGCGGCGACCCCGTAGACACGGGTGCCGTGCACGGCGAGCGTCGGCTGCCAGGCCGTCCACGGCCCGGCCGCGTCGACCAGGTCGCCGCTCTCGGCGTCCAGGATGCCGAGCACCGTGGAACCCTGGCCGTGCAGCACGGCGAGGAGTCCTCCCCCGGCGCGTTCGGCCCGGGTGCCGCCGTCGGGCAGGGGGGCGAGCCAGCGCAGTCCGGGTTTCCACAGCGGGCCGCCGAACTCCTCTTCCCTGGGGCACAGGTTGACGGCCGCTCCCGTCTCCGGGTCCACCCGGTACGGGTTCCACCAGCCGCCGCGGTCGCTCACCGCGAGAAGGGTTCCGCCGGCCGTCCAGTCCACCTGGGCCACGGATTCCTCGGGTCCGCCGAGCACGGTACGGACCCCGGTCAGCCTTCCGTCCGCGGTGACCTCGGCCAGCTTCAGTTCGGTGCCGTCCCAGGGCATCCGGGGGTGGTCCCACACCAGCCAGGCCGCGCGCCGGCCGTCCGGGGACAGCCGGGGGCCGGTGGTGAACCGGTGCCGGCCGTCCGTCAACTCCCGTACGGCCGTACGGTCTTCCGCCGCCGACCCGTCGAGCGGTACGGCGGCCAGCACCCGGCGCACGTCGGTCGGCGCGGGCCCGGTGAACTCCTCCAGCACGCACCAGACCTCACCGCCGCGCAGCACCGGATCGGCCCAGCGCAGTCCGCCGCCGGTCACGGAGAGGGGGGTGAGGGGCCGTGGTTCCGGGGCGCCGGACGCGTCGGGCTCGTACGCGTACAGCCGCTGGTCGGCGAAGTGGACGAAGACCAGCAGGGGCCCGCCGGCGGGCCGTTCGGCCCCGGCCCAGGGCAGCCCGCCGTACTCGGTGACCCGGCTGCGCACGTTCCACGGGGCGGGCAGCTCGGTGAACTCGGCGTCTCCGTCGGCGAGTCGGCGGCGCACCAGGGTGCGACGGCCGGCCTCGCGCGGCCGGGGCTCGGTCCACCACACCTCGGGGCCGACCGTGCCGACGTACTCGGGCCGTCCGTCGAGCGCGGCGGCGAGCGAGGCCTCGATGGGCGAGGGCCAGCTTCCGTACGGCCGGGTCGGCGCCGCCATCACCGGGCCCCGCTCACAGGGACCGCAGCGCGTGGTCGAGGACGCGGACACCGAAGTGCAGGGCTTCGACGGGGACCCGCTCGTCCACGCCGTGGAAGAGGGCCCAGTAGTCGAAGCCGGGCGGCAGCTTCAGCGGGGAGAAGCCGTATCCGGTGATGCCGAGGCGGGAGAACTGCTTGGCGTCGGTGCCGCCCGCCATGCAGAAGGGCACCACGTGCCCGTCCGGGTCGAACCGCTCGACGGACTCGCGCAGGATCCCGAACGTCCGCCCGTCCACCGGGGCCTGGAGGGAGACCTCCCGGTGGTGGAACTCCCAGTGCACGTCGGGGCCGGTCAGCTCGTTCAGGGTGGCGGTGAACTCGGCTTCGCCGCCCGGCACCGTCCGCCCGTCGACGTAGGCGGTGGCGTGTTCGGGGACCACGTTGAGCTTGTAACCGGCGCTCAGCATGGTCGGGTTGGCGCTGTTGCGCACGGTCGCCTCCAGCAGGGCGGCGGCCGGGCCGAGCTTGCCGAGGACCGTGTCGAGGTCGAAGCCGGGCCGGCGCGGGTCGACCGACAGGTCCTGCAGTGCCGCGAGTTCGGTGATGCAGGCGGTGACGGTGTCCGTGAGCCGGACCGGCCACTCGTACTCGCCGATCCGTGCGACGGCGGCGGCGAGCCGGCTGACCGCGTTGGCCTTGTTGGGCTTGGAGCCGTGCCCCGCGGTGCCGCGCGCGGTCAGTTTCAGCCAGGCCGTGCCCCGTTCCCCCGCGGCGATCGGGTAGAGGGCCCGGCCGCCGGGGCCGGTGTGCACGGTGAAGGCGCCGGACTCGCTGATGCCCTCCGTGCAGCCCTCGAAGAGGTGCGGGTGCCGCTCCGCGAGGAAGCCCGACCCGTCGACCGCGCTGTCCTCCTCGTCGGCGGTGTAGGCGATCACGATGTCCCGCCGCGGCTTCACTCCGGCGCGCGCCCAGGCCCGTACGACGGCCAGCACCATCGCGTCCATGTTCTTCATGTCGACGGCGCCGCGCCCCCACACCACTCCGTCGCGGATCTCGCCGGAGAAGGGGTCCACGGTCCAGTCGGCGGCCTCGGCGGGCACGACGTCGAGGTGGCCGTGGACGAGGAGGGCCTCGGCGGTGGGATCGGCGCCCTCGATCCGGGCGACGACGTTGGTACGGCCCGGGGTGCGCTCCAGCAGGACCGGTTCCAGGCCGGCCGCGGCGAGCCGCTCGGCGACGTATTCGGCGGCGGGGCGCTCGCGGCAGTCGCCGCCGCCCCGGTTGCTGGTGTCGATCCGGATGAGGCCGGAGGTGAACTCGACGGCCTCGTCGAGGGCCGCTTCGTCAACGGCGCCGCCGGCCCCTGCGGGTGCCCCGTCATTCATTGCGTGCATGTCAGCCATACTGCTCCTCCACGGCCGCCGAGACGACCGTCGTGACCGCCTTGAAGGCACGGATCCCCTCGTACATCGTCTCGCTGGTGTAGGCGACCCTGCGCTCCCCGCACCGCTCCACGCCCGGGACCACCGTCGCGGCCATGGCCAGGTGCTCGGCGTCGAACTCCAGCTCCACGGTGAACGGGCCGGCGCCGACCGGCTCGTGCCGCACGGCCAGGGCGGCCGCCTCCTTGGCCGCGGCCCGGATGTCGGCGGCGGTGCGGGCGGGGGTCCGGCAGACGGCGGCGTAGCGCGAGACGTGGTCCTTGACCGCGACGGTCACCGCGTCCGGGGCGTAGCCGGCGGCGTCGACGCAGGTCAGGTCGTCGCCGGTGACGAGGACAACGGGGACGCCGTACTCGGCGACGACGTGGGCGTTGAGCAGCCCCTCGCTGGCGCGCACCTCGTTGACCCAGACCCCGGTGATGGAGTTGGCGAGGTAGGTGTGGGCGAGGACGCCCTCGGTGCCGGCGCCGGTGTGGTAGCCGACGAAGGCGATGCCGTCGACGTCGCCGTGCTGGACGCCCTCGACCATGGAGAGGGTCTTGTGGCGGCCGGTGAGCATCTCCGCGCGGGCGTCGAGCCGCTCCAGGAGGAGGTTGCGCATGGTCCAGTGCGCCTCGTTGATGACGACCTGGTCGGCGCCGCCGTCGTAGAAGCCGAGCACGGCGGCGTTGACGTCGGAGGTGAACATCGACCGGCAGCGCTCCCACTGCGGGGTGCCGGGCAGCACGTCGGCGGGCCAGGTGACGCCGGTGGCGCCTTCCATGTCGGCGGAGATGAGGATCTTCATCGGGCCCCCGTGCGGTCGGATGCGCAGGGCCCCACACTAACCGCCGCGCCCCTCCCCGCCCCGGGGCCACGCCAGGCTCCCGCGGGCCGGTTCGGTTCACCCGATCCGGTGAGGCCGTGTGCCCGGCCCCACCGGCAACGGCGTGGCTCAGGCTTCGACTTCGGCGGCCAGCTTCTCCAGCACGCTGTCGTAGATGCGGCCGAGGCCCTTGGGCGCGAAGGTGCGCTCGAAGAAGCCGCCGATGCCGCCGGCGCCGTTCCAGACGGTGGTGACGACGGCCTTGGACTTGCCCTCGCCGGCCGGGGTGACCACCCAGGTGGTGACCATGGAGGAGTTGCGGTCCTTCTCCACGAGCTGGCCGTCGGTGGGCTCGGTGACCTCGAGCAGGCAGTCGCGCACGCGCTTGCTGGTGGCCTGGAGCTTCCAGTGCACGAGGGTGCCCTCGCCGTCGCCGCCCTCGCGCACCTCGTACTCGCTGAAGTGCTCGGGCAGCAGCTTCTGCCGGGTTCCGCTGTAGTCCGCCAGCGTGTCGAAGACCGTCTCCGCGTCGGCTCCGATGATGCGCTCCGTGGTGGCCTCGACCTGCGCCATGCCTGTTCCTCCAGCAGTTGTGTCCGCTCGTCACGGCGAAGCCAACCACCTCCGGGGCGGTGGCCCAAATCCGGCTCAGACGTGGCAGCGGACGGACACGAGGAGCGTCTCGTCCGGCAGCCCGGCGAGGTGGGCCGTGGTGCCCAGCGGCCCGGGGGCCGACGGCGGGGTGTGCGGACAGGTCGCGGGGTCGTCGCAGGCGCCGTGCACGGGCCGGCTCCCCTCCTCCCACCACCAGCCGTCGAGGGTGAGGAGGTTGCCCGGCCCGGTGGCGCGTGCGGCCTCGCGCGCGACGAACTCCTCCCGGGAGCGCTCGCCCAGCCACCGGCGGGGGTCGGCGGCGTCGAGGAGCGCGAAGCGGAACTCCTCGTCCGCCGGGTCGAGCGACAGCCCGGCGGCCCACTCGCGGAAGGCCGCGGCGGGGGTCTGCGCGAGGTACGCGGCGTGGGCGGCCCGCCACCGCTCGGTGTGGACGTCCGTGCCGACTCCCGGCGGCCGGGCCGGCCGGTACTCCTCCCACGGCCGGCCGAGCGGGTGCTCGCGGAGCAGGTCCTGCCAGCCGTCCCAGACCGTGCCGGCGAGCCGGACGGCCCGCTTCCGGGCGTCGCCCACGACGAGCAGTCCCCGCGGGCCGCCCGCGCACCAGCCGGGCCGGCTCGGCTCCCGCGAACCGTCCGGGTACGGCTGGGCGTGAACGATCCGGGGATCCGCCTCGTGGCCCGGCCGGATGCGGTGGCCGCACCCTTCGGCGCCGCCCGTGATCCGCCAGTGGTCCCAGATCCACAGGTCGTCGGAGTACGGGCGGGGCCCCTCGATCCGGAAGGGCTCCATCGCCTCCGCGATCGCTTCCTCCAGCCGGTCCCGGGCTCCGCCCGGAAGGCACACCGTGAGTCTGTATCTCGCCATGGGGCGCAGCCTCGCACGCCCGCCACCGCTCCGACCAGCGGATATCCCGGTCCGCACGATCATGGGAACATTTGTTCTATTCTCTCGGCAGGGCTAGCGAGGGAGGCGCACCATGCGCTGGGAGAACCTGACCGAGGGCACCGCGGGTCCGGCCGCGCTCTTCGGGGCCGACGCCGTCGTGACGCGGACCTTCGACACCCCCGAATTCCGCGGGATCACCTTCCACGAGGTGCGGGCCCGGTCGATCGTCAACCGGGTGCCCGGCGCCTCGCGCATGCCGTTCGAATGGACCGTCAACCCCTACCGGGGTTGCAGCCACGCCTGTGTGTACTGCTTCGCCCGCAAGACGCACGGCTACCTCGACCTCGACACCGGAATCGGGTTCGACTCGCAGATCGTCGTCAAGACCAACGCCCCCGAGCTGCTGCGCCGCGAGCTCGGCTCGCCCCGCTGGAGCGGCGCGCACATCGCCATGGGCACCAACGTCGACTGCTACCAGCGCGCCGAGGGCCGCTACCGGCTGATGCCCGGCATCATCGAGGCGCTGCGCGACCGCGCCAACCCCTTCTCGATCCTCACCAAGGGCACGCTGATCCTGCGCGACCTCCCCCTCCTGCGGGAGGCCGCCGAGCTCACCGAGGTCGGGATCTCGGTCTCCGTGGGCTTCACGGACACCCCGCTGTGGCGGACCGTCGAGCCCGGCACGCCCTCCCCCGCCGCCCGGCTGGGCGCCGTACGGACCCTCACCGACGCCGGCATCGAGTGCGGGGTGCTGATGGCCCCGGTGATCCCCTTCCTCGGGGACCGCCCGGAGCAGCTGCGGGCCACCGTCCGCGCCATCGCCGAGTCCGGCGCGACCTCCGTGACACCCCTGGTACTCCATCTGCGCCCCGGCGCCCGCGAGTGGTTCACGGCCTGGCTGGGCGAGCACCATCCGCACCTCGTGGAGCGGTACGAGCGGATGTACGCGGGCGGCTCGTACGCCCCCACCTGGTACCAGCGCCAGATCACCCGCCAAGTCCACGAACTCGCGGCCGAATTCGGCATCGGGCCGTCCCGGCGCGGCGGGGCCCGCCGGGTCGTGACACCCGAGCGTCCGGCCGCGGAGGCTCCCGCCGGGGCCACCCAGCTCACCCTGCTCTGACCTCGGACGGCCTCCGCGGGCCGCTGAAGGCTCATCACATCGGGCCAATGAGCAGCCAAATACCGCCTTCCGGGCGTGGTTTCCGGGACGATTCCGCCCAGAACCCTCGGCTGGGAGGCCCCATGCTCCACCCCTTGAAGAAGCGCGCCGCAGTCCTGCTGTCGATCGCCACCGTCGCCGCCGCCCTCGCGAGCCCGGTCACCGCGGCCCCTGCGGCTCCTGCGGCCCCCGCGGCCCCCGGAGCGGAGCAGGCCGCCGCGCTGCGGTGGACCGGCTGCGCGACCCCGCGCTACCCCACCCTGCAGTGCGCCTCCCTCAAGGTCCCCCTCGACCACGCCCGGCCCGCCGGACGCCAGATCTCCCTCGCCCTGACCCGGGTGCCCCACACCGCCGCCACCTCCCAGGGCCCGCTGCTGGTCAACCCGGGCGGGCCGGGCGGAAGCGGCCGCAGCCTGGCCGGATTCATCGCCTCCGCCCTCCCCAAGGACGTGGCCGCGCAGTACGACGTGATCGGCTTCGACCCCCGGGGCGTCGGCAAGAGCGAGCCCGCCCTCGACTGCGGGGCCGGCCACTTCGCCCCCGTCCGCCCGGACTCCGTACCCCGCGACGCGGCAACCGAGTCGGCCAACCTGGAGCGGGTGCGGGCCTTCGCCGAGTCCTGCGGGACCAAGCACGCGGACGTGCTGCCGCACATCGGCACCGTGTCCGCGGCGCAGGACATCGAGCTGCTGCGCGCCGCCCTGGGCGCGCAGCGGATCAGCTACTTCGGCTACTCGTACGGGACCTACCTGGGCGCGGTGTACGCCAAGCTCCACCCGGGCCGGGTGCACCGGCTCGTCCTGGACTCCGTGGTCGACCCGGGCGGGGTTTGGTACGAGGACAACCTGGCGCAGGACCGGGCCTTCGACGCCCGCCACAAGGCGTTCCTGGCCTGGGTGGCCGCCCACGACGCCACGTACGGGCTCGGCACCGACCCGGCGGTGGTCGAGGAGCGCTGGTACGCGATGCGCGAGGGGGTGCGGCAGACGCCGGCCGGCGGCAAGGTGGGGGCGTCCGAACTGGAGGACACCTTCATGCCGGGCGGCTACTTCAACGGCTACTGGCCGAACCTCGCCGAGGCCTTCGCGGCGTACGAGGTGAAGCAGGACCCGAAGCCGCTGGTGGCGGCGTACGAGCGGTTCGGCGCGGTGGAGCCCTCAGCGGGCAACGCCTACAGCGTCTACACGGCGGTGCAGTGCCGGGACTCGGCCTGGCCGAGGGACTGGAACCAGTGGCGCGCGGACATGTGGCGCACGCACGCCGAAGCCCCGTTCATGACCTGGAACAACGCCTGGTACAACGCCCCGTGCGCGTTCTGGCCGACGGAGGCGCTGCAGGCCCCGGACGTGACCAACGCCGATCTGCCCCCGGCCCTCCTCCTCCAGGCGACGGAGGACGCGGCGACCCCGTTCGGGGGTGCGCTCAGCATGCGGGACAAGCTGAAGGGCTCGGCCCTGGTGGTGGAGGAGGGCGGCGGCAACCACGGCATCGCCCTGAGCGGCAACAAGTGCCTGGACGAGAAGGTGTCGGCGTACCTGAGGACGGGGCGGGCCGCGGACGCCACCTGCCCCGCGCAGGCGGCCCCGAAGCCGGCCGCGGCGACCCGCGCGGTCCCGCCCTCGGCGGGCGGCGCGGCCCTGCACGGCCTGCTCGGCTTCCGGGGCTGAGCGTCGCCTGACGGGACCGGCCCCGGCCGGGCGGCCGGCGCCGGTCCCGTCAGGCGAGCGCGCGCAGTGCGGCCGTGGCCGCCACCGCGAGGCGGGGGTGGGACTGGGCGCGGGTGAGGAGTTCGCGCGCGCGGGGGTCGGCGAGGGCGCCGAGCCCCTCGACGCAGGCCAGGGCCACCCGCCAGTACGGGTCGTTCGGGGACAGCAGCCGCGACAGGGTGGTCAGCAGGGCGGGTACGGACTCGGGGGCGCGCAGGGCGGTGAGCAGCCGGACGGGCTGGAGGGCGTAGGCCGTGCGCAGGCCGTTGGTGGCGAGGGCCGCGGCCGCGCGGGCGGTGCGCGGGTCGTCCAGGACGGCCAGCGCCTCGGCGGCGGCGGCGCAGCGGGGCGGGTCCCGGTGGTTGAGGAGCAGGACGAGGGATTCGAAGGCCCGGCGGTCGCCCGCGAGGCCCAGCCGGTACGCGGCCAGTTCGCGGGCCCACAGGGGCAGCCCGGCGGAGGTCAGGGAGGCCGCCAGGTCGTCGGGGCCGGCCGTGAGCAGCACCTCGTACTCGGGGGACTGCCCCGCCTCCGCCCGCAGGCGCTCCAGCACGTCGTTCACGCGGCCACCCTAGGCCGACGCGGGAGCCGCCACGCCGGGTTCCGGGAGATCGGCGGAGGCGGGTTGATCGATGATCGATGATCGGTACATTTGGGCGGTACAGGTCACATCTCCGCGCTATGGCGCACCAGTTACCGACGAGTTACTGTCCTCGTAACGCAACACGTACGAGGACGGCCTGGTGACGCAGCCGCCCCGTGCCGGTCGGTTCGTTTCTCGCACGGTGTGACCCCGGGACAGGGTTCCACCGCTTCCACCCTCCGGGCTGCCCTCCCTCTGGGCCCTCCCGCCGGGTTCCCTCCCCTTGGGCCGCCGCCCGGGGTTCTTCACCGCACGGCATTCCGTACGACCCTCCGCACGGCATTCCGTACGGCACCCGCGCGCTGTGCACCGCGCGTCCCTCAGTCGTCACCCTCTTCCACTGGAGTCCCTCGATGGACCGTCAGTCCAGTCAGCCCACCCTCCAGACCATCGCCGTCGTCGGCCTCGGCACGATGGGCACCGGCATAGCCGAGGTCCTCGCCCGGGCCGGCCGCGAGGTCATCGGCATCGACGTCAGCGAGACCGCGGCCCGCCGGGCCGCTGCCGCCCTCGCGTCGGCCACCGCACGCTCCGTCACCCGGGAGCGCCTCACCGAGCAGGAGCGGGCGGACGTGCTCGCCCGCTTCCGCACCTTCACCGACCTGGCCGCCGCCGCCGAGGCCGACCTCGTGATCGAGGTCGTTCCCGAGTCGTACGAGGTCAAGCAGCAGGTGTTCCGCGAGCTCGACGCGATCGTGCGCCCCGACGCCATCCTGGCCACGGGCACCAACGCCCTCTCGGTGACCCGGCTGGCCGCCGAGTCCCAGCGCCCCGAGCGCGTGCTGGGCCTGCACTTCTTCAACCCGGCCCCGGCGATGAAGCTGGTCGAGGTCGTCTCCTGCGTCCTCACCGCCCCGCCGGCCGTGGAGGCGGTCACCGAGCTGGCCCGCGAGCTCGGCAAGGAGCCCGTCGCGGTCGGCGACCGGCCCGGTTTCGTCGCCGACGGCCTGCTCTTCGGCTACCTCAACCAGGCCGCCGCGATGTACGAGGCGAAGTACGCCTCCCGCGAGGACATCGACGCGGCGATGCGGCTCGGCTGCGGTCTGCCGATGGGCCCGCTCGCGCTGCTCGACCTGATCGGCGTGGACACCGCCCGCACCGTCCTGGAGGCCATGTACGCCTCCTCCGGCGACCGGCTGCACGCCCCGGCCCCGATCCTCGGGCAGCTCGCCGCCGCGGGCCTGACCGGGCAGAAGTCGGGCCGCGGCTTCTACACGTACGAGGCGGCCGGCAGCTCCACGGTCGTCCGCGACCTCCAGACCCCGCTGGACGGGTCCCTGCTCGGTGCGGGCCGTCCGGTCAGCTCGGTCGGCGTGGCCGGCTCCGGCACCATGGCGAGCGGCATCGCCCAGGTCTTCGCCCAGGCCGGGTACGACGTGGTCCTGGCCGCCCGCAGCCAGGAGAAGGCGGACGCGGCGAAGGCCGCCATCGGCAAGTCCTTGGGCCGTGCGGTGTCCAAGGGCCGGCTGACGAAGGAGGCCGCGGACCGGACCCTGGACCGGATCGCCCCGGCCGGTTCGCTGGAGGCCTTCGCCGAGGTGGACCTGGCCGTGGAGGCCGTCGCCGAGGACCTGGCGGTCAAGCAGGAGCTGTTCGCCGCCCTCGACAAGGTCTGCAAGCCGGGTGCGGTGCTCGCCACCACCACCTCCTCGCTGCCGGTGATCGCGGTGGCCCGCGTGACCTCGCGCCCGCAGGACGTGATCGGCATGCACTTCTTCAACCCGGCGCCGGCCATGAAGCTGGTCGAGGTGGTCCGGACCGTCCTGACCGCCGACGACGTGCACGCCACGGTCCGCGAGATCTGCGTGAAGGTGCGCAAGCACCCGGTGGACTGCGGGGACCGGGCCGGCTTCATCGTGAACGCGCTGCTGTTCCCGTACCTCAACAACGCGATCAAGATGGTCGAGCAGCACTACGCCGGCATCGACCAGATCGACGCGGCGATGAAGCTGGGCGGCGGCTACCCGATGGGGCCGTTCGAGCTCCTCGACGTGGTCGGCCTCGACGTCTCGCTGGCCATCGAGAAGGTCCTCCACAAGGAGTTCCGCGACCCCGGCCTGGCCCCGTCCCCGCTGCTGGAGCACCTGGTGGCGGCGGGCTGCCTGGGCCGGAAGACCGGCCGCGGATTCCGTGAGTACGCCCGCCGGTAACCGGTCGGGCCACGAGCCGGATGCGTGGGGAGGGCTGCTCGGGTCCGCCGGACCCTCACGGCGGACTGACCCTCCCGAGCCCAGTGCGGGCTCTCCCCCGCATCCACCCCTCTCCCACCCCCCGCAGGCGCGCTCCCCTGCTCGAATGAAGTACTTTCGCTCTATGTCCCAGCCCGCCAAGACCTCGCCCCGCGCCGCCACGGCCTCCGACACCCCGGAGAGCCCGGTCGGCACCAAGGCGGCCGCCCAGCGGCTCAAGATGCGCCGCGAGCTCGCCGCCGCGGCCATGGAGCTCTTCGCGACCAAGGGGTACGAGGCGACGACGGTCGACGAGATCGCCGCGACCGCCGGGGTGGCGCGCCGGACCTTCTTCCGGCACTTCCGGTCCAAGGAAGAGGCGATCTTCCCGGACCACGACGACACCCTGACCCGCGCCGAGGCCGTCCTGGACGTGGCCCCGGCGCACGAGCACCCGCTCGACACGGTGTGCCGCGGGATCAAGGAAGTCATGAAGATGTACGCCGCCTCGCCGGCGGTGTCGGTGGAGCGCTACCGGCTGACCCGCGAGGTGCCGGCGCTGCGGGAGCGGGAGATCGCCTCGGTGGCCCGGTACGAGCGGCTGTTCACGCGCTATCTGCTGGCCCACTTCGACGAGCACGACCACCACGACGGCAACGACGACCCGCTGCTGGCCGAGGTGGCCGCCTCGGCGGTGGTCACCGCCCACAACCACGTGCTGCGGCGCTGGCTGCGGGCCGGCGGCCAGGGGGACGTGGAGGCGCAGCTGGACCACGCCTTCTCGATCGTCCGGAAGACCTTCGGCACGGGGATCGGCGCGGGCCGCACCCTGAGCACCGCGCCGGCCGCGCCCGCGGCGGTCCGTACGGAGGGCGAGGTGCTGGTCGCGGTGGCCCGCACGGACGCTCCGCTCGACGAGGTCATGCGGACCATCGAAGAGGCCCTGCGCACCAAGTAGCGACACCCGTAGCGACTCTCGTCACAGCGGCCGCCCCCGTTTCGGGGGCGGCCGCTTTTTTGTGTCCGGAGTATGTCCGGCTTGCCCGTACTCGACGGTAACTTTGATCGATCATCGCTCATCGGTGCAGGTCAATCGGCAAATGAGAGAAAGTTTTGGCACGCGGTGCCTTGCCGGGTGACACGGGGTGCCATACGTTGAATCTCGTCCGGATGTCCCCGCGACCCGTGCCCACACCGCACGGAACGCGCCCCGGATTGCCTGCGTCACCAGGCACCGCACGCCTCACCACGGGCGTCGCCCAGCACCACCGCACCAGCCGGACCGACGGCACACCACACCAGCACCACGCACCCCGTTACCTCAGCGCACCCTCATCAGCGCTAGCCGGAGGCTCTCTCGTGAAGGACATCCTGGACGCGATTCAGTCGCAGTCCGCCACTGCCGCAGACTTCGCAGCCCTGCCGCTGCCCGACTCGTACCGTGCGATCACCGTGCACAAGGACGAGGCGGAGATGTTCGCGGGGCTGACGACGCGCGAGAAGGACCCGCGCAAGTCCATCCACCTGGACAACGTCCCGGTGCCGGAGCTCGGCCCGGGCGAGGCCCTCGTCGCCGTCATGGCCTCCTCGGTCAACTACAACTCCGTGTGGACCTCGATCTTCGAGCCGGTCTCCACCTTCAACTTCCTGGAGCGCTACGGGCGCCTGTCGGAGCTCACCAAGCGCCACGACCTCCCGTACCACGTCATCGGCTCCGACCTCGCGGGCGTCGTGCTGCGCACCGGCCCCGGCGTCAACGCCTGGAAGCCGGGCGACGAGGTCGTCGCGCACTGCCTCTCGGTCGAGCTGGAGTCCTCGGACGGCCACAACGACACGATGCTCGACCCCGAGCAGCGCATCTGGGGCTTCGAGACGAACTTCGGCGGCCTGGCGGAGATCGCCCTGGTCAAGTCGAACCAGCTGATGCCGAAGCCGGACCACCTGAGCTGGGAGGAGGCCGCCTCCCCCGGTCTGGTCAACTCCACCGCCTACCGCCAGCTGGTCTCCCGCAACGGCGCCGGCATGAAGCAGGGCGACAACGTCCTGATCTGGGGCGCGAGCGGCGGGCTCGGCTCGTACGCCACCCAGTTCGCCCTCGCCGGCGGCGCCAACCCGATCTGCGTGGTCTCCTCCCCCGAGAAGGCGGACATCTGCCGGGCGATGGGCGCGACCGCGGTCATCGACCGCAACGCCGAGGGCTACAAGTTCTGGAAGGACGAGCACACCCAGGACCCGAAGGAGTGGAAGCGCTTCGGCAAGCGCATCCGCGAGCTGACCGGCGGCGAGGACATCGACATCGTCTTCGAGCACCCGGGCCGCGAGACCTTCGGCGCCTCGGTCTACGTCACCCGCAAGGGCGGCACCATCACCACCTGCGCCTCGACCTCGGGCTACATGCACGAGTACGACAACCGCTACCTGTGGATGTCACTCAAGCGGATCATCGGCTCGCACTTCGCGAACTACCGCGAGGCGTGGGAGGCCAACCGCCTGATCGCCAAGGGCAAGATCCACCCCACCCTGTCGAAGGTCTACTCCCTGGAGGAGACCGGCCAGGCCGCCTACGACGTCCACCGCAACCTCCACCAGGGCAAGGTCGGCGTCCTCGCGCTGGCCCCCGAGGAGGGCCTCGGCGTCCGTGACCACGAGATGCGCGCCAAGCACCTCGACGCGATCAACCGCTTCCGCAACGTCTGAGTCGGCTCAAAGGCCATAAGGATCGCCTGAGATGACAGAGCGCCAGAAGGACCGTCCGTGGCTCATGCGGACGTACGCCGGCCACTCCACGGCCGAGGCGTCCAACGAGCTGTACCGCCGCAACCTCGCCAAGGGCCAGACGGGTCTGTCGGTCGCCTTCGACCTGCCGACCCAGACCGGCTACGACCCCGACCACATCCTCGCCCGCGGCGAGGTGGGCCGGGTCGGGGTCCCGGTCTCCCATCTGGGCGACATGCGGCGGCTGTTCCAGGACATACCCCTGGAGCAGATGAACACCTCGATGACGATCAACGCCACCGCCATGTGGCTGCTGGCGCTCTACCAGGTGGCCGCCGAGGAGCAGGGAGCGGACGTCTCCCAGCTCCAGGGCACCACCCAGAACGACATCGTCAAGGAGTACCTCTCGCGCGGGACGCACGTCTTCCCGCCGGGGCCGTCCCTCCGCCTGACGACGGACATGATCGCGTACACGGTCAACCACATCCCGAAGTGGAACCCGATCAACATCTGCAGCTACCACCTGCAGGAGGCCGGGGCCACCCCGGTCCAGGAGATCTCGTACGCGATGTCCACGGCGATCGCGGTCCTCGACTCGGTGCGCGACTCGGGCCAGGTGCCCGAGGAGCGCTTCGGCGAGGTCGTCGCCCGCATCTCCTTCTTCGTGAACGCGGGCGTCCGCTTCATCGAGGAGATGTGCAAGATGCGCGCCTTCGGCCGCATCTGGGACAAGGTCACCCGTGAGCGCTACGGCATCGAGAACGACAAGCAGCGCCGCTTCCGGTACGGCGTCCAGGTCAACTCGCTCGGTCTGACCGAGGCCCAGCCGGAGAACAACGTCCAGCGCATCGTGCTGGAGATGCTCGCGGTCACCCTCTCCAAGGACGCCCGCGCCCGCGCCGTGCAGCTGCCCGCCTGGAACGAGGCGCTGGGCCTGCCCCGGCCCTGGGACCAGCAGTGGTCGCTGCGCATCCAGCAGGTCCTGGCGCACGAGAGCGACCTGCTGGAGTACGAGGACATCTTCGCCGGATCCCACGTCATCGAGGCCAAAGTCGACTCCCTGGTCGCCGACTGCCTGGCCGAGATCGACCGGATCCAGGAGATGGGCGGCGCCATGGCCGCCGTCGAGTCCGGGTACCTGAAGGGCGAGCTGGTCTCCTCGCACGCCGAGCGGCGGGCGCGGATCGAGGCCGGCGAGGACAAGATCGTCGGTGTCAACTGCTTCCAGCAGACCGAGGAGAACCCCCTCACGTCCGACCTGGACGGCGCCATCATGACGGTCGACCCGGCAACGGAGGCGCTCACCGTCGAGCGCATCGTCCGCTGGCGGGCGGAGCGTCAGGAGTCCTCGGACCGGCAGGGGAACGGCGACCCGTTCGTCTTCCCCACCACCCAGCAGGCGCTGGAGCGCCTCAAGGAGGCCGCGGCCGGCACCGAGAACCTGATGGAGGCCACCCTGGAGTGCGCCCGGGCCGGTGTCACCACGGGCGAGTGGTCGAGCGCGCTGCGCGAGGTGTTCGGCGAGTTCCGCGCCCCGACCGGGGTCTCCTCGGCCCCGGTCGCGGTCACCGCCGAGCCCGGCACCCCGATGCACGAGGTCCGCGAGAAGGTGGCGCGGACGGCCGACGAGCTCGGCTCGGGCCGGCTGCGCCTGCTGGTCGGCAAGCCGGGTCTGGACGGGCACTCCAACGGCGCCGAGCAGATCGCCGTCCGGGCCCGCGACGCGGGCTTCGAGGTGGTCTACCAGGGCATCCGGCTGACCCCGGAGGAGATTTCCTCCGCGGCGCTGGCCGAGGACGTGCACTGCGTGGGACTGTCCATCCTGTCCGGCTCGCACAGCGCTCTCGTCCCGGACGTCCTGGAGCGGCTCCGTCAGGCGGGGGCGGGTGACATCCCCGTCATCGTCGGCGGCATCATTCCGAACGCGGACGCCGTGACGCTCAAGGCGGCCGGAGTCGCCGCCGTCTTCACCCCGAAGGACTTCGGCATCACGGAGATCATCGGACGTATCGTCGACGAGATCCGCAAAGCCAACAAACTCGCCCCTCTCGAAATCCTTGCAAGCACGGAGGTCCCCGCATGACCACGCCCGTCCACCCGGTGAACCGTCTTCGCCCGCGTCGCTCCTGCCTCGCGGTCCCGGGTTCGAACCCGCGCTTCCTGGAGAAGGCCCAGGGCCTGCCGGCCGACCAGGTCTTCCTGGACCTGGAGGACGCCTGCGCGCCGCTCGCCAAGGAAGGCGCCCGCCACACGATCGTGGACGCGCTGAACAACGGCGACTGGACGGGCAAGACCCGGGTCGTGCGCGTCAACGACTGGACCACGCACTGGACGTACCGCGACGTCATCACGGTGGTCGAGGGCGCCGGCCAGAACCTCGACTGCATCATGCTGCCGAAGGTCCAGGACGCCCAGCAGGTCGTGGCCCTGGACCTGCTGCTGACGCAGATCGAGAAGACGATGGGCTTCGAGGTCGGCAAGATCGGCATCGAGGCGCAGATCGAGAACGCCAAGGGCCTGGTGAACGTCGACGAGATCGCCGCCGCCTCGCCCCGGCTGGAGACCATCATCTTCGGCCCGGCCGACTTCATGGCCTCCATCAACATGAAGTCGCTGGTCGTGGGCATGCAGCCGCCCGGCTACGGCGCGGACGCCTACCACTACATCCTGATGCGGATCCTGATGGCGGCCCGCATGCACAACCTCCAGGCGATCGACGGCCCCTTCCTCCAGATCCGTGACGTGGACGCCTACCGCGAGGTGGCGGGCCGGGCGGCGGCGCTGGGCTTCGACGGCAAGTGGGTCCTGCACCCCGGCCAGGTCGACGCGGCCAACGAGGTCTTCTCCCCCTCCCAGGAGGACTACGACCACGCCGAGCTCATCCTCGACGCGTACGACTGGTGCACCTCGGAGGCCGGCGGCAAGAAGGGCTCCGCGATGCTCGGCGACGAGATGATCGACGAGGCCAGCCGCAAGATGGCCCTGGTCATCGCGGGCAAGGGCCGGGCGGCCGGCATGGAGCGCACCACCAAGTTCGAGATCCCGGAGGCCTGATCCCGATGCAGTTCGGACGCACGTACGAAGAGTTCGAGGTCGGGGCGGTTTACAAGCACTGGCCCGGAAAGACCGTCACCGAGTACGACGACCACCTCTTCTGTCTGCTGACCATGAATCACCACCCGCTCCACATGGACAGCAATTACGCGGAGAACACGACCGACTTCGGCAAGAACGTGGTCGTGGGCAACTACATCTACTCGCTGCTGCTCGGCATGTCCGTGCCGGACGTCTCCGGGAAGGCCATCGCCAACCTGGAGATCGAGTCCCTGCGGCACGTGGCGCCGACCTTCCACGGCGACACCATCTACGGCGAGACCACGGTCCTCGACAAGACCCCGTCGAAGTCGAAGAACGACCGCGGCATCGTCTACGTCGAGACCAAGGGCTACAAGCAGGACGGCACCCTCGTCTGCGTCTTCCGGCGCAAGGTGATGGTCCCGACCGAGACGTACATCAAGGAGCGCGGCGGCGAGCAGCCCGGCCGCCCCCAGCTGAAGACCCAGGAGAAGTAGCCATGGCCCGACTCGCCCAGACCGCCGGGCTCACGGACGTCCAGCGGGAGATCCTGAAGACCGTCCGGGAGTTCGTCGACAAGGAGATCATCCCGGTCGCGACCGAGCTGGAGCACCGCGACGAGTACCCGCAGCAGATCGTCGACGGTCTCAAGGAGCTCGGCCTCTTCGGCCTGATGATCCCGGAGGAGTACGGCGGCCTGGGTGAGTCGCTTCTCACCTACGCCCTGTGCGTCGAGGAGATCGCGCGGGGCTGGATGTCCGTCTCGGGCATCATCAACACCCACTTCATCGTGGCGTACATGCTCAAGCAGCACGGCACGCAGGAGCAGAAGGACTATTTCCTCCCCCGGATGGCGCTTGGCGAGGTGCGGGGCGCGTTCTCGATGTCCGAGCCGGCCCTGGGCTCCGACGTGTCGGCCATCTCCTCGAAGGCGGTGAAGGACGGCGACGAGTACGTCCTGAACGGCCAGAAGATGTGGCTGACGAACGGCGGCAGCTCCACCCTGGTGGCCGTTCTCGTCCGAAGTGACGAAGGACACCCCGAGGGCACGGCGCCCCACAAGTCGATGACGACCTTCCTCGTCGAGAAGGAGCCCGGCTTCGGTGAGGTCCGTCCCGGCCTGACCATCCCGGGGAAGATCGACAAGATGGGCTACAAGGGCGTCGACACGACCGAGCTCATCATGGACGGACTGCGCATTCCGGCCAATCGGGTCCTCGGAGGCCAGACGGGCCGAGGGTTTTACCAAATGATGGACGGGGTCGAGGTCGGCCGCGTGAACGTGGCGGCGCGTGGCTGTGGCGTCGCTCAGCGTGCTTTCGAACTGGGTGTCTCCTATGCCCAGCAACGTCACACTTTCGGCAAGGCGATCGCCGAACACCAGGCCATCCAGTTCAAGCTGGCCGAGATGGCTACCAAGGTCGAAGCCGCCCATGCGATGATGGTCAATGCAGCACGCAAAAAGGACTCCGGGGAACGAAACGACCTCGAAGCAGGGATGGCGAAGTACCTCGCCTCCGAATACTGCAAGGAGGTGGTCGAGGACGCCTTCCGCATCCACGGCGGATACGGGTTCTCGAAGGAGTACGAGATCGAGCGTCTCTACCGGGAGGCTCCGATGCTGCTGATCGGTGAAGGTACCGCCGAGATCCAGAAAATGATCATTGGGCGACGCCTGCTCGAGGAGTACCGACTCCAGGGCTGAAAGTCCCTTTTGCGGCGAATCATCCATGGGTTCGTCGCGAAAGGGTTACTACCAGTCACTGGCCGACGGTCATCGACTCGGCTTCTGGCTTGCCCAGTTGTTGCGTGCAACCGATAGCATTCCAGTAAAGCCGCCGTCCCGTCCCCCTGTTTGCGGCGCGGCAATCACCCGCTACGAAGGTCATCCATGCCCCACAGCCAAACCTCTGCACCTCGCGACAGCCTCCTTGGCGTACGCCTCGCGCGCGGAGCATCGCCGTGGCTTCTGCCGACCGTCGCCACCGCGGCGCTCAGCCTCACCCGGGCCCGCAAGTCCGGACGCTGGGCCGCGGCGGCCGTGCCCGCCACCGCGCTCGCCGCGGGCATGCTGTGGTTCTTCCGCGACCCCGAGCGTGAGATCGCTCAGGGCCGTGTCATCTCCCCCGCCGACGGTGTGGTGCAGAGCATCATGCCGTGGAAGGACGGACGGACCCGGGTCGCGATCTTCATGAGCCCGCTGAACGTCCACGTCAACCGCGCGCCCCTCGCGGGCACGGTGACGTCCGTGGAGCACATCCCCGGCGGATTCGTCCCGGCGTTCAACAAGGAGAGCGAGAACAACGAGCGCGTTGTCTGGCACTTCGACACCGAGCTCGGCGACATCGAGATGGTGCAGATCGCCGGCGCCGTCGCCCGTCGCATCGTCCCGTACCTGCCGGCCGGCACCAAGGTGGAGCAGGGCGAACGCATCGGTCTGATCCGCTTCGGCTCCCGCGTCGACATCTACCTCCCCGAGGGAGTCGAGGTCGCGGTCGAGGTCGGTCAGGCCACCACCGCGGGGGTGACACGAATTGACCGTGACTGACCCTGAGACTCCGGCCGCCGGCTGGGTGCCCGAACCTGTCGAGGAGGAGTCCGCCGAGGACGACATGCCGCTCTCGCTGCGGCTGTCGATAGCGGACACCCTCACGCTCGGCAACGCGACGTGCGGATTCATGGCGGTGTACTTCACCACCACCGGGATCCTCATCCCGCACCTCACCGGCAGTGGCGAGTCGGGCATGGCCCGTAACAGCGCCGCGACGGCAGTGATACTGATGCTGCTCGCCGCGGTCTTCGACCTCTTCGACGGCATCGTGGCCCGCAAGCTGCGCAGCTCGCCGATGGGTGCCGAGCTGGACAACCTGTCCGACCTGATCAGCTTCGGCCTGGCCCCGGCCTACTTCGTGCTCGTCTACGGCATGGTCGCCGTGGACGCGCACCAGAAGATGTCGGCGCTGGCCGCGATCGTGGTGCTGCTCGCCGTGGTGCTGCGACTCGCGAGATTCAGCTGCGTGACGATGAAGGACGGCGTGTTCCAGGGCATGCCGAGCCCCTTCGGCGCGCTGACGGTCGTCTCGATCGTGCTGCTGGAGCTGCCGTTCATCCCGACCCTGCTGGCGATCATCGGGGTGGCCTGGCTGATGGTGAGCCGGGTCGAGTACCCGAAGCCGCGGGGCGTGCTCGCCGTGGCGATGCTGTGCTGGATCGTCAGCGCGATGGGGCTGCTGGCGGCCTGGGCGTTCGACGCCCCGGGCGGTCAGCTCCTGCTCCAGACCGGCTGCGCCCTGCAGATCGCGATGGCGGCGACCATTCCGCTGTTCGCGACGACCCGCCGGGCGAACACGTTCCGTCACAACAGGCGGGAAGCACGAGCCGCGACGCTGCGCTGAGCTCAGCTGTGAGAGAGGGCCCCTGGATGCCATCGGCATCCAGGGGCCCTCTTGTTTTCCAGCCCGCGCGGCGCCGTTGCGGGGGCTCCGCCCCCGGGCCCCGCGCCTCAAACGCCGGCGAGGCTGTATTTCCCGCTAGCCTTGATGTCGGAAAACCGCCAGCCGGAGGCATCCGCAGCCCGGATCCTGGAGTCATGCACACCGATACAGAGCGTTGCGTGAGGGCCGTGCAGTCGAAGGACGCACGCTTCGACGGCTGGTTCTTCACCGCCGTGCTCACCACCCGGATCTACTGCCGGCCCAGCTGCCCCGCCGTCCCGCCGAAGGTCGAGAACATGACCTTCCTGCCCAGCGCCGCCGCCTGCCAGCAGGCCGGGTTCCGGGCGTGCAAGCGGTGCCGGCCCGACACCAGCCCCGGCTCGCCGGAGTGGAACGCACGGGCCGACGCCGTCGCGCGCGCGATGCGGCTGATCCAGGACGGGGTCGTCGACCGGGAGGGCGTGCCGGGGCTCGCGACGCGGCTCGGGTACTCCACCCGCCAGGTGGAGCGGCAGCTCAACGCCGAGCTGGGGGCCGGCCCGCTCGCCCTGGCGAGGGCCCAGCGCGCGCAGACCGCCCGGCTGCTCATCGAGACCTCCGAGCTGCCCATGGGCGACGTGGCCTTCGCGGCCGGGTTCTCCTCCATCCGCACCTTCAACGACACCGTCCGCGAGGTCTTCGCCCTGTCCCCGAGCGAGCTGCGGGAGCGGGCCCTGAAGGCCGGCCGCCACAAGAACGATCCGCCCCGGATCCCGGGGACGATCAGCCTGCGGCTGCCGTTCCGGGCCCCTCTGAACCCCGACAACCTCTTCGGGCACCTCGCCGCGACCGCGGTCCCCGGCGTAGAGGAGTGGCGCGACGGCGCCTACCGCCGCACCCTGCGCCTCCCCCACGGCACCGGCGTCGTCGCCCTGACCCCCCAGCCCGACCACATCGGCTGCCGCCTCGCCCTGACCGACCTGCGCGACCTCACCATCGCCATCAGCCGCTGCCGCTGGATGCTCGACCTGGACGCCGACCCGGAGGCCGTCGACGAGCAGCTGCGCTCCGACCCGCTGCTGGCCCCGCTCGTGGACAAGGCCCCCGGGCGCCGGGTCCCCCGGACGGTCGACGCGCAGGAGTTCGCCGTACGGGCGGTGCTGGGCCAGCAGGTGTCCACCGCGGCGGCCCGTACGCACGCGGCCCGGCTGGTGACCGCGCACGGCGAGCGCGTCGAGGACCCCCTGGGCGGGCTGACGCACCTGTTCCCCTCCCCGCAGGCGCTCGCCGCGCTGGACCCGGAGTCCCTGGCCCTGCCGCGCAGCCGCCGCACGACGCTGACCACCCTGGTCTCGGAGCTCGCGGACGGCTCGCTGCCGCTCGGCTTCGACAGCGACTGGGAGGAGGCCCGGGCGCAGCTGTCGGCGCTGCCCGGCTTCGGCCCGTGGACCACCGAGATCATCGCGATGCGGGCGCTCGGCGACCCGGACGCGTTCCTGCCGTCCGATCTGGGGGTGCGGCGGGCGGCCCAGAGGCTCGGGCTGCCGGCCGGCCCCGCCGCGCTGACCGCCCGTGCGGCCGCCTGGCGGCCGTGGCGCGCGTACGCCGTCCAGTACCTGTGGGCCACCGACGCCCACCCGATCAACCACCTGCCGGTCTGAGGAGCACATCATGCGAACCACCGTGAACAGCGGAAAGCAGCACGCCGTCGTCGACAGCCCCTACGGCCCGCTCACCCTGGTCGCCACGGACGGCGTCCTCAGCGGCCTCTACATGACGGGGCAGCGCCACCGGCCGGCCGAGGAGTCCTTCGGGGAGCGGGTCGCCGCCACCGAGGAGCCGTTCCCCGAAGTGGAGCGCCAGCTGGCCGCGTACTTCGCCGGGGAGCTCACCGCGTTCGACCTGCCCCTGCGTCTGGAGGGCACCGATTTCCAGCGCAGCGTCTGGGACCAGCTCGTACGGATCCCGTACGGCGAGACCTGGTCGTACGGGGAGCTCGCGGCGAAGCTGGGCAAGCCGAACGCCTCGCGCGCGGTGGGTCTGGCCAACGGCAAGAACCCGGTCGGCATCATCGTGCCGTGCCACCGGGTGATCGGCGCCTCGGGCGGCATGACCGGCTACGGCGGCGGGCTGGACCGGAAGGTGCGGCTGCTGGCCTTCGAGTCCGGGCAGCCGCTCCAGGACCAGCTGATCTAGGACCCCGCCCGGCCCCGGTCCCGGTCCCGAGCCCGTCCTCCCGGTGCCCCGCTCCGCATGCGTACCCGGTGCGGCGGGCGTATGAAGGAAGGAATCGCGACAAGATCGGAGCCGGGCATGGACGACTACCCACTTCTCAACGTCTTCTGGACGATGTTGTGGCTGTTCCTGTGGATCATGTGGTTCTTCCTGCTCTTCAAGGTCATCACGGACCTGTTCCGTGACCACAGCCTCAGCGGCTGGGGGAAGGCGGGATGGCTGATCTTCGTGCTGCTGCTGCCGTTCCTCGGCGTGTTCGTCTACCTCATCGCCCGGGGCAGGAGCATGGGCGAGCGGGACATGAAGCAGGTGCAGGAGAACGAGGCGGCCTTCCGGAGCTACGTCCAGCAGGCGGCGGGTCCCACCGGCGGCGTCGGCGCGGCCGACCAGCTGCACAAGCTGTCCGCCCTCAAGGACAAGGGCGACATCACGCAGGAGGAGTTCGACCGCGCCAAGGCCAAGCTCCTGGCCTGAGCGTCTCCTGCGGGGTCAGACGACGAGGAGCGGGACCAGCAGGGCGAAGGCGGCGCCGGCCTCCACGGCGTAGCTGTAGAGCGAGGGGTGCTGGACGGGGGCGGCGAGCAGGACCACGCTCTGCTGGGCGGCGGCCGCCGCCACCCATTCGGCGTCGGCCCCCAGGTTTCCCTCGTACCAGCCCTCGCAGGAGCCGGGGCCGCTGACGGCGAGCAGGTCGTCCTCGCGCCGGTACAGGGCCCGCCACTCGGTGGCGGGCACCGACCAGCCCTCGTAGTCGGTGAACCGGGACCAGCCGCCCTCACGGATCGCCGTGTCGAACATCCAGACCGGCATCCCCTCCGGGGTCACCTCTCCGGCGGACTGCTGGTCGGTGGTGAAGTGGACCATGGGAAGGGCGTCGGGCCCGTCTGCGGTACTGGGCCAGGCGTACATCGTGATCATCAGCTGATTCTGTCCTGCTCGCAGTAAGCCTCGTGTTACGAAACGGCCGGTCGGCGGCCGTTCTCCAGTTCCACCGTGCCCTCGCCCGACTGCAGTACCCGGTACGCCTCTTCGGTACGCCGGCCGAGCGATCCGGGGAGGTGCGCGGCGAGTTCGGCGGGCTCGACCAGCCGCCAGGAGATCAGCTCCTCCTGCTGGAGCTTGATCGAGGCGAGCTGTCCGGCGTCGAGCACGCCGCCGTCGTAGACGTAGGCGACCAGCGGCGGGCGGTCGGCGCCGAGGGACCAGTCGACGGCGAGCAGCCGGCCGAGCGGGAGGTCGAGGCCGATCTCCTCGGCGCTCTCGCGGCGGGCGGCGGTGCGCGGCGACTCGCCCTCGTCGGACTCGATGGTGCCGCCCGGAAGGGTCCACCCCTCGCGGTAGTTGGGCTCGACGAGCAGGACCCTGCCCTCGGCGTCCCGGTAGAGGGCGGCCGCGCCGGCCAGCACCTTGGGCAGGCTCGCGATGTACGTGGCGAAGTCATCCGTGGTGGTCACGCAGCCACCCTACCGAGATCACGCCCCGGAGCCGCCAGGCCCGTCCCCGCGGTCCCGGCCCTTGGACCCGGCGACGCGCCGCAGCCGCGGATGGCGGTCGGGCCCCTGCTCGGTGACGGCGTCGCCGACCACGGCCCGGACGGCGGCCATCAGCACGCCCCGGGTGACGACGAGCCAGGTGGGCGGGTGGAGGGAGCCGCGGCGGCGAGCACGATATTGGTGGCGCTCAGCCACTTCACCCCCTTGTGCAGGCCGGAGAAGGCGGAGCTGAGGCGGTTGCCGCGGCCCTTGCGGAAGGTCGCGTAGGCGAGGGCCAGGCCGGCGATGCCGTAGATGGCCCAGGGGGTGAGGGTCCAGTGGAAGCAGGAGTACTCCATGGCCGCGAGGGCGGCGGCGCCCGTGCGGGGGGCCGCCCCGGAGGCGGGCGGCGGGGCCGGGCGACGACGGCCAGTACCGCGATCACGCCGATGGTGACGACGGTGCGGTCGGGTGCGCCGTCTACGGGGCCGCCGGAGGCCGCGCCCGGGCGTCCGGACGTGGCTGTTCCAGTGATTCGGCGCTCATGCGGCCACACTATGCAGGCGTATATCCGTATTTAGGGGCATGGCGCGCCGGGTGTGGCCCAGGCCACTCATGGGCATAGGAGGATCCTCCGGATAAGCTCATGGCGGCGCGACTGCACTGTTCGATAGCAAGGGATTAGCAAGGTGACGGACGGAGCAGTAACTGAGGCCGCGCGCGTACTCATCGCCGCGGACAAATTCAAGGGCTCGCTCACGGCCGTTCAGGTCGCGGAGCGGGTGACGGCCGGCCTTCGCTCGGCCGTACCGGGCGTGGAGATCGAGACCCTCCCCGTCGCGGACGGCGGCGACGGTACGGTCGCGGCCGCCGTGGCCGCCGGTTTCGAGCGCCGGGAGGTACGGGTCACCGGACCCCTCGGTGACCAGGTCACGGCCGCCTTCGCACTGCGCGAGGGCACCGCGGTGGTCGAGATGGCGGAGGCCTCCGGGCTGCAGCTGCTGCCGGCGGGCACCTTCGCCGCGCTGACGGCGACCACGTACGGCTCGGGCGAGCTGCTGAAGGCCGCGCTGGACGCGGGCGCGCGCTCGATCGTTTTCGGCGTGGGCGGCAGTGCCACCACCGACGGCGGCGCCGGCATGCTGGCCGCGCTGGGCGCCGTGTTCCTGGATGCGAACGGCGAACCCGTCGGTCCGGGCGGCGGCGCACTGGCCGACCTGGCCTCGGCCGACCTGTCCGGCGTCGACCCGCGCTTCGCCGACGTGGAATTCGTCCTCGCGAGCGACGTGGACAACCCGCTGACCGGCCCGAAGGGCTGCGCCGCGGTCTACGGCCCGCAGAAGGGGGCCTCGCCCGAGGACGTGGCGACGCTCGACGCGGCGCTGGCCCACTTCGCGGTGGTGCTGGAGAAGTCGATCGGCGCGAAGGCCGCTGAGTGTGCGGTGCTCCCGGGTGCGGGCGGCGCGGGCGGCATCGGCTACGGCGCCCTGCTGCTCGGCGCGACGTTCCGTCCCGGCATCGAGCTGATGCTGGAGGTGCTGGGCTTCGCCCCGGCCCTGGAGCGGGCCACGCTCGTCATCACCGGTGAGGGTTCGCTGGACGAGCAGACCCTGCACGGCAAGGCCCCGGCGGGCGTCGCGGCCGCGGCGCGCGCGGCCGGCAAGCCCGTGGTGGCGGTGTGCGGCCGGCTGCTGCTGACCCAGGAGGCCCTGGAGGCGGCCGGCATCCGCAAGGCGTACCCGCTCACGGACCTGGAGCCCGACCCGGCGAAGTCCATCCCGAACGCGGGTCCCCTGCTGGAGCGGGTCGCGGCCACCATCGCAGCCGACGTTCTCTGACGCGGCCGCCTAGTACAGCCCCGCCGGCGTTTGAGGCGCAGGTCCGGGCGGAGCCCGGTGCCCGGCGGAGCCGGGTTCTCCCCCAGCTACCGCTGGGAGGTGCCCCCAGGGGCTCCGCCCCAGACCCCGCTCCTCAAACGCCGGAGGGGCTGGATCTGGCCCCGGCACGGCTGAATGGTGCCGTCGGGCGAGGCTGGGGCGGGGCTATGCCTCGAGGAGGTCGGCCGTGGTGATCACGCGGGCGAAGCCGCCGCCGTGGAGGCTCACCGCGGTGGCGGTGGCGAGTTCGTCCGCCGTCAGGCTCAGGCCCGCCGGCCCGGCGAGGTCGAAGGTGTGGGTGGCGTCGAGCGGGACGAGTACCTCGTAGCCCAGGTTCCCCGCCATCCGGGCGGTGGTCTCGACGCACATGTTGGTCTGGATGCCGACCACCACCAGCTGGCCTATGCCCTGGGCCTTCAGCCAGTCGGCCAGGTCCGGGGTCCCGTAGAAGGCCGAGTTCACGGTCTTGGTGACCAGCAGGGCCCCGTCGCGCCGCTTCTCGACCAGGTCCTTGAAGGCGTGGCCGGGGTGGTCTGCGGCGAGGACCGAACCCGGCTGCACGGACGCGTGCCGGACGAGGACCACCGGACGGCCGGCCGCCTGCCAGGCATCCATCAGGGCGGCGATGTTGTCCTCGGCGGCCGGGTTGTTGCGGGGCCCCCAGAAGGACGCGTCGTCGAAGCCCTTCTGCACGTCGATGACCAGCAGGGCACTGTTCGGGGCGATCTCGATCGCGGTCGTTGTCATGGCTCCATGCTGTCCGCCGGGCCGCGGGCCCGACAGCGGCTGCGAGGTCCCGGACCGATGGGATCCTGCCAGGGTGGCAGTCACGCCCCTGCTGACACACTGGCCCCATGCGCCGCGTCGCCATCGTCGTCCAGCCCGGTATCCGCAGCTTCGACCTCGCCGTCATCACCGAGGTCTGGGGCCCCGACCGCAGCCGCGCCGGGGTTCCGGAGTTCGAGCTGCGCCGGTGCGCCGCGGAGCCCGGTCCGATCCCGCTGCCCGGCGGGCTGACCCTGGCGCCCGACGGCGGGCTCGACTGGCTGGCCTCGGCCGACCTGGTCGTCGTACCGGCCCTGGCCGAGCCGTCCGATCCGACGCCGGGGCCGGTCCTCGCGGCCCTGCGGGAGGTGCACGGCCGGGGCGTGCCGATCGCCGCCCTGTGCGCCGGAGCGTTCGTCCTGGCGGAGGCCGGGCTGCTGGCGGGCCGCCGGGCGGTCACCCACTGGTGGCTGGCGCCGCAGCTCGCCGCCCGCTACCCGGAGGTCGTGGTCGAGGACGCCCCGCTCTACGTCGAGGACGGCGGGCTGTGGACCTCCGCCGGGGTGGCCTCCGGGATCGACCTCTGCCTGCACCTGGTCCGGGAGGCGCACGGCGCCGAGGCCGCCGCCGCCATCGCCCGCTCGATGGTGACGGGCCCCTTCCGCACCGGGGGCCACGCCCAGTACCTGGACCGGCCCGTGCCGGCCGCGGACCGGACCGCCGAGGCACTGGCCGCCGTACGGGAGCGGGCCCTGCGCTCCCTGCACGAGCCGCTGTCCGTGGCCACCATGGCCCGCTGGGCCGGCATGTCCCCGCGCTCCTTCGCCCGGCACTTCGCCGCGGCCACCGGCACCACCCCGCACCGCTGGCTCCTGGGCCACCGGCTGGACGCGGCCCGCAAGCTGCTGGAGCGCACCGACCATCCGGTGCCGGAGGTGGCCCGGCGGGCCGGTTTCGCCAGCGAGGTCACCTTCCGCCAGCACTTCACCTCGTACGTCGGCCTCGGCCCCCGTGCGTATCGTGCGGCCGCCGCCGCCCCCGCAGCCGCTCCAAACCCTCCGGACAGTGTTAGAAAGGGCTCATGACCGGACGTAATGGTCGCCAGCCGACCGGGCGGGGTTCGCGCCTGCGGGCACGCCTGTCCCTCGGGGCCCACAGCGTCGCCGGTCAGGTCTTCGCCCTGCAGGCGGTGATCGTGCTGCTGCTGATCACCGCTGCCGCGGTGGCCCTGGTGGTCCAGGCCCGGGTCGACAGCGAGCGCGACGCCCGCCACCGCTCGCTCGCGGTCGCCGAGGGCTTCGCCCACTCCCCCGGTCTCGCGGCGGCCCTGGCGTCGCGGAATCCGACCCCCACGCTCCAGCCGCTGGCCGAGGCCGCCCGCCGGGCCTCGGGCGTCGACTTCATCGCCGTGATGAACACCGACGGGGTCCGCTACACCGACCCGATTCCCGAACTGATCGGCAAACGGGCGACCGGCGACCTCAGCCGCGCCGTCGCCGGGCGCTCCTTCACCGAGACCTTCAGGGGCGAGCCGAGCGACGCCGTCCGGGCCGTGGTCCCCGTACGGAACGCCGAAGGCGTCGTCGTCGGCCTGGTCGGCACCGGCATAGAGGTCGCGAACGTCTCCATGGTGGTGGAGGGCCAGCTGCCGCTGCTGCTCGGCGCGGCCGCGGGCGGCCTGGCGCTCGGCACCGCGGGCGCCGCCCTGGTCAGCCGCCGGCTGCGGCGCCAGACGCGCGGCCTGGGCCCCGCCGAGATGACCCGGATGAACGAGCACCATGAGGCGGTGCTGCACGCCGTGCGCGAGGGGGTGCTCATCATCGGCGCGGACGACCGGCTCGTCCTCGCCAACGACGAGGCCCGCCGGCTCCTCGACCTGACGCCGGACTCCGAGGGGCGCGCCGTCGCCGACCTCGGTCTCGATCCGCGCACCACCGAGCTGCTCGTCTCCGGCCGGGTCGTGACGGACCAGGTGCACCTGGCGGGCGACCGGCTGCTCGCCGTCAACGTACGGCCCACCAAGCAGTACCGGGGCATGTCCACGGGCAGCGTAGTGACCCTGCGCGACTCCACGGAGCTCGCCGCCGTGTCCGGCCGGGCCGAGGTGGCCCGCGGCCGGCTGCAGCTGCTGTACGACGCCGGGGTGCGGATCGGGACCACCCTGGACGTGGTGCGGACCGCCGAGGAGCTGTCGGAGGTCGCGGTCCCGCGCTTCGCGGACTTCGTCACCGTGGAGCTGCTGGATCCGGTGCTGCGGGGGGACGAGCCCTCCTCGGCCTCCGGCACCTACTCAGAGATGCGCCGGGCGGCCATCACCGGCATCCGCACCGACACGCCGCTCCAGCCGGCCGGCGACGTCATCCGGTTCGTCGTGCCCACGGCCCCGATGGCGGCGGCCCTGGACGCCGGACACGCGGTGCTCGCGGCCGACCTGAACGCGGCCATGGGCTGGCGGGCCCAGGACGAGGAAGGGACCCGCGAGGCCCTCGAGTACGGACTCCACTCGCTGATCTCCGTACCGCTCCAGGCGCGCGGCGTGGTCCTGGGCATGGCCAACTTCTGGCGGGCCGACACCCCGGAGGCCTTCGACGAGGAGGACCTGTCCTTCGCGGAGGAGCTGGGCGCACGCGCGGCCGTCTCCATCGACAACGCCCGCCGCTTCACCCGCGAGCACGCGATGGCCGTGACCCTCCAGCGCCGCCTGCTGCCCCGGGTGCTGCCCGAGCAGAACGCCGTGGACGTGGCATTCCGCTATCTCCCCGCGAAGGCGGGGGTGGGCGGGGACTGGTTCGACGTGATCCCGCTGCCCGGCACCCGTGTGGCCCTGGTCGTCGGCGACGTCGTCGGGCACGGGGTGCACGCGGCGGCCACCATGGGCCGGCTGCGGACCGCCGTGCACAATTTCTCCACCCTGGACCTGCCGCCCGACGAGCTGCTCGGCCATCTGGACGAGCTGATCCACCGGATCGACCAGAACGAGACCGGGGCCGTCCCGGACGAGGACGGAGATGACCCGGAGGGGGAGCCCGAGCCCGCCGCGGTCACCGGTGCCACCTGTCTCTACGCGATCTACGACCCGGTTTCCGGGCGGTGCACGATGGCCAGCGCCGGGCACCCGGGGCCCGCGCTGATCAGCCCCGACGGACAGGTGGAGTTCCCCGAGCTGCCGGCCGGGCTCCCGCTCGGCGTGGGTGGCATGCCCTTCGAGACCACCGAGTTCACGCTGGCCGAGGGGAGCCGCCTCGCGCTGTTCACCGACGGCCTGGTGGAGGACCGCGACCGGGACTTCGACACCGGCCTGCGCCTGCTGGGCGAGACGCTGTCGCGGCCGGGCCGCAGCCCGGAGCAGGCCTGTGCGGACGTGCTCGCCGTGATGCTGTTCCCGGTGCCGAGCGACGACATCGCCCTGCTGGTCGCCGACACCCGGCGGGTGGAGGCCGACCGCATCGCCGAGTGGGAGGTGCCCGGCGAGGCCTCGGCCGTCTCGCGGGTGCGCAACGCGGGCTCCGCGCAGCTCGCCGCCTGGGGGCTGGAGGAGATCTCCTTCACGACGGAACTCATCCTCAGCGAGCTGATCACCAACGCCATCCGGTACGGGAGCGCGCCCGTGCGGGTCCGGCTGCTGCGCGACCGCACCCTCATCTGCGAGGTCTCCGACGGCAGCAGCACCTCCCCCCACCTGCGGTACGCGGCCACCACCGACGAGGGCGGGCGCGGGCTGTTCCTCGTCGCCCAGTACGCCGACCGGTGGGGCACCCGCTACACCGAGCGCGGCAAGGTCATCTGGGCCGAGCTGCCCCTGACCGGGGGCGGGGATCAGGAACCGGGGCCGCCGGACCTGGACGCGCTGGAGAACATGGCCTGGTGACCGCGCCATGGCCGGTGGCCGAGGTGTGGCCGGCGGCCGGGGTGTGCCGCGTGCGGCGCCGCGTGGCGTCCCGTCACGCCGGCCGGGTCCGGGCCAGCAGCACCGCCACGTCGTCCTCCTGGGCACACGGCAGCAGCGACCGCAGGATCCCGTCGCACAGTGCCTCCAGCGGCTGCTCCCCCCGGCGCAGGGCCTGCGCCAGCTGGTCCATGCCCTGGTCGAGGTCCCGGTCCCGGGCCTCGATGAGGCCGTCGGTGTAGAGCACGAGCAGGCTCCCCTCGGGCAGCCGCAGCTCCTCGGTGCGGAAGTCCTGCCCGCCGGTGCCCAGCGGGGTGCCGGGCGGTCCGTCGAGGAAGGAGACGCTCCCGTCGGTGGCCACCACGGCCGGCGGCGGATGCCCGGCGCGGGCGACGACGCAGCCGCCGGACGCCGGGTCGTACACGGCGTAGACGCAGGTCGCCATCTCGTCCTCGCCCAGGTCGGCCACCACGGCGTCGAGCGAGGCGAGCATCCGCGCCGGGGACACGTCGTGGCGGGCGAGGGTCCGTACCGCGGTGCGCAGCTGCCCCATGACGGCGGCCGCGTGGATGCCGTGGCCCATGACGTCCCCGATGACCAGCCCGGTCCGACCGCCGGGCAGGGGGATGACGTCGAACCAGTCCCCGCCGACGTCGTGGTCGCTGGCGGGCAGGTAGCGCCCGGTGAGCGCGAGGCCGGGGACCTCGGGCAGCGCGCTGTTGGTGAGGCTGCGCTGGAGGGTCAGGGCCGCCTGCCGCTGGCGGGTGTACATCCGGGCGTTGTCGATGTTGAGGGCCGCGCGGGCGACCAGCTCGTCGACGAGTACGCAGTCCTGCTCGTCGAAGGGCTCCCGCTCGCGCGTGCGCGTCACGGTGACCGCGCCGAGCACCGTGCCGCGCGCGACGAGCGGGACCAGCCGTGCGGAGCCCAGGGTGGCGAGGTAGGCGCGCAGGGCGTCGGCGCGCGGGGACGTGATCAAGGCCGGGATGTCGGAGACGTAGAGGTTCATGGGCCGCCCCTCCGTGACGATCCGCTCGTAGTGGGTGCCCACGGGGATCTGGAAGGTCTGGCCGGGGGTGAGTTTCGCGGTGGGGGCGGTCGGGTCGGGGAAGCGGGCCGCCAGGCGGCGCAGGACGCCGCGGGTGGAGGCGGCGGGCACCACGCCCTCGTCGGGGCCCAGCACCGCTTCGAGCAGCTGTACGTCGGCCGAGTCCGCGAGCTGCGGTACCAGCACGTCCACGATCTCCTGGGCGGTCTGGTGGAGGTCCAGGGTCGTGCCGATGCGGGTGCCGGCCTCCGCCAGCAGCGCGAACCGGTGCCGGGCCCGTTCGGCCTCGGCCTGCGCCTGCTGGCCGTCGGTGATGTCGATGAGGGAGGCGATCACCCCGAGGGCCCGGCCGGAGCCGTCGAGCAGCGGGGCGTACGAGCAGGACCAGGTCCGGTCGTGCTCGGGGTCGGCGGGGGTCCGCCCGGTGCGGCGGACGTCGACGACGGCGGTCCCCCGGTCGAGGACCTGCCGCATCGTCGCCTCCAGGGCGTCGGCGTTGACCCCGGGCACCACCTCGGTGAGCCGTCTGCCCAGGTGCTCGGCGGCGGAGACGCCGTTCATCCGGGCCAGCGCGTCGTTGACCCGGAGGAAGCGCAGGTCGGGGCCGAGGGTGGCGAGGCCGATGGGCGACTGGGTGAAGAGGCTCTGCAGGGCGGCCAGCGAGTCCCGCATGTGGAGGACCTCGGAGGTCTCCACGGCGATGAGCATGGCGCCCGTGCGGCCCTGCGGGTCCACGGCGGGCACGATCCACATCTCCATGGGGACGCGGTGGCCGTCGCGGTGGCGCACGGGCAGGGTGCCGACGACGGTCTCGCCCGCCTGGACCCGCCGGGTCAGCTGGTCGGCGAGCTCCCGGTTGGCCTCGGGGACGAGGACTGCGGCGCCGGGCCGGCCGATGATGTCCTCGGGCCGGTGCCCGAGCAGGTCCTGGGCGGCCAGCGACCACTCGACGATGCGGCCGTCGGCGTCCTCGCGCCAGAGGGCGATCGGCAGCAGCTCGCGGAGCACGCCCGCGTACCCGACAGCCGCCACCGGCTGCTCCGGCACCTCGCTCGTCGACTGGTAAGTGTCCAATGCACCGACCTCACCCCGGGGGGCTGATTCCTACCGATTCACCCTATCCGAGGCGTGGGCGCGGGGCTCTGTGTCCGGTGGCGGAGGCGGCAGGGGTGCAGGCCGGGCGGGTGCGGGGCGACCGGCCGCCGGCCCGTTCCGCCGGCTCATACGACGACCACCTCGACGCAGGCCACGGGGTTGCAGCCGTAGCCGCGGGCGTTCCACGGGGCGTGCGCCGGCTGGGTGTCGCCGTGGGCGTCGGTGGCGCGGGAGAGCAGCCGGTACGGTCCGGGGCGCTGCGGCGTCCACCGGTACGACCAGCCGCTCCAGCCGTACGGGCCCGCCGGCGGTTCGAGCACGGCCGGGCGCCAGTCCAGGGCGCCGTCTGCGCCCCCGTCGCCGCCGGCTCGGCCGCCGTCGGGGTCCGGGCCGTCGTCCTCGTATGCGGCCCGCACCTCGACGCTCCGTACGGGGACCCCGCCGCCCGACCAGGCGCGGCCGCGGACCAGGGTCTCGTGGCCGCGGCACACGGCCGTGTCCGGCTCGGGCTCGGTGATGACCGACTTCACCCGCACGGTCGTGACGGGCCCCTCGGGGGTGCCGCGCGAGGCGACGTAGAGGTACTCCACGGTCTGGAAGGCGCCGGTGAACGCGTGCGTCACGGCCCGCACCCCGACCAGCCACTTCACATCGGCGACGGCGTACCGGCCGGGGACCACCAGGCGGACCGGCGCCCCATGCTCGGGCGCCAGCGGCTCGCCGTTCATGCGGGTGGCGAGGAGGGTGTCCGGGTGGAGGGCCACGGCGAGCGGGAGGCTGCGCTCGAAGGGCGTCGGGCGGCCGTGCACGGTGCCGGAGTCGGCTCCGGTGAAGACGATCTCCACGACGGCCGGATCGATCCCGGCCCGTTCGGCGAGGGCGTGGAAGGGCACGCCAGCGAAGTGCGCGCAGCCCACCGCCTGCTGGCTCCACGGCAGGCCGGGCGGGGGCGGTCTCATCAGGCCGCGGCCGTTGCCCGCGCACTCCACGACGACGTCGAGCTCCCGGTGTTCCATCGCGAGGAGTTCCGCGTGGCCGAGGGTGAAGGGAGCGGCCGCGGCGCCGTCGAACCGGAGCCGCCACCGGGCGGGGTCGGTGCGCGGGATGCCGAAGTGGTCGCGTACGAAGAAGGCCCCCACGGGTGTGACCGGCTCGGCGAGCGCGGCCGAAGGCGTCTGGGCGTTGTACGGGTCGGCCGTCACGGTCTCGGGCTCCCAGACCGTGGCACCGGGCCCTCGCGCACCTCGTGAAACCGGCCATGCGGTCATCGCGGCACCTTCCGTCGGACTCGTTCCGAGCGCGGCGCGGATTTACTTTCAGCGTACTTCCGGCAGGGTCTTGACTACGGATGAATAGGGAGGAAACTCATCAATACACCGGATAACCGGATAGAGCCGCACCTCCCTCTGGAGACGTCCTCAGGCCCGCGTGACCCTTGTCCAGGCTCTGGCCAGGCCCCCGGCAGCATCTGTCGACCAGGGGAGCCATCGGCGACGGCGGATGGCTCATGGAATCGACGGAACTGCCGGGGACTGTCGTGTCCGGGCCCGTACGCGCACATTTCAGCGGCAATGCCGCTTCACGCCAACTCTCCCTTTTTCCAGGAGAGTTGCGATTGATCTGACCTATGTTCTCTGGGGCATGTCCCGTCGCCCCAGGAGGTCAGATTGCAGTCCAGGCGCTCCCTCGCCTTTCCACGCCTGTTACGCCGTTCCCACTTGCTCATAGCCTTCGGCCTCGGCTCACTGCTGATCGGCCTGACCCCGTGGCTCGGGGTCTCCAGCACGGCGGCCGGCCGGGCACCGGCCCCCCGGCCCACGCCCGTCCCGCAGGACCAGCAGACCGCGAAGCAGTCGCCGCACCACGGCATCGCGCCGGCGAACGCGATGGAACCCACGGCTCCCGTCCTCGACCGGACCGGATGGACGGCCACCGCGAGCGACGAGGAGACCGCCGGCGAGAACGGCCGCGCGGCCAACGTGCTCGACGGCAACACCAACACCATCTGGCACAGCAAGTGGAGCGGCACCGCCACTCCCCTGCCGCACACCCTCACCATCGACATGCGGCAGACCTCGGTCGTCTCCGCACTCGTCTACCGCCCCCGCGCGAACGGGCCCAACGGGCGCATCGGTGAGTACAGCATCAGTCTCAGTACGGACGGACAGGGCTGGGGAGCACCCGTCGCCACGGGCACCCTCGCCGACGACGCCGCCACCAAGACGCTGGGATTCGCCCCGCAGGGAGCCCGGTTCGTGCGCCTCACGGCGCTCACCGAGGCGGGCGGCCGCGGACCCTGGAGCTCCGCCGCCGAGATCGACGTACTGGGCGACCCCGGCACCCCGGCGGCCACCGTCGACCTGTCCCGGACCGGATGGACGGCCACCTCGAGCGACGAGGAGACCGCCGGCGAGAACGGCCGCGCGGCCAACGTGCTCGACGGCAGCACCAGCACCATCTGGCACAGCAAGTGGAGCGGCACCGCCACCCCGCTGCCGCACACGATCACCATCGACATGCACCGCACGTCGGCCGTCTCCGCGCTCGTGTACCACCCGCGCGCGGACGGAGCCAACGGGCGGGCGGGCGCGTACAGCGTCCAGACCAGCACCGACGGCCTCACCTTCGCCGCGCCGGTGGCCTCGGGCACCTGGCGGGACGACGACACCGTCAAGACCGCCACCTTCACGCGGGCCGAGCAGGCCCGCTACGTACGCCTGACCGTGACGAGCGAGGCCGGCGCCCGCGGCCCGTGGACCTCGGCCGCCGAGATCCGCCTGAGCGGGCCGGCCAGCCCGGCCGTCCACGGCTCCTGGGGGCGGATCACCGGCTTCCCGCTGGTGCCCGTGGCCACCGCCGCCCTGCCCGGCGACAAGCTGCTGGCCTGGTCGGCGTACGCGGTCGACCGCTTCGGCGGCAGCAACGGCTACACCCAGACCGCGATCCTGGACCTGAAGACCGGCAAGGTCACCCAGCGGCGCATCGACAACACCGGCCACGACATGTTCTGTCCGGGCATCGCCATGCTGGCCGACGGCCGGGTGCTGGTCACCGGGGGCAGCAACGCGGAGAAGGCGAGCATCTACGATCCGGCCACCGACGACTGGTCCGCCACCACCAGCATGAACATCGCCCGCGGCTACCAGGCGATGACGCTCCTCTCCACCGGTGAGGCCTTCGTGCTGGGCGGTTCCTGGAGCGGGGCGGCGGGCGACAAGGCCGGTGAGGCCTGGTCGCCGGACACCCGTACCTGGCGCAAGCTCCCGGGCGTCTCCGCCGTGCCCGCGCTGACGGCCGACCCGGCCGGACCCTACCGGGCCGACAACCACATGTGGCTGTACGCGACTTCGGGCGGCAAGGTGCTGCAGCTGGGACCGAGCAAGCAGATGAACTGGATCTCGACCACGGGCCAGGGCAGCATCACCGCCGCCGGCACCCGGGCCGACAGCCAGGACGCCATGACCGGCAACGCCGTCTCCTACGACATCGGCAAGCTGCTCACCCTGGGCGGCTCCCCCGCCTACCAGGACAGCCCGGCCACCCGGCGCGCCTACACCGTGAGCGTCTCGGGCAGCCAGGCGCAGGCCGCCCGGACCGGGGACATGGAGCACGCCCGCGCCTTCAGCAACAGCGTCGTCCTGCCCGACGGCAAGGTGGCCGTCTTCGGCGGGCAGGCCTATCCGGTGCCGTTCAGCGACGCGACCTCGGTGCTGACGCCCGAGCTGTGGGATCCGGCGACGGGAGCCTTCACCCCGCTCGCCTCGATGGCCGTGCCGCGCAACTACCACAGCGTGGCCAACCTGCTGCCGGACGGGCGGATCTTCTCCGGGGGCGGGGGCCTGTGCGGCGACTGCGCCACCAACCACGCCGACGGGGCGGTCTTCACGCCGCCGTACCTGCTGAACGCGGACGGCACGCCGAAGCCGCGTCCCGTCATCTCCGGTGGCGTGCCCTCCCGGACGGCCCCCGGCACCTCGCTCACGGTGAGCACCGAGGGCCCGGTGGCGTCGTTCGTCCTGATGCGGGCCGCGGCCGCGACCCACTCCACCGACAACGACCAGCGCCGGGTCCCCCTGGTGTCCACGGCCGCCGGAACCAACTCCTACACGGTGTCCGTTCCCGCCGACACCGGTGTGGTCCTGCCGGGCAACTACATGCTCTTCGCCCTCGACGCCCAGGGGGTCCCGAGCATCGCCAAGTTCCTGACCGTCTCCTGACCCCCGGGGTGGCACCCGGGTGAGCCCGGATGGTCCCGAGCGGTGTCCGGCCGTGGTTTCCGGCCGGGCACCGCTCCTCCCCGGCTACGCCGTCTGCACGGCCCGGAGCGTGTCGGCCGTGCCCAGGACTCCCGCGATGCCCCGGGCGAGGCAGGGGATGCGGTGCGCCGGGATGCCCGCGATGTTGATCCGCCCGGAGGTCGTACCGTAGATCGCGTACTGCCTGCGCAGCTGGAGCATCTGCGGCGCGGTGAGCGGCAGCATCGAGAACATCCCCTTCTGCCGGGCGAGGGAGCGCGCCTGCTCGGCGCAGCCCAGGGCGCTCAGGTGGGCGGTCAGATCGGCCCGGTTGGCCATGATCCGGCTGCGCATGACGTCCAGTTCCGCACGCCAGGCGGCCCTCAGCCCCTGGTCCTCCAGGATCGTGGTGACGACGGCCGCGCCGTGCTCGGGCGGCATCGAGTACAGGGTCCGGGCGGCGTTCTGCAGGGCCGTCTCGGCGTGCCGCACGGCCTGGGCCGAGGACCCGAGCACGATGGCGCAGCCGACGCGGTCGCTGTAGAGGCCGAAGTTCTTCGAGCAGCTGACGGCTATGAGCATCTCCGGCACGCGCGCCGCGAGCATCCGCGTGGCCAGCAGGTCGGCCTCCAGGCCGTCGCCGAGCCCGTGGTAGGCGAGGTCCACGAAGGGCACCCAGCCGCCGCGGACGGCGGAGTCGGCCAGCGCCTCCCAGTCGTCGAGCAGCGGGTCCACGCCCGTGGGGTTGTGGCAGCACCCCTGGAGCAGCACCACGTCGTCCCGCCGGGCCTCCCGCAGCTCGCGCAGGACGCCGGCCGTGTCGAAGCCGCCCTCGGCGTCGCGCCAGCCGTACGTACGCACCTTCAGCCCGGCGGCCTCCAGGATGGGCCGGTGGTTGACGTAGGCGGGATCGCTGATCCACACCGTGGTGCCCGGGCGGGTCCGGCAGACCAGATCGGCCAGCAGCCGCAGCGCACCGGAGCCGGCGACGGTCTGGACGGCCGCGGCCCGGTCGGCCGGCCCGCCCGGACCCAGCACCAGGTCCAGCAGGGAGCGGTTGAAGGCGGCGTTCCCGGAGAGCCCTCGGTACTCCTTGGACTCGGAGCGCTCCGCCAGGCGCATCTCGGCCTCGCGCACGGCGGCCATGACCGGGGTGGTTCCCGTCTGGTCCCGGTAGACCCCGAGGACGAGGTTCAGCCGTTCGGGCCGCTCGTCGCTGCCGAACTCGTAGGTCAGGTCCCACAGCGGATCGGTGGGCGGCGGGGGGAGGAGCTCAAGCATCTGCGGGAACCTCGGGGCGGGGTCGGGGACGGCGGTTGGCGAGGACGACGCCGGCGGTGATGAGGGGGACGCCGACGAGCACGGCGAGGGTGGGCGTCTCGCCGAGCAGGGGGATGGCGAGCAGGACGACGGCGACGGGGCTGAGGCTGCCGACGACCGAGCTGCGCTCGGCGCCGAGCCTGCGGATGGCGAAGGCGTAGAGCAGGCCGGCGCACAGCCCGACGCCGAGCCCCTGCACCACGAGGAACAGCGCGATGTCGCTGCCCGCCGCGTGCGCGATGCCCGTCGGGAGCACCCCGGTCAGGACCAGGACCGCGATCACGGCGAAGGAGGGCAGGCACAGCAGTCCGATCGATCCGACGGGATCGAGGTCCACCTCGCGCAGGCCCACCGTGTAGAGGGCCCACAGTCCGCTGGCCACCAGGAGGATGCCGGAGCCGGCGAGCACGTCGGTGTCCACCGGGACCACGTAGCGCCAGACGAGGGCGGCGACGCCGGCCGCGATCAGCGCGAGTCCGGCCGTCTGCGTCCCGCGGGGCACCCCGTGCCCGCGGCGGATCATGATCGCGGAGACGAAGAGCGGGACCATGCCGGGGACGATCGAGCCGACGAAGGCGGCGGAGGTCAGGGCGCCGCCGTGCATCGCCGCGAGGAAGAAGGGCACCCCCGCACCGCAGATGATCTTGGCTGCGGCGCCGGGCCGTACCGCGGCGATGCGGTGGCGGCGGCGCCACAGGGCGGGGAGGAGCACGACGAGGGGAACGCCGAAGCGCAGCAGGGCCGCGTCGGCCGGCAGCAGGGAGGAGGCGCTCAGGGCGCGGGCGCTGAGCGCGAAGGCCGCCCAGATCGCCACGGTCACCAGCAGCGCCAGCAGGCCCTCGGCCTGCGGGGAGAGCCGCGGGAGGAACCGCGTGAGGAGCTGCGGGGAGAGCCCGCGCCGGCCGGGGTGTCCGGCCCGCGGGCCCGCCGCATCGGGAGGCACGGTCGCCCGGGTGGTGTGCGTCGCGACCAAGGGAAATGCTCCAGCCTCTGGGACTCGGACCGGTCCGGTCCGTTCCAGGGCAACGCTAGGGCTTCGGGCGGGGCAGCCGATTGCCAGTTCTGTCGCTCGGACATACGTTTGGGGCAGAATCTGCCAAGGAGGGGCCGTGGACGCAGTCGATCTGCAGATCATCCGGGAATTGCAGGCCGACGGGCGCCTGTCCAACCAGGACCTGGCCGACCGCGTCCGGCTGTCCCCGTCACCCTGCCTGCGCCGGGTCCGGCGGCTGGAGGAGGCGGGCCTGATCCGCGGCTACACGGCCATGGTCGACCAGGTGGCCTTCGGGCTCCCGGTCACCGTCTTCGTACGGATCCGCCTGGAACGCCACACGGCGGAGGCGGTGCGGCTCTTCGAGGAGCACGTCGCCGTCATCGAGCACATCCAGGACTGCTACCTGATGGCGGGCAGCAGCGACTACCTGCTCCGCGTCGTCATCGAGGACCTGGAGGCCTACGAAGCCCTGGTGCGCCACCGCATCCACGCCATCCCCGGTATCGCCTCGATCGAGTCGAGCTTCGCGTACGGCAGCGTCAAACAGTCCAGGACCTACCCCCGGCCCAACCCTGGCGCCTCGAGGCGATCGCCGTGACGAATCGCCGCGGGGGCGGAGCGGCCTAGCGGGCGTCCGACAGGGCCGTCTCGAAGGTGGTGAAGGCGGCCGCGTCGAAGAGGACGAACCTGACCTCCTGCACCTCGGTCCGGGCCGACCGCACCGTCTCCACCGCGATGCGGGCCCCGTCGTCCATGGGCCAGCCGTAGATGCCGGTGGAGATGGCCGGGAAGGCGACCGTACGGGCGCCCAGTTCGTCGGCGATCCTCAGCGACTCGCGGTAGCGGGAGGCGAGCAGCTCCGACCGGTCCTCCTCGCGCGACCAGACCGGGCCCACCGTGTGGATGACGTGCCCGGCGGCGAGCCTGCCGGCCGTGGTGGCGACGGCCCGGCCCGTCGGCAGTCCCTTGCCGTAGTGCGAGCGCCGCAGGTCCTCGCAGGCCGCGAGGATCTCCGGCCCGCCGCGGCGGTGGATGGCGCCGTCCACCCCGCCGCCGCCGAGGAGCGAGGAGTTGGCCGCGTTGACGATCGCGTCGGCCTTCTCGGCGGTGATGTCGCCGAGGACCAGGGTGATGCGGACCATCGGTAGTCCTTTCGCGAGCGGCGCCGCCGGCCGGCCGTCACGGCGGCCGAGGGCCCGCGTCTGTCTATCCGTGCCTTTTACGCTGCCTGAACGCCGCGGTGAAGAGGCAGCCGAGCGTGGCCGCAGCGAATCCCGCGGTGAGCATCCATTCGCCGCGTGCCGCGAATATCGCGGTGAGCACCGCCATGATCACCGCGCTGCACAGGTCGAAGTAGAAGAGCCCTCTCTCCCTGTCGCCCGTGTCGTTGCCGAGAACCACTACTTCCTCCTGCGCCATGGAAATGTGCGTGCGGGGCCGGCGTCAGGCGTCCTGGCGCAGGTGGCGCCAGACCGCCTTGGCGGCGTTGTGGCCGGACATGCCGTGCACCCCGGGACCCGGCGGGGTCGCCGACGAGCAGAGGAAGACCGCCGGGTGGGCCGTCGTGTACGGGGAGAGGGTGATCTTCGGGCGCAGCAGCAGCTGCAGCCCCGAGGCCGCTCCGCAGGCGATGTCCCCGCCGACGTAGTTGGGGTTGCGGGCGGCCAGCTGGGGCGGGCCGGCCGTGGCACGGGCCAGGACCAGGTCGCGGAAGCCGGGGGCGAAGCGCTCCAGCTGACGCTCGACGGCCTCGGTGAGATCGCCGTCCCAGCCCGCCGGAACGTGCCCGTACGCCCAGAACACGTGCTTGCCCTCGGGCGCCCGGCCGGGGTCGACCAGGCTGGGCTGCGCGGTGATGAGGAAGGGGTTGCGGGGGGCCCGGCCGCCCGAGGCCAGCTGCAGGGCGGCGTCGATGTCGCGGGTGCGCGGGCCGATCTGGACGGTGCCGGCGCGGCGCGGCTCCTCGGCGGTCCACGGGACCGGGCCGTCCAGCGCGTAGTCGATCTTGAAGACGGAGGCGCCGTACCGGTAGCCGTCGTAGGCGCGCCCCAGCCGGGCGATCCGGGCCAGCGCGGTCGGCGAGGTGTCGAAGACGTACGCCCGGGCCGGCGGGAGGTCGTCGAGCCGCTTGACCTCGAAGCCGGTGTGGATCGTCCCGCCGAGGTCGCGCAGGTAGGCGGCGAGCGCGTCGGAGACGGACTGCGAGCCGCCGCGCGCCGTCGGCCAGCCGTTCGCGTGCGCGGCCAGCGCGAAGACCAGGCCGACGGCGCCGGTGCCGATCCCGCCGAGCGGGGCGATGACGTGGGCCACGAGCCCGGCGAACAGGGCCCGGGCCCGCTCGTCGCGAAAGCGGCGCAGGAGCCAGGTGGAGGGCGGCAGCCCGGCGAGCCCGAAGCGGGCGAGGGTGACGGGGTCCCGGGGCAGCGCGGTGCTCGGCAGGGACATGAAGTCCCGGGCCAGGGTGTCCCACTTGCCGAGGAACGGCCCGACGAGACGCCGGTAGGCCCCCGCGTCCCGCGGCCCGAAGGACGCGGCCGTCTCCGCCACCGAGCGGGACAGGACGGCGGCCGTTCCGTCGTCGAAGGGGTGCGCCATCGGCAGCGGGGCGTGCAGCCATTCCAGCCCGTACCGCTTCAGCGGCATCGTGGCGAAGACCGGGGAGCCGACGCCGAGCGGGTGCACCGCCGCGCACGGGTCGTGCCGGAAGCCGGGGAGGGTGAGCTCCTCGGTCCGGGCACCGCCGCCCACCGTGCCGGCGGCTTCGAAGACGGCCACCGAGAAGCCGCGCCGGGCCAGTTCGACGGCAGCGGTCAGCCCGTTGGGCCCCGCCCCCACCACGACCACATCGAGAATCGACGGCACTTGCGACTCCTTCGTTTCCGGCGGCGCCTGCGCCTCCAGGATATTGCGCCCCGTAGCCCGGGCTGGACACCCCTAGGACGGGGCCCGGCCGCCTCGGAGGAGCTCCCGGATGCGTACGGCGGTGGCCTCGTCCCGCCCGACGGCGAACGGCAGCGCGTTGTCGCGGTCCACCCGGAAGGGGACACCCTCGACCGTGCTCTGCGCCCCGCCGGCCTCGGCGACCAGCAGCAGCCCGGCCGCGTGGTCCCAGGCCGAGGGCCAGGTGAAGGCCAGGGCGTCCATCTCGCCGCGGGCCACCTTCAGGTACTCCAGGCCCGCCGAACCGCACGGCCTGGCCGCCACCCCGGGCACGTCCAGCCGGGCCAGCGTCCGCTTGTTCTCGTCGGACGTGTAGAGCGGGTGGGCGATGGCGACCCGCAGCGCGGCGCCGGCCTCCGGCGAACCGCTGTGGATCCGCTCGCCGTTGACGTACGCTCCCTGCCCGCGCACGGCCGTCGCCAGCTCCTCCAGCGCCGGGGCGAAGGTCCAGGAGGCGAGGATCTCCCCGCGCAGGGCCAGCGCCACCAGGGTGCAGAAGGCCGGGTCGCCGTTCACGAACTGGCGGGTGCCGTCCACCGGGTCGACGATCCACACCGGGGCGTCCGCGCGCAGCGCCTCGTACACCGTGGGATCGGCGTGCACGGCCTCTTCGCCGACCACGGCCGAACCCGGCAACAGGCGGGTCAGGGAGGCCGTGAGGTGCTCCTCGGCCTTGCGGTCGGCGACGGTCACCAGGTCGTGGGGCCCGCTCTTCTCGTCGACCTCGTGCTCGGCGAGCTGCCTGAACCTCGGCATGATCTCGATCGCCGCCGCCTTGCGGACGGCCTCTTCCACATCCGGCAGGCCATGGGTAAGGAACTCATCGATCATGTGCCCATCACATCACGCCCGCACGGCAAACCCCACCCACAATCCGCATCGGACCGCTGGATTCCGGGTGTACTGCGGGTGAACCGGGTCGGCGCCGCCCCCTGCCGGGGGCGGCGCCCTGGAGACCTCCGAAGGAGGTCAGCCGACCGGAGACGGGCTCCGGGGGTCGGCCGGACGGGGGACGAAGACCGGGGAGTCCGACTGGTAGAAGAGGTCGATGTCGGCCTCCTCGCCGCCGACGATCAGGGTGTCCCAGGCGCCGCTCTCCCGCAGGGTGCGCAGGGTGGCCGGGGCGATCGAGGCGAGGTGGGACCGCAGTTCCCCGTCGCCGGGGAGGCCGGGCATGCGGGGCGCGAGCCGTTCGCGGATGCCCGCCATACGGTCCAGCAGCGCGTCCAGGTCGCTCCCGTCCGCGGCACCGGCCGCGCCCGCAGCGCCGGCCCCAGCGGCCGCACCGGCACCGGCACCGGCACCGGCACCGGCGGCCGCACCGGCACCCACACCGGCCTCCGCGCTGCGCCCGATGATGTCCTTGATCGCGCGGGTGACACCTTGTTCGTCGGTGGTCACCATGGCGTTCCAGGCCCGGCTCTTGTGCCGGTACTGGAGCATGGACATCGCCGCCTCGTGCCGGATGAAGTCGGCGTCCCGCAGCGGCTTGCCCTGCCAGGCTCGGCTGAGCGAGCGGGCCAGCGAAGTGGCCGAGGCGAGGCCGCTGTTGAGGCCGCGGCCCGGCCAGAAGTGGATGGCGTTGGCCGCGTCGCCCAGCAGGAAGCCGAAAGTGCCGGGGGTGGTCGCGGTCGGGCGGTGCAGCTGTGCGGTGAACCGCGGGCGCTGCACCATGTCCAGCCGGAACGAGGTGATCGCGGACAGGTCCTCCTCGGCCACCCCGAACAGGCTGAGGCCCTGCCGGATCTCCTTCCACAGCGGGGAACCGCGCAGCAGGGCGGGCAGGAAGAGGGTGCCGTGGGTGGGGCAGCGGAACTCGTTGTCCTCCTCCTGCCGGCTCATCAGGCAGGGGCGGGCGGCGATGCACTCCTCGAAGACGTGGCGGACCGGGTCGATGCCGATGACGTTCTTGACCTCCTCCCGGGTGAGCCGCATGTTCAGGAAGCCCTCGCCGCGCAGCGAGTTGAGCAGGAAGCGGTTCTGCGACACGGTGAGCAGCACGCTCATCGGGTCCGGCAGCCTCGACTTGACGCGCAGCCCCAGTACGACGTCCTGGAGGTGCTCGCCGTCGAGGGAGTAGATCGAGGCGTCGGCCGCGCCGAAGCGGTCGGCGTAGTGCTCGCGGGTGCGGGAGCGGCCGCCCTCGGCGACCACCAGAACGTGTTCCTGGGTGATCCGGTTCTGCTCCTCCGCCACGTCGAACCGCTTGGGAACCAGCCGGATCGAGGACTTCCGGTTGGCCAGGTCCAGCAGCCGGTCCTCGATGTGGGCGATCCGGATGTTGCGGGGCGGGCGGCCGTCGACCGAGTCCGGGCCAACGGGCCACATCTCGGAGTAGGCCCCCTCGTCGTCGAAGAGGGCGGCGAGCACCTCCTCGGACAGGGCGAGGTACTGCCGGCTCTGGACGGTCACCACCTGCTGGCGGCGGAAGTTCCCCTGGGTCTCGTCCTTCCAGACGACGGAGGAGCCCTTCCTGGTCCAGCGCCCGTCGAAGACGGTGATGGCGGTGCGCCCGGGCAGCATCTCGTCGAGCGCCAGGGCGAAGGCGAGGCCGACCGGGCCGCCGCCGGTGATGGTGACCCGCAGCGTGCCGGGGTCCGCGGCACTCGGGCGGGGCACGTCCAGGAGCGAGAGGTCCATGACCGTCTCCATGGCGTCCTGGGCCTCGTAGAGGAACGTTTCGTCGCCGATCCGGATGCAGTCGTTCGGACGCAGCACATGCCGCGTGACGCGCTGGTCGTTGACGAAGGTGCCGTTCCGGCTGTCCCGGTCGTAGAGGACGAAACCGGCGTCCTCGGTAAGGATCTCGGCGTGCAGCCGGGAGGCACTGGGACTGACGATCACGACGCTGTTGTCGCTCTTGCGCCCGAAGCTGAGGGGCTCGCCGCCCAGGACCACGCTCTGCCCGGTGAAGGGACCCGTGCGTCCAACGATGACCGAAGGCACTCCACACTCCTTGAAAAAGACGCCTGCTGACTCCTCGTACGACAGCAACACGCCGTCGCGAACGTGTTCGGTTCAACCATTTTCGAAAATTTCCGGTCACATCGTTGAACCGGGGATCCGGGTCCGTACGTGATGTTGGCGTCGGCAGGCGATCAGAGGGAGAACCGCCCCCATGCACAACGAGGAATCCGAGACCGTGACGGACAGCACGCTCGCGGCCACCACGGCAGGCGCCACCGCGGGCACGGCCACCACGGCGGCCACCACCGCGGCCTGCGCAGACACGGCCGCGACCGCCGCCGCCCCGGGTGCACCGGACGTACTGGGCGTACCGGGCGGGGAACGGCTGATCGCCGGCCGCTACCGGCTGCTGTCCCGGCTCGGCGAGGGCGGTATGGGCACCGTGTGGCGGGCCCGCGACGAGACCCTGCACCGCGAGGTCGCCGTCAAGGAGGTCCGGGCCCCGGCGCATCTGCGGGCCGGCGACATCGCGCGGATGTACAGCAGGCTGGAGCGGGAGGCCTGGGCGGCGGCCCGGATACCCGACCGCAACGTGGTGACGGTCCACGACGTGGTCATGGAGGACGACCGGCCCTGGATCGTCATGGAGCTGGTCCGCGGGCGGTCGCTGGCCGATCTGCTGCGCGCCGAGGGGCCGCTCACCCCGCGCCATGCCGCGCACATCGGCGCGGAGGTGCTGAGCGCGCTGCGCGCCGCGCACGCCGCCGGCGTGGAGCACCGCGACGTGAAGCCGGCGAACGTGCTGCTCGCCGACGACGGGCGGGTGGTGCTCAGCGACTTCGGCATCGCGATGGTCGAGGGCAGCACCGCGCTGACCCTGACCGGCGAGGTGGTCGGCTCCCCCGAGTACCTGCCGCCGGAACGGGCGCTGGGCCGCCCCTCGGGCCCCGAGTCGGACCTGTGGTCCCTCGGCGTGATGCTGTACGCGGCCGTGGAGGGGATCTCCCCGTTCCGGCAGGACAGTGCGCTGAGCACCCTGCGGGCCGTCGTGGACGAGGAACCTCCGGTGCCGACCCGGGCCGGGCCGCTCGCGCCGGTCATCGCCGGGCTGCTCCGCAAGGAGCCGGCCGAACGGACCCCGGCCGCCGAAGCCGCCGAAGCCCTGCGGGGCATCGCCCACGAACCCGACGCCACCACGACCGCCGCCCGCGTCCTGCCGGCTCCCGCGGAGCCCGAAACGGCCACGGCCGCCGTCCCCGCGCCGGCACCGGCCGCCACCACCACCACCACGGAGCCGTCGGAGCCCGCCGCGGCGACGCCGCCTGCACCGCTCGCGCACGCGACGCCCGAAGCCCCGCCCCGCAAGCGCCGTACGGTGGCCTTCGTCGCGGCCGGCGCGGCCGCCTGCGTACTGGTCGCCGCCGGGCTGGTGCACGCCCTCGACGGCAACGACGGGGACGCCGCCTCCGGTTCGGGCGTACGGATGTCGGTGGCGGGCGCGAACACCACCTACACCGGCAGATGCCCGACCCCCGAGAGCCGGGCCCCGGCGTTCACCGCGACCTTCACCGCCTCCGAGCCGACCCTGATCTCCTACCGCTGGGTGTCCGGCGACGGCTCGGTGGTGGATCCGCACTGGCGCACCCTGTCCATCGGGAACAAGGACAACCCCACCGGCCACGACACCGTACGGCTCACGACCTACGCCAAGACCGGCACCCTGACCACCGGGATGGCCGTGGAACTCCAGAGCCCCACCCGCACCACCTCCAACCCCGTCCCCTTCTCCATCACCTGCACCGGCTGATCCCGGCCGGTGCAGGTGATGGGACGCCGGGGGACGACCAGCTCCGCATGCCGTTGAGACACATCTGGCGCACGCTGAGCAGGGAGGGGCCACGCCAAGCCCATGCGCCCGGCCCCGGCCCCCCTGCGCAGACGGAGGCTCGTGGCCTACAGGAGGTGCGCCGTGACGGACTCGATGAGCTGGTGGCCGTGCCGGGCGTGCGGCAGTCAGGACTCGAACCAGGTGGAGTGGAGTGACCTCTCCACGGAGCACGGCGTGACGTCGGCTCGGATGCAGTGCAAGGCGTGTGGCGCCGACCGTCGCGAGGCCGTCAGTCACCTCTGGGAGCCGGGGGCGGGCGAGGGCTCCCGCTGAGCATCATTCGAACATATGCCCGACTCCCTGCCTGACCCGGCGTGCCGGACCGACCGGACAGCCGCATCCTGGAGGTATGGCCGACAGCGTGTACATCGTCGTCCACCCGCTCGGCGGAGACGGCCGAGCCGTCGTGGCGCACGTTCACGCCGAGGACCGGGCCCTGGGCATCGCGCACTCCTTCCCGGGCGTGGAGGAACTGCTCCGCGCGGCCGGCCTGGAGACCGCGGACGGCTGGCCACCGATCCGGTGGCTCGGCGGGGGCCCGGAGGAGTGGGGCGAGTAAGGGCTCCGGATGCCCTGGCGGGGTGTCGGCGGCAGGATGGGGCCATGGAGCAGGCGCCGATCCTCGTGCACCGGATTTCCGCGTCGGGCGGCCGGCGGGTCGTGATCCGGATCCGCGGTGTCGACACCGTCCTCGGCGTCGCCTACAGCGACCGCGATCTGGTGGAGTTCCTGCGGCGGATCGACATCCCCGACCCGGACGGCCTCGTCCTCGGTGACTCCGAGGTCATCGCCTGGCAGGGCGGGAGGCCGCACGTGTACGACGAGCCCGGCTAGAACCCGTCCGGGCGATCCCTGCAGCCCCGGACAGCACCCGGCCGGCGCGGTTCACCTGGCACCGGGGTTCGCGAGGCCGTCCATGATCAGGGTGAGCAGGTGATCGCGGCGGGGGTGGTCGCCTAGGACCTGTCCGGCCGGTCATGTGCGCAGCCGGGGGCGCCTGCGTCACCGTGTGGCTGTTGACCGTTCACGGTCGTGGGGAGGCCGTGCGAGGGTGATCGTGCGGAGGAGCCATTCGACCGGGGCGTAGCGGTATCGCGCGGTGAGCCATGTGCTGAGGACGAGTTGACCGGCGTAGAGCACGAGTGCGCCGAGTACGACGGCGGCGGGGCTGAGGCGGTCGTACAGGGCCAGGCCGTAGCCGGTGAAGACGAGGGCCATGATCAGGGACTGGGTGAGGTAGTTCGTCAGGGCCATCCGGCCGGCGGGGGCGAATACCGCTGCGATGCGCGCGCCGCGGGCGGTCCTCATGAGCAGGAGCATCCCGCAGATGTACGCGGCGGTGAGGCCGGGGGCCGCGACGACTCCCACCATCTGGCTGAAGGTCGACCACCGGGGACCGAGCAGGCCGCCGACGGTCAGGGCCGCGAAGAGGCTGCCGGGCAGGCCCACGGCGGCACCGACGAGGAGGATGCGGCGCATCTGTACGAGGTGGTGCCCCGTGTCGGCGAGCAGGCGCCGCTTGCCGCAGTGCAGCCCGATCAGGAAGGCCGCCATGACGAAGCCGCTCAGCAGCAGTGCGGCGAGGAATTGGTCGGGCAGCTCACCGATGTTGGTGCGCACGACGGACGAGGCGTCGCCGCGGTAGCCGGCGATCAGTTCGGGCACGCCTTCCGCGAGCTCGGCGTCCGCTTCGGCCGTTTCGGCATCCGACATGAGCAGGGTCCCCGCGCCGACAAAGAGAAGGAGGGCGCTGAGGCAGCCGTACAGGATCCGGGCGGCGCGCAGTGCCGCGCCGGGGGTGCAGTTGCGTGCGGCGATCAGGATCAGGCCGAGCACCGCGTACGTCGTGAGGATGTCGCCGGTGTAGAGGAGTACGGCGTGGAGAACCCCCAGGACGAGCAGGCCGAGTGAGCGGCGCAGCAGGCGGGGAACGGCGCTCGTGCCGGCGCGTTCGGCGGAGGCCAGCTGGAGGGTGAAGCTGTAGCCGAAGAGGAACGAGAACATCAGGTAGAACTTGCCGACCGCGAAGGTCTGGACGACACCCTCGACCGTCCGGTCGAGTGCCGAGGCATCCGGATCGGTGACGCCTCCGAGGCCGTACGGACCGGCCATCATCAGCGCGTTGACCAGCAGGATGCCCATGAGCGCGAACCCGCGCAGAGCATCCACCTCCGGTATGCGCGTCGGCCGGTCTCCTCGTGTCTGCGCAGCCGCTACGGGCACTGCTTCCCCCCAGGTTGTCATGGGCGTGCAGGGGTCCTGCTCCCTGCTGTCGTCAGCGACGCCCGGCGTGGGGGAAGGGTCGGCACGCCCCTCTGTTCGATCCGAGCTCACCTTAGCCGTCGGTGGCACAACTCCCGGATCACGTCGAGCCCCGGAGCAAGTGCCTCTGCACGGTGTGGCTGGGACGCCGTCCGGCTGTGCCGGTACGGCGTCCCAGCATCGAAGGGCCGGCCCCGGACAGCGCCGTCAGAGGGCGGCGGGGCGAGCGTCGGCGTAGTGCTTGAGCATCAGTGCGCGGTTCTCCTGGGCGGCGTCCTGGTGGCTCTTCAGCAGCCTGACGATGTCGTCGAAGTCGACCGTGAACCGGATCTTCGCGAGGCACTCTGCAGTGTCGTGATGCCTTGCTCGGGCGATCTTGAAGATCTCCTCCAGCACGCCGTCGAGCCTGACGCCCTGGCGGCGTAGGTTCCGCCCGGTCTCCGGGTCGATGTCGACGTCGTTCTGCCAGTATCCGTCGGGGTCGAAGAAGATCATCGGCGTGAACTTGGCGGTGTCCTCCTCGTAGTAGTTCTCCTCGACGTCCTGGAAGATCTCCCGGATGGTGCCACCGCCGCCCCGTGCGTAGATGATTCCCGTCCTGGCCCTGGCCACCAGCGCCTCTTCCCGGATGCTGTTCTGGAAGTACTTCGCGTAGACGGTGGCAAAGGGCGTGGTGGGTTCCTGTCCGTACTTCCACGTCGGGATGGCGAGGCTCTTGCCGTGCTGCTGTCCCGGGCAGAGGTCCTTGGCCTGCAACGCGGCCTTGAGCCAGAGGTGAGCCGCCCGCAGATCCTCCCGCCGCTCGGGAAGGACCGAGCCGTCGGCGCCGAACAGCTCGCCGTTCAGACGGGGGAGTTTCGGGGTTCCACCGATGACCTCCAGCGCCTTCTCCATGGCGGCGTCATCGGCGTCGGCGAACATGGCGCCCAAGTGCGCGGCCTCCATCGCGCCGGGCCCGCCGCCCGTGGCGATGAGGAAGTCGTTCCTCGTCAGGTGCCTCGCGAGGTCGGCTACGAGGAGGTACGCGGGCTCCTTGCGGCTCAGGCTGTGGCCTCCCATCACTCCGACGAGCGGTGGCGCCGTACCGAGATGCTCCGCGAGGGCGCCCGAGATGCCGGCATCGTGCGCGGCTTGCCGCAGACGGACCTCGGGCGAGAACGGCGCGGTGCCTCCGTCCTTGACGAACCTGCGGTAGACGGAGAAGTCGTACGTCTCGGTGAAACCCAGTTCGTCGTCGGGCAGGAAGCCCTCGAGCAGCTCGTCCGCCGTGTAGAGGGTCGTTCTCGCCTCGTATGCGGTCATCGTGTCCACCTCGCCTCAGCCGACCTCGATGTCGAGGATGACCGGGCAGTGGTCGGAGGCCTTCGGCTTGTCGAGTCCGATGCCCATGAACCGGGGGCCCTTGTAGCGGATCGCCCGCAACGGCAGCCCCTTACGGAAGATTTCCGGGGCCGCCGGTGTCGCCGTGGCGAGCGATGCCGACGGCAGCAGATAGTCCAGCTGACGGTATTCGTTCCCGCCGGCCCAGAAATGGGTCCACTGGTCTTCCTCCGGCAGCCGGGTCACGACGTTCTCCACCTGATCCCAGCCGACCAGCTCGTCGATGCCCGGACTCCCGTCCCCGTTCGTCTCCATGTAGTCGTTGAGGTCTCCCAGGATCACGAAGGGACTGTCGCCCGGGGAGGTCTGGCCGAACCGTTCGGTGACGATCTCCATCACCTTCGCGGACTGCCGCTCCCGCTTCGCCCTGGTCTGGTTCCGCCCACCGTTCATCGACTTGAAGTGGTTGACGTAGATCGTCACGGTCCTCTTCGAAGGGCCCGTCCCGACCTCCACGTCGACTTCGAGACAGTCTCGGGAGAACAGCCCCGTCGTGGGGCTGGCGGGGTCCAGGTGGTGCTGGTGGGAGCGGATGTGCGTGATCGGGAACTTGGAAAGGACGGCCACGTCGATCAGCCGCATGTCGTTTCCGTCCACCCCGGCCACGTACGGATACTTCTCGCGCCCACCGAGCGAGCGGGCACGGAAGTGCTTGAGCGTGTCAACGTTCTCCACCTCCTGGAGCGCGAGCACGTCCGCGTCGATCTCACGCACCGCGGCTCCGGTGATGGCCTTGTCGTCCTGGCCCAGTTCGACGAAGTGGGTCTGCTCGACTATCCAGCCGCGCGAATTGGCATCCGCCGGATTCACGTCCTCCTTGAAGCGCCAACGCGCAAAGAGGTTCTCCACATTGAAAGTGGCCAATCGCAGTGTGGTCATGAGAGTCCTCCCATGGAGGAATAAGGACCGGTAACTCGAAACGACCCCGTCGGGCAGCTCCGCGGGACGGGCGAAGCCGCAGGGCCGCACGGGGGCTTGTCAGGCAAGCCGGGCAAGCCCCCCTCGGTACGGGTACGGCGGCGCGACGACTAGGGGAAGTCGATCAGGCCGCGTCCCCAGGTGTCCCCGTCGGGCTTCTGCTTGTAGGTGAATGTGGACAGCACCTTCCCTGGGTCGAGGCTCTCGTCCTGCGACAGCAGGAGCGCCACCGCTCCGGCCGCGAAGGGCGCCGCCATGCTCGTGCCCTGCAACGCCACGTGCTTCTGGTCGATCATCCAGCGGCGGCTGTGCTTGGAGTCGCGGGACTGCGCGGAGACGATCATGGCGCCGGGAGCGGTGAGATCGGGTTTGGCCTTGCCGTCACGTCGCGGCCCCATGCTGCTGAACGGCGCGATGCTGTCCGGCGGCAGCCAGCTGGCCTCGCGGCTGGTGCCGTCGATGTCCGTCCAGCGGGTCTTGGTCGTGGAGGCGGCCACCGTGATCGCGGTCGTCGCGGTTCCCGGAGCTCCGATGGTCATGGAGTTCCTGGCGTGCGGCCCGGAGAAGCTGCCGTCGCCGAGGGCCCATACGTCCACCCGCGTCCTTTGATTGGCCGCCTCCTTCCCCCGGACCAGCAGCGTCCAGGTGCGCGAGCCCGTGGCGTTGGCAGGGGGCCGCAGGCGCACGGTGATCTGGTGGTCACCGTTCCTGCTGTCGCGCCCCGGGGTGGCGATCTGCGCCCTCCAGTCACCCAGCCGGTACGCCTTGTTCGGGTTGCCCAGTGGACCGTTCGGCAGAACACCCTGGAACGGCGTGGTCAGACCGTCCGGCGCGGCGAGCGCCACTTCCACCCGGTCGCCGCCCGCGTACCAGCCGTTGAACCACAGTTCCTGGACGACGCCGTCACGGTCCGGACTGTGCAGACAGAGAACTCTGAGGACCTCTCCCGGTTCCGGGGCGAGTTGGGCGTGGATGTTGTCCTCTCCCTCGTTGCCCGCCGCGCAGCAGACGATGCTGCCGGGACCCGACTCGTCGTCGATCGCCTTGGACATGGAGTCCGTCCCGTCGTGCGGGTCGCCGTGGGCGCCGAGGCTGAGGTTGACCACGGCCGCCTTGCCGAGGTCCCTGGCCACGCGGAACACGTACTGGATGCCGTCGATGACTCCCGCGTTCGTCATGTCCGTCTTGACCACGACGAGCTCCGCTTCCGGCGCCACACCCTGGTACTTGCTGTCCGAGCCGGCAGCTATGCCCGCGACATGGGTGCCGTGCCCGTCGTCGTCCTTGGACTTGACCAGATCAGCGCCGGTGTACTCGATGCCGTACCTGCCTTCCGGCACCCCTGCGCCACCACGCGCCTCCTGGTCCCATATCCGCAGGATGCGGCCGGCGAACGCCGGGTGCCCCGCGTCGATCCCACTGTCGACGACGCCGATGATGACGCCCTTGCCGGTGAGGTGGTTCTTCGTCCGGAAGCCGGGAATCCCCACTGCGCCCGGCGCGACGTCCATCAGAGGACGGACTCTCTGCGCCGGGGCGATGCGCTCGACCCCCGGGTGCTCGGCCAGTCTCGCCAGGTCGTCGAACGAGACGATGGCCGTGCGCACCCTCGACCCACCGTCGTTGATCTGGATTCCGGCGGTGCCCTCCAGGTCGCTGAAATCAGCGTCCGGCGAACAGTCCAGTGTGACCACGACCCGAGCGGGCTTGGCGAAGTCCCGTGGCGCCACGAAACCCGGCATCTGGTCTTCTTGAACGTGGTCGGCGAGTGCTTCGCGGCCCTCCGCGTACTCGTCGAAGGCCATCGCAAGAGACGGGGCAAGCTTGCTGTAGTCCATGAGCGTTCTCCCTCATCAAGGCCATCGGGCCACGTGCGGGAAATGCGGCGCTCACCACGGGGAGGGGGCGCTGGCGCTCACTGGCGCTCATTCGTGCGCCGCCCGTGGGGGGCCGGACCAGTTGTCACGGAACATCGCAGAGCCCACGCCGAAGCCGAGCGCCATGACGGCGGCCGCTATCGCGCAGCGGTGGAGGAGATGGTCTGGCGGCACGGAGCCCTCGCCGCTGACCGATTCCATGGGAGAGCCCCATCACACACCACCAGGTTCCTCTCAGCCGAGGACCGTTGCAACTCGATCAGTCCGCGGCCGAGGGCCTGTGGTACGGGCCCGGCGGGACCACGCCGGGCCCGTCCGCACCGGTGACGTCAGGTGTTGAACGCCGGGATGATGTGCTGGCCGTAGGCGTCGATCGTGGCCTCCTTCGCGTCGTGCATGTCGTACACGGCGAACTGGTCGACGCCGAGGTCGCGCAGGGTCCGGAGCTTCTCGATGTGGGCCGCGGCCGGGCCCAGCAGGCAGAAGCGGTCGACGATCTCGTCGGGGACGAAGTCGGCGGACGGGTTCCCGGCGCGGCCGTGGTGGCTGTAGTCGTAGCCCTGGCGGGCCTTGATGTACTCGGTGAGCTCGTCGGGCACCATCGAGGAGTGCTCGCCGTACCGGGTGACCAGGTCGGCCACGTGGTTGCCGACCATCCCGCCGAACCAGCGGCACTGGTCGCGGGCGTGCGCGAGGTCCTCGCTCACGTACGCGGGCGCCGCGACGCAGATGGTGATCGCGGCCGGGTCGCGGCCGGCCTCGGCGGCCGCCTCGCGGACCGACTTGACCATCCACTCGGTGAGGTACGGGTCGGCGAGCTGCAGGATGAACCCGTCCGCCTTCTGCCCGGCGAGGGCGAGGGCCTTCGGGCCGTACGCCGCCATCCACACCGGCAGCCGGCCCTCGCGGACCCACGGCAGCCGGATCGGGTTGCCGTCGACCTCCGCTTCACGGCCCTCGGCGAGGTCCCGGATGACGTCGATGGCCTCGCCGAGCCGGGCGAGGGTGTTGGGCTTGCGCCCGGCGACCCGCATCGCCGAGTCGCCGCGGCCGATCCCGCAGACGGTGCGGTTGCCGAACATGTCGTTGAGCGTGGCGAAGGTGGAGGCGGTGACCTCCCAGGTGCGGGTGCCCGGGTTGGTGACCATGGGACCCACGTGGAGCTTGCGGGTGTGTTCCAGGATCTGGCTGTAGATGACGAACGGCTCCTGCCACAGCACCGCGGAGTCGAAGGTCCAGCCGTAGCGGAAGCCGTTGCGCTCGGCACGGCGCATGAGGCTGATCACCTGCGAGGCGGGCGGATCGGTTTGCAGGACGAGGCCGAAGTCCATGGGGCGGCTCCTTGACGCTTACAGGTACTGGCAGGTGGCGCGGGGAACGAAGGCCCCGTGGCCGGCCCGGCCGGTGAATTCGCGCTGGTCGATGACGAGTTCGCCGCGCGACAGAACGGTGTCGACGCGTCCGGTGATCCGCCTGCCCTCGTACGCCGAGTAGTCCACGTTCATGTGGTGGGTCTCGGCGGAGATGACCTGCTCGGCGTGCGGATCGTAGAGGACGATGTCGGCGTCGGAGCCCGGCGCGATGGTGCCCTTCTGGGGGTAGAGGCCGAACATCCGGGCCGGGGTCGCGCAGGCGATCTCGATCCAGCGGCGGCGGCTGATGTGCCCGTCGAGGACGGCCTGGTGGAGGAGGTCCATGCGGTTCTCCACCCCCGGCAGCCCGTTGGGGATCTTGGAGAAGTCCCCCCGGCCGAGCTCCTTCTGGCCGCGGAAGCAGAACGGGCAGTGGTCGGTGGAGACCACCTGGAGGTCGTTGGTCCGCAGCCCCCGCCACAGGGCCGCCTGGTGCTCCTTCGGCCGCAGCGGCGTGGAGCAGACGTACTTGGCGCCCTGGAAGTCGGGCTCGGCGAGGTTGTCGGTGGACAGGAACAGGTACTGCGGACAGGTCTCCCCGAAGACCGGCAGACCCTTGTCGCGGGCGGCGGCCAGCTCGGCCACCGCCTCCTCCGCCGAGACGTGGACCACGTACAGCGGCGCCCCCGCGACCCGCGCGAGCTGGATGGCCCGGTGGGTGGCCTCGGCTTCCAGGAGCACCTTGCGGACCTCGCCGTGGTGGCGGGGGTCGGTCTCGCCGCGGGCCAGGGCCTGCTCGACGAGGACGTCGATCGCGATGCCGTTCTCGGCGTGCATCATGATCAGCCCGCCGTTCGAGGCACCCCGCTGCATGGCGCGCAGGATCTGCCCGTCGTCGCTGTAGAAGACGCCCGGGTAGGCCATGAACAGTTTGAAGGAGGTGACGCCCTCCCCGACGAGGAGGTCCATCTCCTTCAGGGTCCCCTCGTTGACGTCCGAGAGGATCATGTGGAAGGCGTAGTCGACGGCGCAGTTGCCGTCGGCCTTGGCGTACCAGGTGTCGAGTCCCTCGCGCAGGGAGTGGCCCACGCTCTGCACGGCGAAGTCGACGATGGTGGTGGTGCCGCCCCAGGCGGCGGCCCGGGTTCCGGTCTCGAAGGTGTCCGAGGCGGAGGTGCCGCCGAAGGGGAGCTCCATGTGGGTGTGCGCGTCGACCCCGCCCGGGATCACGTACTTGCCGCTCGCGTCGATCGTGCGGTCGGCCGTCCAGGCGTCGGCGGCCGCCGAGCCGTGTGCGGCCAGGGCCGCCACGCGGCCGTCCTCGATCAGGACGTCCGCGTGCAGTTCGTCGGCGGCGGTGATGACGAGGCCGCCGCTGATCAGGGTGCGGATGCTCATGGGAGTCCCCCTACTCGATGCTGCGCAAGGCCTGTTCGAGGATCTCGGCGCCCTCTTCCGCCTCGGCGACGGTGAGGGACAGGGGCGGCGCGATGCGCAGCACGCTCGTGTTGTACCCGCCGCCCTTGCCGAGCAGCAGGCCGCCTTCGCGGGCCGCCTCCAGGACGGCGGAGGCCGCGTCCGGGTCGGCCTCGTCGGTGCCCGGCTTCGTCAGCTCCAGCCCGGCCATCAGACCGCGGCCGCGGACCTCCCGTACGGCCGGCGCGTGTGCGGCGATGCCGCGCAGCCGCTCCAGGAGCAGGCCGCCGACCCGGCGGGCGTTGCCCTGGAGGTCGTGCTCCAGCAGGTACCCGAGGTTGGCGACGCCCGCCGCCATGGTGATCGGGGAGCCGCCGAAGGTGGAGATGGAGTTGGAGTCGATGCAGTTCATCACCTCGGCGCGGGCGACGACGCCGCCGATGGACATGCCGTTGCCGATGCCCTTGGCGAAGGTGAGGATGTCGGGCGGGCCGTTCTGGGCGTGCGCCTGCCAGCCCCAGAAGTGCTCGCCGGTGCGGCCCCAGCCGGTCTGCACCTCGTCGCTGATCCACAGGATGCCGTGGCGGTCGAGCACCTCCCGGAAGGCCCCGTAGAGGCCGTCGGGCGGGGAGGTGAACCCGCCGACGCCCTGGATCGGCTCGGCGATGAGGGCGGCCACTCCCCCGCGGGCCTGGCCGAGCACGTCCTCCAGGTCGGCGACGGCGGCGGCGGTGAAGGCGGCGTCGTCGAGGTGGGCGAAGGGGCCGCGGGAGCGGACGGCTCCGTGCACGTAGTACGTCTGCAGCGGCGACAGGCTGGTCGGGGACCAGCCGCGGTTGCCGGTGATGGAGACGGTGGAGAAGGACCGGCCGTGGTAGCTGTTGCGCATCGCCAGGATCTGGTTGGAGCGGCGGTACGTCGTCGCGAGCAGCAGGGCGGTGTCGTTGGCCTCGGTGCCGGAGGTGGTGAAGAAGACCCGGGCGTCGGGGATGCCGGACAGTGCGGCGACCCGCTCGGCCAGCTCGATCATCGGCCGGTTCAGGTAGAGGGTGGAGGAGTGGATGATCCGCCCGGCCTGTTCGGAGACGGCCTTGGTGACCTCGGGCAGGGCGTGGGCGGTCATCGTGGTGAGGATGCCGCCGAAGAAGTCGAGGTAGCGCTTGCCGTCGGCGTCCCAGACGTGGCGGCCCTCGCCGTGGGTGAGCTCGAGGGGGTGCTTGTAGTAGAGCGCGAGCCAGTCGGGCAGGACGGCGGCGTGGCGACTGTGCAGGGGGATCGGGTTGGTCACGGCTGTACGAGCCCTCCGTAGGCGTCGGGGCGGCGGTCGCGGTAGAAGGCCCACTGGTCGCGGACCTCCTTGATCAGGTCGAAGTCGAGGTCGCGGACCAGGAGTTCCTCCTCCTTGTCGCTGGCGACCTCGCCGACGAACTGCCCGCGCGGGTCGACGAAGTAGCTGGTGCCGTAGAAGTCGTTGTCGCCGTACTCCTCCTGGCCGACCCGGTTGATGGCCGCGATGAAGTACTCGTTGGCGACGGCGGAGGCGGGCTGCTCCAGCTGCCACAGGTAGGAGGACAGGCCCCGGTGGGTGGCGGAGGGGTTGTAGACCAGCTGGGCCCCGGCCAGGCCCAGGGCGCGCCAGCCCTCGGGGAAGTGGCGGTCGTAGCAGATGTAGACCCCGACCTTCCCGACGGCGGTGTCGAAGACGGGCCAGCCGAGGTTGCCCGGGCGGAAGTAGTACTTCTCCCAGAAGCCCTTGACCTGGGGGATGTGGTGCTTGCGGTACTTGCCGAGGTAGCTGCCGTCGGCGTCGATGACGGCGGCGGTGTTGTAGTAGAAGCCCTCGTTCTCCAGCTCGAAGACGGGGACGACGATGACCATGCCGGTCTCGCGGGCGAGTTCCTGCATGCGGCGGACGGTCGGGCCGTCCGGGACCGCCTCGGCCCAGCGGTAGTGCTCGGGCTCCTGGACCTGGCAGAAGTAGGGGGCGTTGAACACCTCCTGGAAGCCGATGATCTTCGCCCCCTGGGCGGCGGCCCGGCGGGCGTGCGCCTCGTGTTTGGCGATCATCGATTCGGTGTCTCCGGTCCAGGTGGCCTGGACCAGCGCGGCGCGGACGACTTGGGCCATGAGCTGCTCCTCGCGACGGGAACGCCGAGTTCTACGCACGTAGATGATGTCCGTAGGGAGTAGAACGTAGGCCCCGTCACAGCGTGGGGCAAGACCGCCGTGCGCTGTTGGAGTAGTCGATCAGGTTACGTCGCCCCGCGGTCGATTGCGGTCAGCAGACGGGCGGGTTAGGGGGAGCTTGTCGGACCACCGGTGGCCTCACCGGCCGAACCCCGGCCCACGGAGCGCTTCCGAGGGGCCCGCCCCCAGGACGGCTCCGGCAGGGAGGGCTGGCGCGGCTCAAAGACCGGGGCTCCGCCCCGCACCCTCCCCCAGACTCCGTCCGGGGGGACCCCCACTCCTCAAACGCCGGAGGGGCTGGAGTTGGTGCGGCGAGGCTGGATAGTGGGGGGACGGGTGTGTGCAGGGGCGCTCCCCGCAGGGCGTCGAACACAAGGTGCCCCGGCCCTCCGACCCCCCGACACGTTCGACGCCCGAGGAGACGCACCGGAACACACCCGGCCCCACCCGAACCGCCGAAGCCCGCATCCCGGCCGGCAAGGCCAGCGGCGCACGGCCCCACCCCTCCGCCAGACCCTGACACAACCGGCCATCCGTGCCTAGCCGGCCCCGATGCCGGCCACCCGCAGGGCGTGGACGAGGTCGCGGTGCCGGGAGCCGGGCAGGGCGCGGGCCGCCTGGAGCAGGCGCGGGGCGAACCACTGGGGGTCGCGGCGGGCCAGCCCGGCCGCCTCCTCGGCGGTACGGACCCGGACGAAGGCGCCGAGCAGGGCGTCGGCCTCGCGGAGGCGGCCCGCGTCGCCGAGGGCGAGCGCGGCGTCCGCGACCTCCGCGGCCGGGCGGGCCACGCCCTGGCGCAGCAGGGCGTCGCAGTCGGCCTCCCGGCCGGCGTCCCCGAGGGCGGCCGCGGCCGCCGCGAGCTGTCCGGGCGGGAGCGAGCCCGCCTCCCACAGCAGGGTGGCCCAGTCGGCCGCGAGCCCGGCGCGGCCCAGCTCGGCGGCCAGCCCGGGCAGCCGCTCGGCGGGCCCGAACGCCGCCTCGCACAGCAGCACGTGCGCCTCGCCGCTGCGGCCCTGTGCGCGGAGCGCGACCAGTTCGGCGGCGACGGCCCGCGGGGGCCCGGCCGGGGCCGCGGGGTGGGGCGGCGCGGCTTCGCCGACCGCCGGAGCCGCCTCCTGGGGTGCCACGGGCTCCGGCCGGGGCCGGCCGAACCGGATGCCACGGGGCAGCGGATCCTGCGGCGGCCCGAAACGCGCTCCGCGCGGGGCGGGCCGGCCGGGCTCCGGGCCGAGGCCGTCGGCCCCCGGCAGCTCCGTGCCCGCCGGCTGCCCCGGCGGCGGGGTGAAGGCCGGCACGTCGGGGGCCGCCGACCCGGCGTACCGGGCACCCCCGGAACGCCGTCCCCCACGCAGCCACCGCCCCTCGGCCCGCCCCACCGGCGCCCCGACCCCATCGGCCGTTCGGCCACCGGGGTCGGGCGGAACTCCGTTCCACCCGGCCTGCGCTTCGGCCCGTCCGTTCAACGGCTCAGCCCCGTCGTCCCCTTCCCCCGTCCACCCCGACGGCGCCCCCGTCCAGTCGGCGGGGTGACGCGGCTCGGGTGGCACCTCGGCTCTCTCGGCCGCCGTTTCGGACCAGTCGGCAGGCGCCCCGGTCCAGCCGGCCGGGTGGCGGGGCTGCTCGGACGAAGCTCCGGTCCACCCGGCCTGCGCTTCGGCCGCCTCGGTCGACAACGGGGCCTCCTCGGCCCGCTGCGGCGTCCAACCGGACGATGCTCCCGTCCGGCCGTCCGACACCCCGGCCCAGCCGACGGAGTGGCGGAACGACCCGGGTGTCGCATCGGCCCCGTCGGACGACTGGCTGCCCCGCGCAGGCGAACCTTCGGACCAGTCGGCCGGCGTCTCGGGCAGCGGCGCGGCCGGCGTTTCGGCCGGCGGGTGGGAGCGCTCGGGTGGGGCTTCGGTCCAGGCGGCCGGGGCTTCGGTCCAGCCGGTCGGGTGGTGGGCGTGTTCGGCCCCGTCGGTCGCTTGGTGGGCCTCGGGCCAGGCGGTCGGTTGGGGGCGCTGGCGGGGGACGCCGGGTAAGGGGATGGTCCGCAGGGACGTCAGGCGGGCCGCGAGGTCCTCGTGCCGGGCCGCGGCGCGGGCCACGTCGTCCTGGGTCCAGGAGAGTTCGCGGGTCAGGGCGTCCGTCTCCGCCGGGCCGGCGGCCCCGCCGAGCCGTGCCGTCAGGTCCCGCAGGGCCTTCTCCGCCTCCGCCCGCTGCGCGGCCGACGCCACGAGCAGGGTCCGCAGCTCCTCCTCACCGCCCGGCAGCCGGTCCCACGCGGTGACCGCCGCCGCCCGCAGCCGCGCCGCGTATACGGTCTCGCGCGCCGCGAACTCCGTGCCGCGCGCCGCTTCCAGGTCCCGCAGCAGCGACTCCACCACGTCCCACGGCGGCATCGCGGCACCCTCCAGGCAGGCCCGCATGCCCTCCGGATCCCGGCGCAGGAACTCCCCGTACCAGCCTGCCCCGGGATCCAGCCTCTGGGTCAACCCCCGCAGATATCCCGAGAGTTGACTGATCGCCAGCGAAGTCGCGGTCTCCATGACCGCATTGGATCCCACCCGTGTTACGGGCGGGCTACGGGAGTCTCAAAGCTTGACGGCGATCGCGGTGTGCGGCCGCTTCCCGCGCCGGGCCACGGTGGCGGGCACGTCCACCAACCAGTACTGCCAGGTGTACTTGCGCGACATCAGCTTCCGCACCCGCCGCAGCCCCGTCTCGTCGAGCAGCCGGGCCTCGCCCTCGTACACCGGCGCCCCCTCCCGGACGCGCCCGCGCACGTCGCACGCGGTGACGGTGACCCGCCCGTTGTTGCGGATGCGCTTGACCTTCCACGTTTCGGTACGCGTCCACACGTACAGCTCACCCCCGTCCACCACCGCCCAGACCGGCGTCGCCACGGGCGTGCCGTCCTTGCGGAAGGTGGTGAGGCTTATGTAGCGCGCTCTGCCGAGTTCCTCGAGATCCATGACGCGACCCTAGCCCCGAGGGCCTTCCGGCGGGGGCGGGGGCGTCGTTCCGTTCGCCGGGGCGGGACCGCGGGCCGCCTTCGAGGGGGCGCGGCCCTCCTCTTCGGCGCGTGCCGGGCCGTCGGGGGCGGCGCACGCCGCGAGCAGCAGGCCGCCCGCGAGGAGGGCGCCGAGGATTCCGAAACCGAGTCGCTGGGATGCGTTCGTGGCTGACACGCCTTCACGCTTGCCCCGCGGCCCGGTGCTCCCACCGCCGATTGGGCCGTTCGGCCCGCCGGACCCGCCCGGACGGACCGGCTCGGACGGACTGGCCCGGACCGGCCCGGACAGGACCGCCCTCAGGCGGGCACGACGGCGCAGCGCGTCAGCAGATCGTCCAGTGAGAGGCCGAGCGCCCCGGCGAGCGCGGCGACCGTGAAGAAGGCGGGGGTGGGCGCCCGGCCGGTCTCGATCTTGCGGAGGGTCTCGGCGGAGAGCCCCGCGCCGGCCGCGACCTCGACCATGCTGCGGCCGCCGCGTGCCTCGCGCAACAGCGCACCGAGCCGCTCGCCGCGCTCGCGCTCTTCAGGGGTGAGGGGGGTACGGACCATGCGCTCATCCTACCCCGGACGCCAATAACTATCCCGTCATTATTATACCGGTATAGTTATTGGCATGGTGGAACTGAAGACGGACCGACAGATCGACGACATGCGTGCCGCGGGCCGGGTGGTCGCCCGCGCCCTGGCCGCCGTACGGGAGGCCGCGCGCGTCGGGGTGTCCCTGCTGGACCTGGACCGGGTGGCCCGCGGGGTGATCCAGGAGGCCGGCGCGACCTCGCCCTTCCTGGGCTACCGGCCGCAGTTCGCGCCGGTGCCCTTCCCGGGCGTGGTGTGCGCCTCGGTCAACGACGCGATCGTGCACGGCATCCCCGACGGGTACCGGCTGGGTGACGGAGACCTGGTCAGCATCGACTGCGGGGCGAAGCTCGGCGGCTGGGTCGGGGACGCGGCGGTGAGCTTCACTATCGGCCGGGCCCGCCCGGCCGACCTGCGGCTGATCGAGACCTCCGAGGCGGCCCTCGCGGCCGGGATCGCCGCCGCGGTGCCCGGCAACAGGATCGGGGACATCGCCCACGCCGTCGGCACGGTCTGCCGCGCCGCCGGGTACGGCGTCCCGGACGGCTTCGGCGGTCACGGCATCGGCCGCAGCATGCACGAGGACCCGGGCGTGCCCAACGAGGGCCCGCCGGGACGCGGCATGAAGCTGCGCCCCGGCATGGTCCTCGCCATCGAGCCGATGCTGATCGCGGGCGGTACGGACGACTACCGGTGCGACGGGGACGGCTGGACCCTGCGCACCGTCGACGGCAGCCGCGCCGCGCACTCGGAGCACACGGTCGCGATCACCGCCGACGGCCCGAGGATCCTCACCGCGCCGTAGCGGACCGCCGCCGGGGCCCGGTGGGCACGGGAGCCGGGGCGCGGGCCCCGCCGCGCACTCCCCCGGCCGCCGCGCACTCCCCCGCCGCGCGGCGCTACGGCCTGCCGTGCGGGTGGACGACCATGGCCGAGCCCCCGCCGCGGCGGGTGGTCTCGGCCGCCGCCAGCCAGCGGCCGTCGGGCAGCCGCTGGACACCGGTGGCGGCGCCGATCTCCGGGTTCTGGCGGAAGCCCTGCCCGAGTGCTTCCAAGGAGGCGCGGACCGGGCTGTTCCACAGGCCCGGCTCCAGCTCGGTGGTGGCCTGGTTGCGCTGGCTGGCGCGCGGCGCGGCGATCGCGTCGACCAGCGGCAGGCCCCGGTCCAGGTGTCCGATGAGGGTCTGCAGGACGGTGGTGATGATGGTGGCGCCGCCCGGGGAGCCCACGGCGAGCACCGGCCGGCCGTCCTCCAGCACGATCGTCGGGGACATGGAGGAGCGCGGCCGCTTGCCCGGGCCGGGCAGGTTCGGGTCCGGGACTCCGGGCGCGGCCGGGGCGAAGGAGAAGTCGGTCAGCTCGTTGTTGAGCAGGAACCCGCGGCCCGGCACGGTGATCGCGCTGCCGCCGGTGGACTCGATGGTCAGGGTGTAGGAGACCACGTTGCCCCAGCGGTCGGCGACCGTCAGGTGGGTGGTGTTCTCCCCCTCGTACGTGGTGGGGGCGGCCTGCCCGGTGGTGGCGCACGGCACCGGGTTGCGCGGGTCACCGGGGGCGAGCGGGCTGGTCAGCGTACGGTCCGGCTTGATCAGGCAGGCGCGCGAGTCGGCGAACCGCTGCGAGAGCAGCCCGCGCGTCGGCACGCTGACGGCGGCCGGGTCGCCCACCCAGCGGCCCCGGTCGGCGAAGGAGATCCGCGAGGCCTCGATGAAGTGGTGCAGGTACTGCGTCTCGGAGAGCTTCGAGAGGTCGGTGCGCTCCAGGATGTTGAGGGCCTCGCCGACGGTGGTGCCGCCGGAGGAGGAGGGCGCCATGCCGTAGACGTCCAGGCCCCGGTAGCCCACCCGGGTCGGCTCCTGCCGCTTGGTCGCGTACGCGCGCAGGTCGCGGGTGGTCAGGTCGCCGGAGCGGACGGTCCGCGTCGCGGCGGGGTCCACCGGGGGCTTGCGGACGGTCCGGACGATGTCCTCGGCGATCGGGCCCCGGTAGAGCGCGCCGGTGCCCTTGCGGGCCAGTTCGGCGTAGGTGTCGGCCAGGTCCGGGTTCTTGAAGGTGGAGCCGACCACCGGCAGGGCGCCGCCGGGCAGGAAGAGCTTCGAGGTGTCGGGGAAGTCCCGGAAGCGGGCCTCGTTGAGCTCGGTCTGGGCCCGGAAGGTGCTGTCCACGGTGAAGCCGTCGCGGGCCAGTTTCTCGGCGGGCTTGAGGAGCTGGGGCAGCCGGCGGGTGCCCCAGGCGTCGAGGGCGCTCGTCCAGGTGGCGGGGGTGCCGGGGACTCCGACGCCGAGGCCGCTGGTCTGGCCCTCGGCGAAGGGGATGGGGACGCCGTTCTCCTGGAAGAGGGTGGCGGTGGCCGAGGCCGGCGCGGTTTCCCGGCCGTCGATGGTGTGCACGCGGCGGGACTTGGCGTCGTAGTAGACGAAGTAGCCGCCTCCGCCGATGCCGGCCGAGTAGGGCTCCGTGACGCCGAGCGCGGCGGCGGTGGCGACGGCGGCGTCCACGGCGTTGCCGCCGGAGCGCAGGACGCCGATGCCCACCGCCGAGGCGTCGGCGTCGACACTGGCGACCGCCCCGCCGTAGCCCGCGGCGACCGGGACCTTCGCCGGCGGGGCCGCGGCCCCGGCGGCGGACGGCGGTGCGGCGCCGGTCGAGACGAGTGCGGCGACGACGGCCAGCAGCGGTAACGTGCGGGCGACGGGACGGTGCATCCGGACCTCCAGTGGCAGCGTGGCGCCGAGCCTAGCGCCGAGCCCCCCGCCCCGTCAGGACGCGTGGTGGCGCGCGTCGTTGGCCGGAGCCGGGAGCGGCGCAGGTGATCTCCCGCACCGGGTGTCCCCGTGCCGCGGCCTCGGCGCTAGCATCCGGCGCATGAACGACGACGTGCGCAACATCCTGCTCGGGGTGATAGCCACCGCCCTCAGCGGCGGGCTCGGCTGGTTCGCCCGCACCTACCTCTGGCGGCGCGCGCTCCGCCGCAAGCAGGCCTTCTTCGGCCTGCCGACCGGCTCCGACTGTCTGTTCGTGGTCAACCGGCAGATGGGCGGCACCGATGCGTCCCTGCACCGCAACGACGCCTTCGCCCTGCTGGAGATCTCCTCCCTGATCAAGGACTGCGGGGCGACCGTGCAGATCGTCACCCACGATGCCGCCCGGCAGGGCTTCGGCGAGCGCGCCGAGTTCTGCGTGGGCGGGCCGGTCTCCAATGTCCGGACGACCGCGCACCTGGCGTCCATGCTGCCGGGGGTGCAGACCGACGTCGGCCTCCCTTCGGGCCATCCGGACCGTGCGGCCATCCGGATCGGTGAGGAGACGTACCGCTGGGTGAAGGGCCAGGTCGAGTACGTCCTGCTGGCGCGGCTGACGACCGGGCAGGGCTCCCGGCCGGTGTTCCTGCTGTCGGGACAGACCGCCAACAGCAACCAGGCCGCGGCCCGGTACCTGGCCAGGCACCACGAGCGGCTGGCCCGCAAGTACGGCAACGGGACGTTCTGCCTCGTGCTGAAGGTGATCAACTCCGACGCCTACGGGCCCGACGTCACGGAGCTGTTGGCGGACGTCACCGGGCCGGCCCGGACACCCGTACCGGCAGCCGCGTGATCCCGTTGATGAAGTTCGACACCAACCGCCGTGGCGGGCCTGCGAGTTCCGGCACGGGCATGGCCGCGCACCACTCCTCGTAGAGGGTCCGCAGCTGGAGCCGGGCGAAGTGGGCGCCGAGGCAGACGTGGGGGCCGTCCCCGAAGGAGACGTGCGGATTGGGTGTCCGGCCGAGGTCGAGGCGGCCGGGGTCGGTGAAGACCCGCTTGTCGTGGTTGGCGGAGGCGTGGAAGACCACCACCTTGTCCCCGGCCCGGATGGGCCGCCCGGCCAGTTCGGTGTCGACGGCGGCGGTGCGGCGGAAGCTGAGCACCGGCGGGTGGACGCGCAGGAGTTCGTCGACGGCCCGCTCCACGGGGACCCGTCCGTCCACGAGCCGCCGGTAGGCGTCCGGGGCGCCGGCGAGTGCGAGCAGGCCGCCTGGGGCGGCGCTGCGCACGGTGTCGTTGCCGGCGACGGTCAGCAGGAAGAAGAACATCTCCAGTTCGGCCGGGTCGAGCCCGGCTCCGGCCAGGGCGGTCATCACGTCGTCGCCGGGGTGCGCGCGCTTGTGGGCGGCCAGTTCGCGGGCGTACGCGAACATCTCGCCGAGCAGCGCCGGGGAGCGCGGGTTGAGGGGCTCGCCGTCCGGGCCGAGCACGGGGGCCGGGGCGTCTTCGGGGTCCTGGTAGCCGATGATCCGTACGGTCCACTCCAGCAGCAGGGCGCGGTCGGCGGCCGGGACGCCCAGCAGGTCGGTGAGGTTCAGCAGCGCGTATTCGTCGGTGACGGTGCGCACGAGGTCGGCGGCGCCGTCTTCGGCGCCCTCCCGCGCGGCGGCCAGCAGGGCGCGGGCGCGTTCCCGTGCCCGGCCGGCGAAGGCGTCGACGCGGGCGGGGGTGAAGGCGCGGGAGACGAGCCGGCGCAGGCGGCCGTGTGCGGCGGGGGTCTCCCCCGGCCCGCAGGGCCTGGGGGAAGGGTCCTGGTTGAGCATGGTGCGCCGCAGGAACGGCAGGTCGGCCGGGTCGGGGTCGCGGATCTGGGTGGCGCCGATCCAGGAGGAGTAGGTGCGGTGGTCGCGCAGGACGCGGACGACGTCGGCGTGCCGGGTGACGGCCCAGAAGCCGGGCCCGGCGGGCCAGCCCTGGATCGGCGGCTCCGGCTGCCAGGCGACGGGATGGTGCTCGCGCAGCAGCCGGTAGCTGTCGTGCGGGACGCCCCCGGCGTAGATCCGGGGGTCGAAGACGTCCGGGACGTCCGCGGCGTGATCCATGGGGCCACCGTGACGGGTGCGCGGCCTGCCCGCAAGGGCGCGGCCGGCCGCGGGCCGGCCGCACACGTCAGCGCCGCCGCTCGCACTCCGCGGACGGGAGGGTGGTGTCGGTGCCCTGCAGGGTGACCGGGGTGATGACGTCCGGCACGGCGGAGACGCCGACGGTGCACACCAGCTGCTTGCGGGCCAGGTCCGACAGGGTGCCCACGGCGAACGGCAGCCGGACCGTCAGCCCCTTGTCCGGCGCGTACGCGCTCACGGTCACCGCGTCCGTCTGCTCGACGGGCGGCCGGGGCAGCGCCGTGGTGAGCCCTGCCTCCTGGGCCGGAGCGCTGACGCCGTTCAGCAGCACCCGTACGAGCGGCACGGGCGCGAGGGTGTAGTCGGGGCCGACCGTGAACGGCACCGGGACGAGCCGGTCGCCCTCCTTGGAGACGTAGTAGAGGACGGCGGCGTTCTTGGCGCCGGGGACCTTGACGGTGGCGGCGTGGCCGCTGTCGATCACCCCGGTGCGTTTGATCCCGCATCCGGTGAGCAGCAGGGCGCAGCCCGCCAGCGCGGCCGTGGCCGCCGTCGCCCGGGCTCTCGTCTCGCGCCCTGTCATTCGCGGGCCTCCAGCGGCATGTCGAGGGTGAAGAGGGCTCCCCCGGAGGGCCCGTTGCCCGCCCGGAGGGTGCCGCCGTGCAGGCGGACGTTCTCCAGGGTGATGGCGAGTCCGAGGCCGCTGCCGGCGGATCGGGTCCTGGCCGCGTCGGCCTTGAAGAAGCGGTCGAAGATGTGGGGCAGCACCTCGGGGGCGATGCCGGGCCCGCTGTCGGCGACGTCGATGAGCAGCCGTTCGCCGTCCTCGCCCGGTGCGGTGCGCACGGTGACGTGTACGGGGGCGCCGCCGTGGCGCAGGGCGTTGCCGACGAGGTTGGCGAGGATCACGTCGAAGCGGCGCGGGTCGAGCCGGGCGCGTACCCGGTCCGGGAGCCGGGTGACGACGCGCTCGTCGTCCCAGTGGCGTCGTTCGAGGGTCTTGCGCACGGCTTCGGCGATGTCCACGTCGTCGAGGTTGAGTTCGGCGGCCCGGGCGTCGAAGCGGGAGATCTCCATCAGGTCCTCGACGAGGACGGCGAGTTTGCCGGTCTCGGCGCTCACCAGGCGCAGGGCCTTGGCCGTGTCGGCGTCGAGGCGCGCGGCGTCCTCGTCGAGGACCTCGGTCACGGCGAGCATCCCGGCGAGCGGGGTGCGCAGTTCGTGGGAGACGTCGGAGGCGAAGCGGCGGGCCCGGGTCTCCGCGTCCTGCAGCTCGCGCACGGACTGCTCCAGGGCGCGGGCGGTCTCGTTGAAGGTGCGGGCGAGTCCGGCGAGTTCGTCGGCGCCCCGGACCTCGATGCGGGTGTCGAGGCGGCCCCGGCCCAGCCGCTGGGCGGCGCGCCGCATGTCGCGGACCGGCCGCAGCACGCTGCGGGCGGCGAGCAGCGCGGGGATGATGGCGATGGCCAGCCCGGGGACGGCGCCCTGCTGGGCGGCCTCGACCATGGCTTCGACGGTCTGCTTCTCGGTGGAGAGCGGGACGCTGGCGTAGAAGACGACCCCGGTGGCTTCGGTGTAGCCGTTGTGCTCGAAGACGGCGGGGACGCCGATGGTGAGCCACGGGTTGCCGCGCTGGTCCTCGGCGCGCTGGAAGGCGGCGTACTGGTTGTTGCGGACCTTGTCGCGCAGGCTGTCGGTGATCACGCTGGAGGTGGGCGTGTCGGGGTTGGTGGAGACCCGCAGCCCGCCGTACTCGCCGAAGATGATCCACGGGTGGGGCTTGCCGCGCTTGCCGAGCTCGATGACGATGCGCTGGAGCTCCGGCTGGCCGACGGGGAGGTGGATCTCCTGCTGCTCGATCTGGTCCCGCAGGGTGTTGACGGCGGTGTCCTGGGTTTGTTTGAGGATGGCGTTGCGCGCCTGCTGGTAGGTGAGGGCGGCCGTGCTGACCGCGCTGATCGCGGCGACCAGCAGGAAGGCCGCTATCAGCCGGGTGCGCAGCCCGAGCGGTGCTATGCGTCGCACCGCGGCCTACAGGGGGCCGAAGCGGTAGCCGAAGCCGCGCACGGTCTGGATGTAGCGGGGGCTGCCGGCGGGGTCCTCGATCTTGTGGCGCAGGCGGCGGACGCAGGCGTCCACGAGCCGGGAGTCGGCGTGGTAGCTGTGGTCCCAGACGTACTCCAGGAGCTGCTGGCGGGAGAAGACCTGCTCGGGCGAGGCCGACAGGTGCAGCAGGAGCTTGATCTCGCTGGGGGCGAGGGCGACGCGCTCGCCGTTCTTGGCGACGGTCAGCCCGGCGCGGTCGATGGCGAGTTCGCCGTGGACCGCGATCTCGGGGCGGGCGCCCACGGGGTCGCTGAGCCGGCGCAGTACGGCTTTGATGCGGGCTTCTATGACCTCGGTACGGGCGGGTTTCACGATGTAGTCGTCGGCGCCGGCCTCCAGGCCGATGACCACGTCGAAGTCGTCGCCGCGCGCGGTGAGCATGATGATCGGCACCTCGCTGTTCTCGCGTATGCGATGGCAGACCTGCACACCGTTCATGCCGGGCAGCATCAGGTCGAGGAGGACGAGTTCGGGGCGGAAGCCCGCCATCAGGGCGAGCCCCTCCTCACCGGTCTCGGCGGAGCTCACTTCGTGGCCGCGTCGGCGCAGGCCCAGGCCCACGCCCTCGCGGATGGACGGGTCGTCCTCGATCAGCAGTACACGTGGCATCCGGCCAGTATGCCAAGTCGTTCTGTTGCGCTTCCTCCTGCTATCGGCCGAACTTGCGCCGCACGGAGTCCAGCAGGTCCGTGATCTCCGTCAGGCGCAGCGGCACGGCAAGGAGGACGACGCCGAGGGCGAGGACCGCGGTTCCCGCCCCGACCGCCGCGAAGTCGCCGAAGCGTTCGACGGCCCGGGCGGCCGCGTAGGCCGCGGCGGCCGCCGGGACGCAGGCGGCCAGGAGCCGCAGGTGGGTCCGTACGGCCGTGGCGCGCCGCTGCGTACGGGTCCCCGCGCGCGGGCCGAGCCGCCGGGAGAGGGTGTACGCGGTCACGGCGGCGCCCGCGAGGAAGGCGAGGGAGGAGGCGGCGGCCATGCCGGTGACCGCCCAGCGGGGGGACAGCAGGAAGTAGGCGGCGGCGGACAGACCGGCGTTCAGCGCGGCGATGACCAGGTTCAGGAAGAAGGGGGTCCGGGTGTCGGAGAGGGCGTAGAAACCGCGCGAGAGCACGTACTGCGCGGAGAAGGCGATCAGGCCGGGGGCGAAGGCCATGAGCATGCCCGCCATGACCTCGATGTCCGAGGCATCGGTGACGCCGTACTCGAAGACGCTGCCCATCACCCAGGGGGCGAGGGCCGCGAAGAGCGCGGCGGCGGGGACGACGAGGGCGGCGCTGGAGCGCAGCGCGTAGGAGATGTCCGCGCGCAGGGTGGCGAGTTCGCCGTCGGAGGCGGCCGCGCTCATCCGGGGCATCAGGGCGGTCACGAGGGAGACGGTGATGATGCCCTGCGGGACGATCCACAGCTGGTAGGCGTTGCTGTAGGCGGTGTAGCCGGCGCCCGGGAGGCCGGCCAGGTCCGCCTCGGTGCCGGCGGTGGTGGAGAGCCGGGTGACGACCCAGTAGGCGATCTGGTTGGTGAGGACGAGCATGACCAGCCAGCCCGCGTTGCGCAGCGGGCGGCCGAGCCCGCTGCCGCGCCAGTCGAAGCGGGGGCGCCAGCGGAAGCGGGCGGCGCGCAGTGAGGGGATCAGGGCGAGGGCCTGGAGGACGATGCCGGCGGTGGTGCCGAGGCCCAGGAGCCGGGTCTCGGCGGCGGTCAGGCCGTCCGCGGCATCGTGCGAGAGGTACAGGAAGAGCCCGAAGACGCCGATGATCACGAGGTTGTTGAGGACCGGGGTCCACATCATCGCGCCGAACCGGCCGCGTGCGTTCAGCACTTGGCCGAGCAGGGTGAAGAGCCCGTAGAAGAGGATCTGCGGCAGGCAGTAGCGGGCCAGCGCGACGGTGGTGCTCTCCTGGGCCCCGCTGTAGCCGGTGTACACCGAGACGATCAGCGGGGCGGCGAGGACGGCCGCCGCGGTGAGCACGACGAGCGCCGCCGTGCAGGCGGTGAGCAGCCGGTCGGTGTAGGCGGCGCCGCCGTCGGCGTGTTCCTTGGCGGCCCGCACCAGCTCGGGCACGAAGACGGCGTTGAGCGCACCGCCGATGAGCAGCATGTAGATGATGTTCGGGACCGTGTTGGCCACCGCGTAGCCGTCTCCGAGCATGCCGATGCCCAGGGCGGCGACGACGACGGCGGAGCGGATGAATCCGGTGGCCCGGGAGACGATCGAACCGGCCGCCATGAGCGCGCCGCTGCGCAGCACCGAGGTCTTGCCCGCTGCCGGGCCGCCGTCGGCATCGGCGGCGGTATGCCGGGCGTCAGTGGCCGTCACCGGCGGGCCAGGTAGGCCTGGAAGGCCTTGTAGAGCGCCGTGTTGGCCACTCCGTCCATCGGGGTCTCCCATTCGCCGAGCGTTTCGACGACCTGCCCGCCGGTGCCGAGCTTCCAGCGCAGCAGCCCGAAAGAACGTTCGTCGGGGTCAAGGGTGGAGGGTACCCCGCGCATGTCGTACTCCTCCGCCCCGAGGGCGTGTGCGTCGCACATCATGCGCCACTGCAGGGCGTTGCTGGGCCGCACCTCGCGGCGGTGGTCGGCGGAGGCGCCGGTCTGGTACCAGACCCGCTTCCCGGCGACGATCATCGTGTGCGCGGCGAGGATCTCGCCCCGGTGGATGCCCAGGTAGAGGCGCATGCGGCCGGGCTGCTCGGCGTTCAGGACCCGGTACTGCTGCTCGTAGTACGCGAGGGAGCGGCCGAGCCGGAAGCCGTCGCGCTCCTCGGTGATGCGCAACAGCCGGTAGAACTCGGGCAGGTCGGCGGAGGTGCCGAGGACCGTCTCCACACCGGCCTTCCCGGCCTTGCGGACATTGCGCCGCCACTCCTGGTTCAGGCCCGACCACAGGTCGTCCAGGGAGCGGCCGGCCAGCGGCACGCGGAAGACGTGGCGGGGCTGGGCGTCGCCGTCGTCCTCACCGCCGCAGCGCTTCCAGCCGCGGGTGCGCAGCCGGTCGGCGAGGGCGGCGCCCACCGGGTCGACCTCGGTGGCGAGCACGTCGGATATCTGACGGCCGGTCCCGGTCCCTGCCTTGGCGGTGGCCGCGTCCCAGCGGCGGTAGGCCGGGGTGGGGCCGATGCGGACGGCGAAGGCACCGGAGGCGCGCATGTGGCGCATGAGCGGGTTGAGCCAGCGGTCGATGCGCGGGTCGGACCAGTCCGCGACGGGGCCCTCGGGAAGGTAGGCGAAATATTTCCGGGTGCCGGGGAATTGGCGGTAGAGAACGAGTCCGGCACCCTCTATTTCGCCGCCGGGATAGTGCCATCCGACCTTTTCCGACCGCCAAAGGTCCTTTACCGCGGCCCAGGACGGGTACTGGAGGAAACTCGCCCGTCCGTGCCGGGAAAGGAACGCCTGGTATTCCGGGTCGGACAGGGTGCGCACCATCAGCTCCCGGTCCTGGTCGTGTTGCCGGGCGGGGGTCACGAGCAGTGCACACATGGCTGATCGGCCTTCCTGTACGTCGGTGGGCGGGGCCGGGGCCCGGGATGCACAGGACTCTCACAGCCGCCCGTGACCGGACGGCGCGGCGATTGTGACCGGACGGTGACGGTTTCGCTGCGGTCCACGTCACAACCGGTGGGACGACATTTTCGGCGGATTGCGCAACCTAGAGTCGTCCCGTTCGCATCTAGGTGTGCGAACGGTTAATTCTTGGGAGGGGTTTACGTTGAGCCGCACACGCCGCACCGCCATGGCCGGTACCGCACTTCTGGCCGCCGCGCTCACCGCCTGCTCGGGCGGAAGCGATGGCGGGAGCGGTGCGACCGGCAAGGCAGAGCTGAAGCCGAAGGCCGACATGGCCGTCTCGGTGAACCTGACGGGAGATCAGGTCAAGGCCGGTCAGCCCGTCACGGTGACCGTCGCCGAAGGCAAGCTGGCGCAGGTGAAGGTGACCGACGCCAAGGGCGCGGAGCTGCCGGGGAAGATAGCCGACGACGGGAAGACCTGGACCTCGGAGCGCAACGCCCCGGCCGGTGCGGAGTACAAGGTCGAGGCGCAGAACACCGACAGCCAGAGCGCCACCACGCAGTTCAAGACCGGCCCCGCCGACAAGGTGAACAAGGTTTCGATCAACATCTCCAAGGGCAGCACGGTGGGCGTGGCGATGCCGGTGTCCCTCGTCTTCGACAACCCGGTGACGAACAAGGCCGAGGTGGAGAAGCAGCTCAAGGTCACCACCTCGGACAACACCGAGGGTTCCTGGGGCTGGATGAAGGACCACGACGGCAAGGACCGCGTCGACTGGCGGCCCAAGGACTACTGGAAGTCCGGCACGGACGTGAAGGTCGACATGCACCTGAACGGCGTGGACTCCGGCAAGGGCGGCGGGCTGTTCGCCCGCGACTACAACACCGAGTTCAAGATAGGCAAGGACCGCCGGGTCCAGGTCAGCCTCGACACGAAGAAGATGTCGGTCACCCAGGACGGCCAGGCGCTCAGGACGATCCCGATCTCGGCCGGCACTCCCGGCGGCAAGAAGGCCTCCTGGTCCGGGAAGATGGTGATCATGACCAAGGAGGGCACCATCCGGATGGACTCCCAGACGGTGGGCCTGGACAACGCCTACGACAAGATGGTCGATTACTCGATGCGTCTGACCTGGTCCGGCATGTACGCGCACGCCGCCCCGTGGAACAGCGGCAACTTCGGCCGCACCAACAGCAGTTCCGGCTGCGTGGGGATGAGCGACGCCGACGCCAAGGAGTTCTTCGGACAGTCCCAGGTCGGCGACCTCTTCGAGGTGGTCGGCGAGGGCTCGAAGGGCCAGGCGCCGATCGGCAACGGCTACGGCGAGTGGAACCTCTCCTGGGACGAATGGAAGGCCAAGAGCGCCCTGTCGGCCGCCCCGCAGAACGGCTGACCTGCGGACCGTTCCACTGACTCTCGTTCAATTGTTACCACCACGTAACTTACTGACGGGTTACCTTCAGTAAGTCCCTCCCGTTACCGTCGGGTCACTTTGACAACCCCGGCGTACGCGAGGAGCGATCGATGCAGCGCACCACCACCGCCGCAGCCGTGGCAGCCCTGCTGGCGGCAGCCGCCCTGGGCCTGGCCCCCCACCAGGCCCAGGCGGCTCCCGCCCCCACCGCGGCAGCCGTCGCCGGCGCCCCGGCGGCCTCGCCGGAACTGCGCTTCCACGACATCCCCGGCTCCGGCGGCATCACCCTCAAGGGCAACGTCTTCACCCCGGCCGGGGCCGTGAGCGGCCGGAAGTACCCGCTGATCGTGCTGCCCACCAGCTGGGGCCTGCCGCAGATCGAATACATCGCCCAGGCCAAGAAGCTCGCCGACTCCGGCTACATCGTGGTCAGTTACACCTCGCGCGGCTTCTGGCTCTCCGGCGGCAACATCGAGGTGGCCGGCCCGCCGGACATCGCCGACGTCAGCGCCGTCATCGACTGGGCCCTCGCCAACTCCCCCGCCGACGCGGACCGCATCGGCCTCGGCGGGGTCTCGTACGCCGCCGGCATCACCCTGCTGGCCTCCGCCCAGGACCCGCGCGTCAAGGCCGTGGTCGCGATGAGCGGCTGGGCCGACCTCATCGAATCCATCTACTCCGGTCGCACCCAGCACGTCCAGGCCGCCGCGATGCTCGGCGCCGCCGGCTACCTCACCGGCCGCCCCGGACCCGAACTGCAGACGCTCCTCGGCAACTTCCTCGGCTCCCGGCTGGACCAGGAGCAGCAGATGATCGAGTGGGGCAGGAAGCGATCGGCGTCCGAGCAGGTGGACCGGATCAACGCCAACGGCGCCGCGATCATGCTCGGCAACGCCTGGGGGGACACGATCTTCCCGCCCAACCAGTACGCGAAGTTCTACGAGCGGCTGACCGGCCCCAAGCGCCTGGAGTTCCGGCCCGGGGACCACGCCACCGCCGAGGGCACCGGCCTGCTCGGCCTGCCCAACGACACCTGGACCAACGCCCACCGCTGGTTCGACCGCTACCTCAAGGGCGAGCGCAACGGCATCGACACCGAGGCCCCGGTGCAGATCAAGTCCCGCAGCAACGACGGCTACGAGGGCTACGCCGACTGGAAGTCGGTCGGCTCGGGCGGCACCGAGAAGCTCCCGCTCTCCGACAGCGAGCACCTCTTCGCCAACATCGACTCCGGCGCCAACGGCGGCATCCTCCTCCTCTCCAGCGTCCTCGACCAGTTCGTCAAGGCGCCCCCGGCCGCGTCCATACCGCTGCTCCCCCGCGCCTTCGCCGCCGTCTGGCAGTCCGAGCGCTACGACACCGCGCGCCGGGTCCGCGGCACCGTCGGCCTGCACACCACCGTCACGCCCACCAGGGCCGACGGCACCTTCGTCGCGTACCTCTACGACGTCGGCCCGCTCGGCATCGGCAAGCTCGTCACCAACGCCCCGTACACCTTCCACGGCCGTACGCCGGGCCGGGCGTTCGGGGTGGACCTGGAGCTCTTCTCCACCGCCTACGACGTGCCCGCGGGCCACCGGCTCGCCCTCGTCATCGACACCGTCGACCCGCTCTACATCGAGCACAACCCCACGGGGGCGCAGCTGACCTTCTCCTCGCCGCGCTCCGATCCGTCGTACGTCTCGGTACCGCTGCGCGAGCAGTGACCGGGGGCCGCCGCCGGCCCGTCAGTGCTTGAGGATCTTGGAGAGGAAGTCCTTGGCCCGGTCGCTCTCCGGAGCGGTGAAGAACTGCTCCGGAGTGCGGTCCTCGACGATCCGCCCGTCGGCCATGAAGACCACCCGGTTCGCGGCGGAGCGGGCGAAGCCCATCTCGTGGGTGACCACGACCATGGTCATGCCCTCGCTCGCGAGCTGCTGCATGACCTCCAGCACCTCGTTGATCATCTCCGGGTCGAGCGCGGAGGTGGGTTCGTCGAAGAGCAGGGCCTTGGGGTCCATGGCGAGCGCCCGGGCGATCGCCACGCGCTGCTGCTGGCCGCCGGAGAGCTGGGCGGGGAACTTCTCCGCCTGGTCGGCGAGGCCGACGCGGTCCAGGAGCTGCCGGGAGCGCCGGTCCGCCTCGCCCTTCTTGCGCCCGCGGACCTTGACCTGCGCGAGCGAGACGTTGGCGAGGACGGTCTTGTGCGCGAAGAGGTTGAAGGACTGGAAGACCATCCCGACCTCGGCCCGCAGCCGGGCCAGCTCCTTGCCCTCGGCGGGCAGCGGCTCCCCGTCCAGCAGGATCGTGCCCGACTCGACGGTCTCCAGCCGGTTGATCGCCCGGCACAGGGTGGACTTGCCGGAACCGGAGGGGCCGATGACCACCACCACCTCGCCACGGCCGACGGTGAGGTTGATGTCCCGCAGGACGTGCAGCTGTCCGAAGTGCTTGTTGACGTCCCGCAGCTCGATCAACGGATCGACGGTCATGCGCTGCCCTGCCCACTCGGTGTCGGTGTGTCGAGGTCAGCGCAAACTATCCAGCCGCGGAAGGGCACTTCGCCCCGACACGCCGGGGCGCCGGGGCATCAGCCCTCGGAGGCCTCGGCGTACGCCTGGCTGAGTTCGGGGGATCCGGTCATCGCCCAGGACACCCCCGACTCGATCACGTTCAGCTCGCGGCCCGAGGCCAGCCTGATCACCGGCTGGCCGTTGGGCCACACCTGCCAGGCGGCCCCCGGAATGGTCCGGACGATCACGGTCCCGAGGTAGAAGCCCGCGTCGTTGCCGAGCCAGGGCACCGCCTCCGGATCCCGCCGCCAGCGGGGCATCAGCTGGTCCAGGGCCTCCAAGGAGCCCTGGCTCCCGTCGAGTTCGAGGCCGGCCGCCCGCGCCTGGACGCGCAGCATCTCGCACTCCGAGAACAGCTCGGCGACGCCCTCGGGATCGTCCGCGAGGGCGGCGGCAAGTCCCGCACCCTGTTCCGTTTCACGCCGGTTCAGCCAGTTGTCCAGGAAAGGGATGTTCATACCGCCCAGCGTCGCACCAGGATCCGCCGCTGGCCACAGGGCGCGCCTGGATCGGCCGGCCCGGATGACGGCCGGCGACGGCGCGCGGGGGCCGTCCGGCGCGGCCTACCGGTCGAGGTCCAGGTCCACGACGACCGGCGCGTGGTCGGACGCACCCTTGCCCTTGCGCTCCTCGCGGTCGACGTAGGCATCGGTGACGGCCTTGGTGAAGGGCTCGTTCCCGTACACCAGGTCGATGCGCATGCCGCGGTTCTTGGGGAAGGCGAGCTGCCGGTAGTCCCAGTACGTGTACGGGCGGTCGTACTTGAGGGGGCGCGGCAGCACGTCGGAGAGCCCCGCGCCGCGCAGTGCCTCCAGGGCGGCCCGCTCGGCGGGGGTGACGTGGGTGAGGCCGGCGAAGACGGCCGGGTCGTAGACGTCCTCGTCGGTGGGGGCCACGTTGAAGTCGCCGAGCACCGCGAAGGGGCGCGGGCCGGCCGCGTCCTCGGCGACGGCCGTGGTCAGGGAGCGGAACCAGTCCAGCTTGTAGCCGTAGTGGTCGTGCTCGACCTCCCGGCCGTTCGGCACGTAGACCGACCAGACCCGGACCCCGCCGCAGGTCGCGGAGATCGCGCGGGGCTCCTGGACGCCTTCGTAGTCGGGCCCGCCGGGCAGCCCGGAGACCACGTCGTCCAGGCCCACCTTGGAGAGCAGGGCCACGCCGTTCCACCGGCCGGTGGCGTTGACGGCCGATTCGTAGCCCAGCTCGCGCAGCTCGGCGTGCGGGAACTGCTCCGCCGAACACTTGGTCTCCTGGATGCACAGGACATCGGTGCCGGAGCTCTCCAGCCAGGCCAGCAGACGCGGCAGCCTGGCGGTGATGGAGTTGACGTTGAAGGTGGCGATACGCATGCGTTCCAACCTACCTCCAGGCACCGACACTCACAGGTCGGTGCTGTCCCCCGCGGTGAGTCGGCCGTGGTCGGTGCCGCCGAGGGCGTCCAGGGCGAAGTCGTAGATCGGCCGGGCGATGTCGGAGAGGTAGGCGTCGTGGATGTCGAGGGCCCGGCGCGGCTTGACCTCGCGGAGGTAGTCGATCACTTCCGCGACCTTGTTCCAGGGGGCGTGCACCGGGACCATCAGGGTCTCCACCGGCACCCCGGGCACGGTCAGGGCGTCCCCGGGGTGGAAGAGGGAACCCTCCACGAGGTAGCCGACGTTCGTGACCCGCGGCATGTCCGGGTGGATCTCCGCGTGCAGTTCCCCGTGCACCTGGACCTCGAACCCGGCGGCGGTGAAGACGTCGCCGTGGCCGACGGTGTGCACCCGGCCCGGATAGGCGGGGGCGAGCTTCTCGGCGACGCTGCGCAGGGTCCACAGCCCGGCGGCCGGGTTCGCGTCGAGGGCGGCCCGCAGCCGGCCCTCCTCGAAGTGGTCGGGGTGTTCGTGCGTGACCAGCAGGGCGTCCGCCCTCAGGCCCGCGTCCGGTTCGCTGAAGGCGCCCGGGTCGATGACGAGCGTGCGCCCGTCCTTCTCCAACTGGACGCAGGAGTGCAGCCGCTTGGTAAGCTTCATGATCCCAGGCTAGCGGTGGACCGGCCCCGGTCAGGGGGTGGTCGTGGAGACCACGTAGACCCGGGGCTTCTCGGGGTCGGTGAGGTCCACCGTGATGTCCCGGCTGGGGCGCGGGTCCGGCTGCTCCACGGTGGTCCCGTACCAGGTGGCCTCCGGGCTCCAGCTCCAGCCGGCGACCTCGGAGTCGTGCGCGGAGATCGAGACCTCGCCCCGCTTCAGCCCGGCCCGGCTGGTGCCGACGGCGGCGAGGAAGGCGTCCAGGTCCTCGGGGGTCACCGCGAAGGCCGTGAACAGCCGGCTGGTGCGCCAGTTGTTCGTCTCCAGGAACCCGACCCGCCAGGCCTTCGGCGGGATCGGGACCTCGTAGATGCTCCGCTGCACCTTGGAGGGCCAGCCGGGGCGCACCTCGGACGCGCCGACCTTGGCGGCCTTGTCGCGGCCGCTCTCGCGGCTCTGCTGGGTGGAGATCGCGAGGTAGCCCGCGGGTACGCCGATCAGCAGCAGGATGATGATCGCCGTGATCCAGCGGCGCTTGACCACGTGCCTGCGGTCCTCGGCGGTGGGCGGCGGCGTGGCGTCGGGGGCGGAGGCCTGGTGGGGCAGGGAGGGCGGTGTCACTGTTTTTCCTGGTCCTCGGGTCCGGCGGGGTCGCGCCGGCCCAGCTGCTGCGCGTAGCGCTCGTACCGTTCGTAGCGCTCGACCCGCCGGCGGGTGGCGCGGCGGAAGCGCCGGGCGACGAGCCGGGCGAGGTCGGCGGCGCCGACCATGCCGGCCTCGGGGCCGAGCTGGGCCTTGGCGATGCGGGCCTCCGGCCGGTAGCCGCGGCCGGTGAGGTGGCGGCGGAAGGCGTCCCGGGCGGGGCCGATCAGCAGGTCGTCGGCGGCGCTGACGCCGCCGCCGATGACGAAGCAGGAGGGGTCGAGGGCGGCGGCGAGGTTGGCGATGCCGACGCCGAGCCACTGGCCGATGTCCTGGAGGAGCTCGACGCACATGGCGTCGCCCTCGCGGGCCAGCTCGGTGATGAGCGGCCCGGTGATCTCGTGGACGTTGCCGCCGACCCTGGCGATGATGTTGTACGCGACCGGGGAGTCGGCGGCGGCCAGCTCGCGGGCCTCGCGGACCAGGGCGTTGCCGGAGCTGTACTGCTCCCAGCAGCCGCGGTTTCCGCAGGGGCAGCGGTGGCCGCCAGGGACGACCTGCATGTGGCCGAATTCGCCGGCGACCCCGTAGCGGCCGCGCTTGACCTGGCCGCCTTCGAGGATGGCCCCGCCGATGCCGGTGCCGAGCGTGATCATGACGAGGTGGTCCTCGCCGCGTCCGGCGCCGAAGCGCCACTCGGCCCAGGCGGCGGTGTTGGCGTCGTTGTCGACCATGACCGGGACGGCGAGCCGGGACTGGAGGGCGTCGCGCAGCGGCTCGTCCCGCCAGGCCAGGTGGGGTGCGAACAGGACCCGGGAGCGGTCGGCGTCCACCCAGCCGGCGGCCCCGATGCCGACCGCGTGCACGTCGTGCCGGTCGGAGAGGTCCAGCACCAGCTCGACGATGGTGTCCTCGACGACCTTGGCGCTCTTGGACTTGTCGGGGGTCTCCGCGCGGATCTTCTCCAGGATGATCCCGTCGGCGTCGACGACGCCCGCCATCACCTTGGTGCCGCCGATGTCGATGCCGACGGTCGGGACGCGCGGGGCGGTCAGGTGCGACCGGCGCTCACGGGTGCCGATGGTCCGCAGGACGGTGCCTCGCGCCGACCCCCGGTGGGAGAGCGTGAAGTCCCGGTACGTGCTCATCGAGTCGTGTCGTCCCTCTTCGGTGGGGTGGGGCGGGAAGCCGGGTCGGCTGCGCCGGGTGGGGCGTCTGCCCCTGATTCTGCCACTCGCTCCAGTTCGTGGCTCAGTTCGTCCAGCTCGGAGCCGCCCGCCATCTGCCGGGTGAGCTCGTCGAGCGTGATCGAGTCACGGGTGTGGCTGCCCGCCATGGTGCCGCGCTTGAGGAGGACGAAACGGTCCCCCACCAGGTACGCGTGGTGCGGGTTGTGGGTGATGAGGACCACGCCGAGGCCCGCGTCTCGGGCGGCGGCGACGTATTTGAGGACCACGCCGGACTGCTTCACGCCGAGGGCCGCGGTGGGCTCGTCGAGCACGAGGACCTTGGCGCCGAAGTACACGGCGCGGGCGATGGCCACGCACTGGCGCTCGCCGCCGGACAGGGTGCCGATGGGCTGGTCCACGTCGCGCAGGTCGATGCCCATGCGCAGCAGCTCGGCGCGGGTGGTCTCGCGCATGAGGTCCACGTCGAGGCGGCGGAGGGGGCCGCGGCCCTTGGTGGGTTCGGAGCCGAGGAAGAAGTTGCGCCACACGGGCATGAGCGGGACGACGGCGAGGTCCTGGTAGACGGTGGCGATGCCGAGGTCCAGGGCCGCGCGCGGGTTGGCGAGCACGGTCTCCTCGCCCTCGATCTCGAAGGTGCCGGCGTCGTGCCGGTGCAGCCCCGCGATGATCTTGATGAGGGTGGACTTGCCGGCGCCGTTGTCGCCGAGGACGCAGGTGATCTCGCCCGCCGAGACCTCCAGGGAGACCCCCTGGAGGGCGCGGATGTTGCCGTAGTACTTGCTGACGTGGGTCAGCTTCACGAGTGCCGTGGTCATGACCGTGCCTCCGCCCGCTTGCGGACCCATGCGTTGAGCAGCGTGGCCAGCAGGAGCATCGCGCCGAGGAAGAACTTGAACCAGTCCGGGTTCCACTGGGCGTAGACGATGCCGTTGCTGGTCATGCCGAAGATGAAGGCGCCGACCGCCGAGCCGATGGCGGAGCCGTAGCCGCCGGTCATCAGACAGCCGCCGATGACGGCCGCGATGATGTAGAGGAACTCGTTGCCGACGCCTTCGCCCGACTGGACCACGTCGAACGAGAAGAGGATGTGCTGCCCGGAGATCCAGGCGCACAGGGCGACGCCCATGTAGAGGCCGATACGGGTCTTCACGACGGGCACGCCGGTCGCGCGGGCCGCGTCGGCCCCGCCGCCGACGGCGAAGATCCAGTTGCCGGCGCGGGTGCGCAGCAGGATCCAGGTGGCCACGGCGACGATGGCGAACCACCACAGGATGGTGACCTTGAGGGTGACCGAGCCGATGTTCCACTGCGAGGCGAACAGGGCCCGCGCGGAGGAGAAGCCCTCCATGTCGGCGATGGTCTTGGTGGAGACCGAACCGCTGATCAGCTTGGTGAAGCCGAGGTTCAGGCCGGTCAGCATCAGGAAGGTGCCGAGCGTGATGATGAAGCTGGGCAGCCTGGTGCGGGTCAGCATGAAGCCGTTGAAGAAGCCGATGGCCAGCGTGACCAGCAGCGACACCGCGACGCCGACCCAGACGTTGGCCGTCATCTGGTAGCTGAACATCGAGCTCACCAGCGCGGACGTCGTGACCATGACACCGGCGGAGAGGTCGAACTCGCCGCCGATCATCAGCAGCGCCACCGGAGCGGCCATGATCCCGATGGTCGAGGCCGAGTACAGGACCGTGCTGAGGCTGGAGGCCTGCAGGAAGCTGGGCGCGGCGATGGAGAAGAAGACGAAGACGGCGGCGGCGCCCACCACCGAGCCGAGCTCCGGGCGGGCGAGCAGCTTGCGCACGACGGAGGTCGGCGCGAGCCGTTCGTCGACGGCGGCCTGCGTGCTCATCGGCTGCCCCGCTTGATGAACTCCTCCAGCTTGGACGCCTCGGCGGCGGTGACGATCTGCGGTCCGGTGAGCACCGGGCGGCCGCCGCCGAGCACGTTCGCGTTGTAGCGGTACAGCCAGAGCAGGTCGATGGCCTCGTAGCCCTGGAGGTAGGGCTGCTGGTCGACGGCGAAGCCGAGGGCCCCGGACTTGAGGTCGCGGGCCACGGAGGCGTTGAGGTCGAAGGTGTCGACCTCGGCCTTGCTGGCCGCCGCCTCCTTCGCCTTGATCGCGGTCGGGGCGAAGGGGGCGCCGAGGGTGACGATCGCGTCGACGGACGGGTCGGCCTGCAGCTTCGCCTGGATGGCCGCCTGGACGGAGGGCATGTTGGTGCCCTCGACGTACAGGTTCTCCATCGTGCCGCTGAAGGTCTTCTTGGCCCCGGCGCAGCGCTGCTCGTGGCCGACGTTGCCCTGCTCGTGCAGGACGCAGACGGCCTTCTTGCGGCCGCGCTTGCCCAGCTCGGTGCCGACCGCCTCGCCGGCGATCTCCTCGTCCTGGCCGATGTGGGTCAGCGCGCCGTACTCGGCGGACTGGGCGGAGCCGGAATTGACCGTGATCACCGGGATGCCGGCCTTCACGGCCTTGGCGATGACGTCCTTGAGGGCCTCCGGCTTGGCGAGGCTGACGACGATCCCGTCGACCTTCTGGTCGATGGCGTTCTGCACGAACTGCGCCTGCTGCTGAGCCTGGTCGTCGTGGGCGTAGACGAAGTTGATGTTGTCCTTCGCCGCGGCCTCCTTGGCGCCCTTCTGGACGATGTCCCAGAAGGTGTCGCCGTCGCCCGCGTGCGTGACCATCGCGAAGGTCCAGCGCGGGGTGGAGACGGCCGGCCGGCCCGCCGCGGCGGCCTTCGCCCGCTCCTCGGCGCGCTTGCCACCCGTACTGCTGCAGCCCGCGAGCGAGGCCCCCAGTACCGCCGCGAGCACCGCGCCCACGACGCGCACCCCTGTCCGAACCCTAGCCACGTCGCCGCGCCCTTCCCTCGTCATCAATGCGGTCCGTCGTCGAGCCGGTCACCAATCCGGTCATTCCGGCTCCATTCCGGTCCAGCCGCTCAGTATCCGCCACAGTCGACCATGAAGGGTCATCGGGGCACGCACGGGCAGGTTGACATGCGCGGGCGGATTGACAGGTTCCGCCGACAGGGTCAGGTTGAGTGCATGCGCATCGGGCTCATCGGAACGGGCCGGATCGGGTCCTTCCACGCCGCCGTACTGGCCCGCCACCCGGAAGCCGGCTCGCTCCTGCTCGCGGACGCCGATCCCGCGCGGGCGGCGCGCCTCGCCGACCGGCTCGGGGCCACCGCCGCGCCCTCGGTGGAGCAGGTCTTCACCTGGGGCGTGGACGCCGTGGTGGTCGCGTCCGCGACCGAGGCGCACGCGGACCTCGTCGTACGTGCGGTGCGCGGCGGGCTGCCGGTGTTCTGCGAGAAACCGCTGGCCCCGGACCTGAACCGGACCCTGGCGGCGCTGCGGGAGGTCGCGGCCGCGGGCGGGCTGCTCCAGGTGGGCTTCATGCGCCGCTTCGACGCGGGCTACGGCACGGCCCGCGAGCTGGTCCGTTCGGGCGCCCTGGGGCGGCTGCACACCGTCCGGACGATGACGGCCGATCCGGCGCCGCCGGCGGCCGCCTACCTGGCGACCTCCGGCGGGCTCTACCGGGACTGCCTGGTGCACGACTTCGACATGGTCCGCTGGGTGACCGGGCACGAGGTGGTCGAGGTGTACGCGGCCGGGTCGGACGCGGGACCCGCCCTGTTCCGGGAAACGGGCGACATCGACACGGCGGCGGCCGTGCTGACGCTGGACGACGGAACCCTGGTCACGGCCACCGGCACGCGGTGCAACGGCGCCGGGTACGACGTGCGGATGGAGCTGGCCGGGGAGCTGGACCAGGTGTCGGTGGGGCTGGACGACCGGACTCCGATCGCCTCCACCGAACCGCACGGCCCGCCCCCGGCGAGCAAGCCGTGGACCGGCTTCCTGGAACGTTTCGCCCCGGCGTACGAGGCCGAGCTGGCGGCCTTCGTCCACTTCGTACGGGGCGAGGCGCCCAACCCGTGCGACGGCCGGGAGGCACTGGCGGCGTTTCGGATCGCGGAAGCCTGCGAGCTCTCGCGCCGGGAGCGGCGCCGGGTCCGCCTGGAGGAACTCCCGGACCTGCCGGTTCTGTAAGCGCACGGGCATTGGGCCACCCTATGGCGGACGATCACCCGTGGCTGCGTCGATTTCCGGACAGGTGCGCGGACCGGGCTCAGGCGGCCGGGGTGACGGCGCGGCGGCCCCACGCGGTGCCGGCGAGCACCAGGGCGGCGCCCGCGTAGCCGAGGGGGCCGAGGTGCTCGCCGCCGATGGTGATGCCGGCGACGGCCGCCCACAGGGGCTCGGTGCCGAGCAGCAGGCCGACCCGGGAGGGCGAGGTGCGGCGCACGGCCCACATCTGCACGAAGAAGGCGAAGAGGGTGCAGAAGACGGAGAGGAAGGCCAGCCCGGCCCACTCCGCGGCCCCGAAACCGGCGGCGGCGGCCCAGGGGCTCGCCCCGGTCCCGGGCACGGCGGCCAGCAGCGCGAAGACGAGTACGGCCACGCCGAGCTGCACGGTGGTCAGGGACAGCGCGTCGGCGTCCTGGACGGCCTCGATCCGGGCCATGAGCAGGACGTGCAGGGTCCGGGCGAGGGCGGCGCCGAGGATGAGCAGGTCGCCGAGGCCCGGCGCGGTGAATCCGGCCCCCTGGGTGAGCAGGACGACACCGGTCACGGAGACGGCCGCGGCCCCGAGGAATCCGGCGGAGGGCGCCCGCCGCCGCACCGCGGCCTCGGCCAGCGGGGTGAAGATCATGGTCAGGCTGATGATCAGCCCGGCGTTGGTGGCGGAGGTGTGGACGACCCCGTAGGTCTCCAGGAGGAAGATCCCGCCGAGTACGAGTCCCAGCAGCCCGGCGGAGCGCAGCTGGGCGGGGCCGAGCGCGCGCAGCCGCGACCACCCGGCCACGACCAGGACGGGCAGGACCAGGGCGAACCGCAGCACGAGCACGGCGATGACCGTGTGCGAGGTGGTGATGCCCTTGGCGGCGAGGTAGCTGCCGCCCCAGACGACGGCGACGGCCAGGACCGGCAGGTCGGCGAGCCAGGCCCGGCGGGGGGCGGCTTCGAGGGCCGGCGAGATCACGGTCATCGGAGGTCTCCAACGTCATGGAAGAGGTGGAGACTACGGCGGCTCGCACGGGTGCAGGGGGCACGCTACCGGAGCCGATCATGCCGGGCGACCTGTTTCCGGACCCCCCGCACGGGACCCGTAGCATCGGGTGCATGGCTGATCTCTACGCCCTGGACCTGGCGTTCGACCTGCTCGACAGCACGCCGGACGACGTGCTCGCGGAGGTGCGGCACCAGCTGACGGGGGACGGACTGCTCTCGACCCGGGGCCCGGCGTGGCGGGTCGGCGGCATGCTCGTCGGCGAGTTCGCGCCGACCGAGCGCGGCGGCTGGGCCCTGACCACCCGCCAGGAGATCCACGAGGAACAGCTCCCGGACCTGGAGGACCTCCTGCTGATCCTGGCCCCCCACGTCCGCCCGCCCGGCCCGGTCGGCCGCATCCGCCACTACGAGCACGAGGCCCCGGACCTGCTGGTCCTGCGCGAGGGCCGCGTGGTCCAGCTCGCCCTGGACCCGCGCTAGCCCGTCTCAGCCGACCGTGCCGAAGGTGGCCCGCCCCGTCGGCCGGTAGGTACGGATGGCGGTTCCGGCCGGCGTGTCACGGGACTGGGTCACCTCGAAGGCGGTCGGCAGCCCACCGGTCGGGAACAGCTTCCGGCCCGCGCCCAGGAACACGGGGAAGACCAGCAGGTTCAGCTCGTCCACGAGGTCCCGGGCCAGCAGCCACTGCGCGAGCTGCCCGCTGCCGTGCACCTGCAGCTCCCCCTCCAGCGCGTCCTTGACCCGGACGATCTCGCTCTGCAGGTACTCCCCGTCGAGCACGGTGGCCGGGCCCCAGGCCGGCTCCTTGAGCGTGGTGGAGGCCACGTACTTCGGCAGCCGGTTCAGGTTGCCCGCGACGGGGTCGGCCGGATCGTCGTGGTGCGGCCAGTACCCGGCGAAGATCTCGTACGTCCGCCGCCCGAGCAGGAACGCCCCGGTCCGCCCGAAGACCTCCCTGACGAACTCCAGCATCCCCTCGTCGGCGAACTGCGCCAGCCATCCGCCGTACTCGAACCCGCCGCTGCGATCCTCCTCCGGGCCACCGGGGGCCTGCATCACGCCGTCGAGGGTCACGAAGGTGGTCAGGGTCAGCTTTCCCATGGCTCTGCGCTCCTAGCTCGGTCGTCCCTACACGAGTGCAGACTTCCGGACCCCCGAAATCTCGTCGCGACGCCACGCACGGCCCCGCGGGAACACGAGGTCGGATTCCCGCCGACGCCATCGGCCCCCCAGCGGCGAGGAGGCCGCGGCCGAGGTGGAACGGGTGCTCGGGGTCAACGTCCGCGGGGTGTTCACCACCACCCCGGCCGCGGCCCCCGCACTGGGGCGGGGCCGGGCGGATCATCACCATCGGCAGCTGCGTCACCCAGCGGGTCCCCGGCCCCGGCGGAACGCTCTACGCATCGTTCACCCGGGGCCGGTGGACACCGGCATGAACCCGGCGGACGGGCCCCACGCGGGGCCGCAGGCCGGGGTGACCGCCCTGGGGCGCTTCGGGACGACGGGTGAGGTGGCCGCCGTGGTGGCCTTGCTGGCCGGGCCCGGGGCAACGTACGTCACGGGATCCAGTGGCCGTCCGTCATCAGCTGACGGCCCGCCATCTCGTTGACCTCGCGCCACGCCTGGATCCATACCGGCGTGATCCGGAAGTACGGGTAGGGCGTGGCGAAGGCGCTCGGGTCGAAGCCCGTGCGGGCCGCGAACGCCTCCCGTACGGCCGGGGCGAGGTCGGCCGCCTCCACCGTCGTCGCGGTGCCCTCCACCAGGACCACGTCCCGGGTGGGGCCGAAGGCCAGGCGGGCGCGGCCGTTGGCGATCAGGTTGCGTGCGGTGGGGTTGGTGCGCTGGGTCGAGACGAGGAAGGTCTCGCCGTCCCGCAGGAAGGAGAGCGGGACCATGCAGGGGACGCCGTCCGCGTCGGCGGTGGCGACCCACACGTCGACGTCGTTCTCGAAGCGGGCCAGGGTGTCCTTGAGCCGCTCCTCGTGGGTGCGCGGCTGCGCGGGGATGGTCGGGATGGTCTGCTCCGTCATGCGGGCCTGCTCCTGTCCGATCCGGCCGGCCCCCGGGCGGGGCCGCCGGGCCCCACTGTGCCGCACCCGCAAGGGAGTTCGTACGGCAGGACGCATGCCGATGGGGCGCACCGCGACGCGGCGCGCCCCATCGAGCCGGGCATGGCCCCGGGAGTGTCGGCTCCCGGGGCGGTCGAACGGGGTGGCGTCAGCCGCCCAGCTCCTGGTGGCGGGCGGCCAGCGCGGCCGCGCCGGTCTCCGTCAGGGAGCCGTACAGGCGAAGGCGGGAGAAGCCGCCGTCCGGGAAGATGTCGATCCGGACGTGCGTGCCGACCGCCGGGGCGTCCAGCACGAAGCGGTGGTTGGTGTCAGGCTGCAGGCGGGTGCGCGGCAGGAACTCCGTCCACTCGCCCTCCTCGCCCGTCTTGACGGAGAGGGAGGCCCAGCCGGCCGAGTTGCCCTTGAGGTACGCGGTGTCGATCTCGACGGCGCGGATCTCGGACTCGGTGACGAGCTGGTAGCGGATCCAGTCGTTGCCGTTGTCGCGGCGGCGCGCGGTCTCCCAGCCGTCGTCCATCTTGCGGGAGCGGCCCGGGTTGATGGTGTTGGTCGGCGGGGAGTAGAAGCGGTTGGACGCGTCCTGGACGGAGCCGCCGTTCTCCAGGGCCACCACGTCGAAGGAGCCGAGCGCGGCGAGCCACTTCGGGTCGGGCAGGACCTCGCCGTAGACGCGCAGGCGGGCGATGCCGCCGTCCGGGTGCTGGTTGACGCGCAGGTGCGTGAAGCGCTGCTCGGTGCTCACCTCGAAGCCGTTGGCCGCGTGGCCGCCGACCGCGGTGCGCGGGACCAGGGTGGTCCACTTCACGTCGTCGCCGAGGAGCTCCTCGGGGGTCGGCGCGCCGTCGACCGAGGTGCCCTCGATGGAGACGGCCTGCGGCATGTTGCCGCGGAAGTGGGCGGTGTCGACGACGATGCCGCGGATGACGCCGGGGGCGCCCAGGCGGACGAGCGCCCAGTCGTGGTCCTCGGCGGTCGGCCAGGGCTGGGTGGCGGACACGCCGCGGCGGCGGCGGGTCTCCCAGCCGTCCATGATCTTGCCCTTGTGGCCGAAGTGCTCGGGGTCGAAGTGCGCGGCCTCGGCGATGAGGAGGTTCTCGCGCTGGGCGAAGAACTCGTCGTTGGCAGCGATGACGCCGGCGCCCAGCTCACGGGCGGCGAGGTTCGCGTACTGGGTGAACGGGAAGTCCGCGGTGCGGTAGTCCGCGTACGGGTCGCCGCCTCCGTACGGGTTCGCGTTGCCGGTGAAAGAAGGAATCGCCACTGTCAGTTCTGCCTTTCGAGGAGGAGGCCCGTGGGCTCGGTCGGGGTGCCGTGGTCGGCGATCTGCGTACCGCGCAGCCAGGTGGACTTCACGACGCCGTGCAGGGTCTTGCCCGCGTACGCCGTGACCCGGTTGCGGTGGTGGAGCTCGGCCGGGTCCACAGTGAACGTTTCTTCGGGGGCGAGCACGGCGAAGTCGGCGTCGCGGCCGGCCTCGATCGCGCCCTTCTGCGCCAGGCCGGCCAGCGCGGCCGGGGCCGCGGACATCCAGCGCACGACGTCCTCCAGGGTCCGGCCGCGGCGGCGCGCCTCGGTCCAGATGGCGGGCAGGCCGAGCTGGAGGGAGGAGATGCCGCCCCACGCGGTGGAGAAGTCGCTCGTCTTCAGGTCCGCGGTGGAGGGCGAGTGGTCGGAGACGATGCAGTCGATGGTGCCGTCGGCGAGCGCGTCCCACAGGAGGTCCTGGTTGGCGGCCTCGCGGATGGGCGGGCAGCACTTGAACTCGCTGGCGCCGTCCGGCACTTCCTCGGCCGTGAGGGTGAGGTAGTGCGGGCAGGACTCGACGGTGATCTTGACGCCCTCGACCTTGGCGGCGGCGATCAGCGGCAGCGCGTCGGAGGAGGACAGGTGCAGTACGTGGACGCGCGCGTTCAGCCGCTTCGCCTGGGCGATCAGGTTGCCGATCGCGGTGTTCTCGGCGTCGCGCGGCCGGGAGGCGAGGAAGTCGGCGTACTTGGGGCCGGGCACGACCGGGGCGGCGTCGAGGTGGTGCGGGTCCTCGGCGTGCACGATCAGCAGGCCGCCGAAGCCGGTGATCTCGGCGAGGGAGGTGGCCAGCTGCTCCTGGTCGAGCTCGGGGAACTCGTCCACGCCGGAGGGCGACAGGAAGCACTTGAAGCCGTAGACGCCGGCGTCGTGCAGCGGCGCCAAGTCCTTGACGTTGTCGGGCAGGGCGCCGCCCCAGAAGCCGACGTCCACGTGCGCCTTGGCGCGGGCGACCTCCTGCTTGACGCGCAGGTTGTCGGTCGTGGTGGTCGGCGGCAGGGAGTTCAGCGGCATGTCGAGGATCGTGGTGATGCCGCCGGCCGCCGCGGCGCGGGTGGCCGTCCAGAAGCCCTCCCACTCGGTGCGGCCGGGGTCGTTCACGTGGACGTGGGTGTCGACCAGGCCGGGGAGCAGGACGTCGTCGCCGAAGTCCTCCAGCCGGGCTCCGGCCGGTACCTCGGCGTCGTGTGCCAGCACGGCCGTGATCTTCCCGCCGGCGACGGCCACCGAGGCGGCGCGCGTCCCCTCGGGGGTGATGACGCGCGTCGAGCGCAGTACCAGTTCCACAGCCACGTCGGCCACCGGAACCTCCCCATCTACTTCCACAGAGCGAAATTCAACGTTCTGTTGACGGAGTCTTCACGGCGATCCCGGAGCAGTCAAGAGCGCCCGGACGGACCACTGACACACCAGGACCGCAATTGGATGTTTCCACAGGATGGAATTAAGATTTCACTATCCAGAATGTAGCTACCACCACCGGGAACTGGGCAGGTAACTTCCCGAGGACGTCCGCCACCAGGACAAACCGCCTCTGACCGGCGGCGACGGCCCAGACCCCAGCACTGGGACCGACGCCGACCGCCGGGTAGGCTGCTCCCTTGCCTGCCAGCACCGAAAGGACCGCGCCGTGCCGACGTCCAGCGCCAGCACCACCGACGCTTCCTCAAAGACCCCTGCCGCCAGCGGTGGCGTCCAGTCCCTTGAGCGCGCCTTCGATCTGCTCGAACGTATGGCCGATGCCGGGGGCGAGGTCGGCCTGAGCGAGCTCTCCGCCGCCAGCGGTCTGCCCCTGCCCACGATCCACCGCCTGATGCGCACCCTGGTCGCGTGCGGTTACGTCCGCCAGCAGCCCAACCGACGGTACTCCCTCGGCCCGCGTCTGATCCGCCTCGGCGAGTCCGCGTCGCGGCTGCTGGGCACCTGGGCCCGCCCCTACCTCGCCCGCCTGGTCGAGGAGACCGGGGAGACGGCGAACATGGCCCTGCTCGACGGGGACGAGATCGTCTACGTCGCCCAGGTGCCGTCCAAGCACTCCATGCGCATGTTCACCGAGGTCGGCCGCCGGGTGCTGCCGCACTCCACCGGCGTGGGCAAGGCGCTCCTGGCCTACACCCCCGCCGACGAGGTACGGGCCCTCCTCGCGCGCACCGGCATGCCGGCGGCGACCGAGAAGACCATCACCACGCCCGAGGGCTTCCTCGACGCGCTGGAGCAGGTCCGCAAGGTGGGCTACGCGGTCGACGACAACGAGCAGGAGATAGGAGTCCGCTGCCTCGCCGTGTCGGTGCCGAACTCGCCGACCGCCGCCGCGATCTCCATCTCCGGCCCGGCGGGCCGGGTCACCGAGGCCGTGGCCGAGTCCTTCGTGCCGATCCTGCAAGGCGTCGCCGCCGAGCTGTCGGTGGCCCTGTCCAACCAGACCCCGGCCTAGGCGGTACGCGCCCGCGCGTAAAGGCCCCGGCCGTCCCTCGGAGCGAGGGACGGCCGGGGCCTTCGCGTACGTGCCCCCACGGGCCGCTCAGGAGGCCCGTACGCCGCTCAGCACGCCGGGACCGGTGCCCGGCTCCGGGCTCTGCGTCAGGCGGCCGTCGGCCATCGTCGCCGTACGGTCCATCCGCTCCAGGTGGGCGTGGTCGTGGGTGACCACCACCGTGGCGGTGGAGCGCTCGCGGGTCAGGGTGACCAGCAGGTCGAGCACGGCGGCGCCGCGCTCGTGGTCCAGGGCGCTGGTCGGCTCGTCGACCAGCAGCACCGCGGGCTCGTTCATCAGGGCGCGGGCTATGTTGATCCGCTGGCGCTGGCCGCCGGAGAGCTGGTGCGGCCTCTTGTCGGCCTTGTCCGCCAGGCCCACCGCGTCCAGCAGCTCCAGCGCGCGGCGGCGCAGGGCCTTGGCGGGCCGGCCGGAGAGGTGCGCCATGACCTGGAGCTGTTCGGCGGCGGTCAGCGAGGCCAGCAGGTTCGGCTGCTGGAAGACGATGCCGATCTTCTCCCGGCGCAGGGCCGACTTCTCGGCGGCGCCGAGCCCCGCCGTGTCCTGGCCTGCGACGACGACCCGGCCGGAGTCCGGGGTGACCAGGGTGGCGGCGACCGCGAGCAGGCTGGACTTGCCGGATCCGGAGGGTCCGATCACCGCGGTCAGGGTGCCGGCGGGCACCTCCAGAGCGACCGCGTCGAGGGCGGTCAGCCGGCTCTCGCCGTCGGGGTAGGTGAGCGTGACGTCGTGGACGAGCAGGGTCATCGGGCGCTCCCGAGGGCGGTCAGCGGGTCGACGGCGGTGATCCGCCGGATGGACAGGGCCGCGCCCAGCGCGCCGAGCACGATCATGATCGCGGCGGGGACGAGCACCGTGGCGGCGTCGAGCACGAAGGGCACGTTCCCGCCGCTGATCAGCGCGCCGAAGGCGGCGGCCAGCGCGGTGCCCAGTCCGGTGCCGATGGCGAGCATCACCACGGCCTGGCCGAGGGCGTCCTTCAGCAGGTACGGGGTGGAGGCACCCAGTGCCTTCAGGACGGCGATGTCGCCGCTGCGCTGGATCGTCCACACCGTGAAGAAGGCCCCTATCACCAGGGCGGAGATGACGAAGAGGAAGCCGCGCATCAGCTGGAGCGAACCGTTCTCGGCCTGGTACGAGCCTATGGCGCCCAGGGCCTCGTCGACGGTCTGGGCCCTGGTCGCGGCGGCCCCGTCGGCGGCCGCGAGGTCGATGCCGCTGCCGGAGACGGCGACGACGGTGGCGAGGGTGTCGATGGAGGTGCCGGGGTTGCCGATGCGCTGCCAGTCGTTGAGGTCCATCCAGACGACCGGGGTGTGGCTGTAGGCGGCGGTTCCGGAGACGGCGGCCACGGTCAGCTCGAGCGGGCCGATCTTGAGCTTGGCGCCGGCGGTGAGGCCGCCGAGCTCCTTCGCGGCCTTCTCGGCGAGGACCACCTGTCCCTGGGTGAGGCCGGTGCGCTGCGGCCCGAGCCGTCCGGCGGGGTCCACGCCGAAGACCGAGACGGCGGCGGTGCGCTCACCCGAGACGGCGTTGGTGGTGCGGATGCCGAGCGGCTCCGCCGAGGTCACCCCGGGCTGCTTGCGCCAGGCCAGCCAGGCGGACTCGGGGACCTGGGAGTTGGTGAAGGACACCTTCTGGTCCCCGGCGGGCGCGGCGAAGGCCAGGTGCGAGGCGGGCAGGCCGGTGATGGCCGAGATGTTCTCCCGGGCCAGGCCGGAGGTGAGCCCGGACAGCAGGCCGACCAGCAGCGTGATCAGCAGGACGACCGAGCCCATCAGGGCGAAGCGTCCCTTGGCGAACCGTAGATCTCTCCATGCGACGAACATGTTCCCCACCCTGGTGTTCCGCGTGGACACAAGGCATCGCGCCACAGTAGAGATCCTCGTATCGAAGGGCGCACGGGTACATCAAACTTTCGGTTGACCGGGGCCGGCCGGGCCCGACTTACGCTGGTCCGGTCATGACTGCTGCCACCGCCCCGCTTCCCACCGCCCCCCTTCCCTCCGTTTCCCGCGCCCTCACCCCCGTGTCGAAAGTGCTGCGGCTGTGCCTGCACGCGCTGCTCTTCGGGCTGCTCGCGCTCGCCGCCGGCCGGGCCGTGGCCGACTCCGCGCCCCGGGCCGGCTGGGTGATCGCCGCCTGCGCGGTACTGGCCGCCTTCTACGCGGCCGGCGTACGGGCCCCCGCCGTGCACAGCTCGCCGCGCGCCGGGGCGGTGTGGCTGGCCGGGCTCGGCGCGGCCTGGGCGGCGCTGCTGGCGGTCTCCCCCGACGGGCTGTGGATCGCCTTCCCGCTGTACTTCCTGGAGCTGCACCTGCTGCGGCTGCGCTGGGGCGTCGCGGCCGTCGCGGTGACCGCCTGCGCGGCCATCGGCGGGTTCCTCGCGCACAGCAGCACGGCGACCCCGGGGGCCTTCCTGGGGCCGCTGCTGGGCGGGGCGGTGGCGGTGGCGACCGTGCTGGGCTACCAGGCGCTGTACCGCGAGAGCGAGCGCCGTCGCGAGCTGATCGAGGAGCTCATCACCACCCGGGCCGAGCTGGCCGCGGCCGAGCGGGGCGCCGGGATCCTGGCCGAGCGGGAGCGGCTCGCCCGGGAGATCCACGACACCCTCGCCCAGGGGCTGTCCTCCATCCAGCTGCTGCTGCGGGCCGCCGAGCGGGCGCTGCCGGAGGAGGCCCCGGCGCTGGAACACATCGCCCGGGCCCGGGAGGCCGCGCAGGAGAACCTCGCCGAGGCGCGCCGCTTCGTACGGGCCCTGACCCCGCCGGACCTGGAGCACGGGTCGCTCGCCGCCGCGCTGGAGCGGCTGTGCGCGGGGGTGCCGGGGCCGCGGGTGCGGTTCTCGCTGACCGGCAGCCCGCGGGTGCTGCCCACCCCGTACGAGGTGGCCCTGCTGCGGATCGCGCAGTCGGCGCTGGCCAATGTGGTGCGGCACGCGCGGGCCGGGCGCGCCGAGATCACCCTGACCTTCATGGACGCCTCGGTCACGCTGGACATCGTCGACGACGGCCACGGCTTCGACCCTTCCTCGGCCGCGTCGGGCTCCGGTGACGGCGGCTTCGGGCTGCCCGCGATGCGCTCGCGCGCCGAGACGCTGGGCGGGCTGTTCACCGTGGAGTCCGCCCCGGGCCAGGGCACCGCCGTGGCCGTCACCCTGCCGCTGCCCCTGGAGGCCTGACGATGACCATCCGGCTGCTGCTCGCCGACGATCATCCGGTGGTCCGGGCGGGGCTGCGCGCGGTCCTGGACACCGAGGCGGACTTCGCGGTGGTGGCCGAGGCCGCGACCGCCGAGCGGGCGGTGGAGCTGGCCGCGTCCGAGCCGGTGGACGTGGTGCTGATGGACCTCCAGTTCGGGCCCGGCCCCGGCATGCACGGCTCCGAGGCGACGGCCCTGATCACCGCCCGCCCGGGCTCCCCCCGGGTGCTGGTCCTGACCACGTACGACACGGACGCGGACATCCTGGCGGCGGTGGAGGCGGGCGCCTCGGGCTACCTGCTCAAGGACGCCCCGCCGGAGGAACTGGCGGCGGCGGTGCGCACGGCCGCCGCGGGCCAGTCGGCACTCGCCCCGGCGGTGGCGCTGCGGCTGATGGACCGGATGCGGACCCCGGCGGAGGCGCTGACGAAGCGGGAGCTGGAGGTGCTGCAGCTGGTCGCGGACGGCCTGTCCAACCAGCAGATCTCGAAGAAGCTCTTCCTCAGCCAGGCCACGGTCAAGTCCCACCTGGTGCACGTCTACGCCAAGCTCGGCGTCGACTCCCGCACCTCGGCGGTCGCGGCGGCCGCCACCCGCCGGCTGATCCGCACGCCGTAGGTCCGGCAGGGGGGCCAGCCCCCGGGCGGACACACCAGGCCACCGGCGCGTGCGGGACCCGGGTCCGGCGCGAGCATCGGGGTGTCGAGACCCCGTCTGGAAAGCGAGCCTCCCATGTCTGCCACGTCCGCCGCCGCGCACCGTTCCCCACGGCACCGGAACCCCGGCCGGCCGGCCGCTCCCGTCCGGGCCGCCTTCGCACTGTGGGTCACGGCCGTGGCCGCCGGCGCCTTCGAGACCGCCCTGATGGTCGGCCGGGATCCGGCCGAGGGGTTCGGCGTGGGCCTGGCGGTGCGGCTGGCCGTGTTCACCGCCGCCGTGCTGGTCGCCGTACGGATGCGCCGCGGGGCCGGCTGGGCCCGGATCGCCCTGGCCATCGGCCTCGGCGTCCTCGGCACCGCCTCGCTGGTCGTCGAACCGCTCGGATTCCTCCTCGACGGCGGATCGCTCGCCGACGCGCTCGCCCGGGCGGACGCCCTGGAATGGGTCTTCGGCGTCAGCCGGACCGTCCACTTGGCGGCCGTCCTGACGGCGGTGGCCCTGATGTTCCGCCCGGCGGCGAACGCGTTCTTCCGCGAGCGGGCGTAGCGCGGGGTACTACGCCACCCAGTGCGGGCGTTCCACCGCCGACTGCAGCGGGACCCCGTCGTGGAAGGCGCTCGCGAGGCGGCGGACGCCCTCGTCCAGGCGGTCGGCGGAGAGCGTGTACGGGATCCGGAGGCGGTGTTCGAAGGTGCCCGGGTCCACGCCGAACCGGGCGCCCCGGCCGATGTGCACGCCGGCGGCCGCGGCCCGCTCGGCCAGGGCGGAGCTGACCGCCTCGCCCAGGTCGACCCAGAGCGAGAGCCCGCCCGGCGGGATCCGCCAGGACCATTCCGGCGTGTGCCGCTGGAGCGCCTGCACCAGGGCCTCGCGCTGGATCCGCAGCTGCGCGAGCCGTGCGGGCAGGGTCCGGTCCATGGCGTCCATCAGCGGGAGCGCGACCAGCTGGTCGAGGACCGAGCCGGTCATGTCGGCCGAAACCCGTACGGCCGTCAGCTCGGCGATCATCTTCGCGCCGGCCCGGATCCAGCCCACGCGCAGGCCGCCCCAGTGCGTCTTGCTGAGCGAGCCGATGGTGACCACGTGGTCCGCGCCGCCGCGCGGCGCGAGGGAGGCCAGCGGCGGGGGCGCGGGCACGTCCAGCGCGATGTCCGCGATGGTCTCGTCGACGACGACCCAGGTCCCGGTCGCACGGGTCGCCGCGAGGAGCCGCAGCCGCTGCTCCGGCGGCATCAGCGCGCCCGTCGGGTTGTGGAAGTCGGGGATGACGTACGCCATCCTCGGCACGGTCTGGCGCAGGGTGGACTCGGCGATCTCCATGTCCCAGCCCGTGTCGGAGACGGCGATGGAACCGGTGCGCAGCCGTGCGCGGCGCAGCGCGTCGAGGGCGTTGGCGTAGGTCGGGTTCTCGGTCACGACCCGGTCCCCGGCCCGGCAGAGCAGGCTGACGACCAGGCTGAAGGCCTGCTGGGCGCCGGACGTGAGCAGGATCTGCTCGGGTCGCGTGGGCAGGCCGCGCCGGGTGAACCGCTCGGCGACGGCCGTGCGCAGGTCGGGCAGGCCGAACGGGTGGTAGCCGGGGCTGCGGGCGAGCCGGGGCAGGCGCGGGGCGGCCCAGGCGAAGGCCTCGGCGAGGCTGCCCTCGGGGGCGCCCATGGCGGCGATGGCGAGGTCGATGCCGGGCTCGCCGTCGGCGCTGTAGCCGCCGGCGCCGACGAGGGCATGGGCTCCGACCGGACGGTGGCCGTCGGGGAGTTCGGTCCAGGTGCCGGAGCCGCGCCGGCTGCGGACGTAGCCGCTCTCGCGCAGCAGGTCGTAGGCGCCGGTGACGGTGGCCCGGCTGGCGCCGACGGCCTCCGCGAGCTCGCGTTCGGCGGGCAGCCGCACGTGCAGGGCGATCCGGCCGTCGAGGATCAGCGTGCGGACGGCGTCGGCGAGCGCCCGGTAGCCGGGGCGGGCCAGGACCTCCGCGGGCAGCAGGGCGGCGAGCTGCCGGCTGCCGATCGTTCTGTCCGCTGTCTGGACCACTCGCCCGTTTGCCATGCCAACCTCCCCTGATTGGCTCTGACGGCCAGGCCAATCGAGGACCAGACTCGCCGTATTGGCCCTCGATTGGCAAGGAGAAGCCCAGATGCTGACCGACCGTGACGAACGTGCCCTGCTGGCCGCCGCCGAGAACCGGGTCGCCCGGCCGCTGCGCGTCGGGGCCGCGCTGGACTCCGTACGGCGCACGCTGGCGCGGCGCTCACGGGATCGCGTACAGGAGCGAGAATCGGTGGCATGTCAGCCAACTCCCCCTTCGACGACTCCACCTCCGATTCACCCGTGATCGCGGGCCTGCTCCTGGCGGCCGGCGGCGGCCGCCGGCTCGGCGGGCGGCCCAAGGCCCTGCTCCCCTACCGCGGCCGCCCGCTGGTCGAGAACGCCGTACGGGTCCTGCGCGAGGCGGGCTGCGGCCCGGTGCACGTGGTGCTCGGCGCCTCGGCGTCCGAGGTCCGCGAGCGGGCCGACCTGGCCGGCTGCGTGGTCGTGGACAACCCGGACTGGGCGGAGGGGATGGGCTCCTCCCTGCGGGTCGGCCTCACCTCGCTGGCCGGGACGGGCGCCCGCGCGGCCCTGGTCTCCCTGGTGGACCAGCCGGGCATCGGCCCGGCGGCCGTGGCCCGGGTCCGGGAGGCCTACCGCTCCCCCGCGAGCCTGGTGGCGGCGGCGTACGACGGGGAGCGCGGCCACCCGGTGCTGTTCGGGGCGGACCGCTGGGCGGACATCGCGGCCACGGCGACGGGCGACAAGGGCGCGCGGGTGCACCTTGCGCGACATGCCGGAGAGCTCATGCTGGTGGAGTGCTCGGACATCGCGGAGGCCTTCGACATCGACACCCCGCCCGACCTGGTGCGTCTCCTCTGAGCACGGCGTGACGGCGATGGCACTGAGGGCCACCGGAGAGTGGAATCTGTCGACTCAGAGAATCTCGACATCAACAAACCATTGAACTTCCACCATGAGGAAATTACTATCCACTGGTCAGAAGCGCCCTGAACCCACAGACGGCGCCCGCGACCGTATTCCGGAACTCTCCACACCCGACGGCACTGCGTGCCGTCTCGCGCGAGCATTCCCCGCGGCCGCCAGGCACCGCCGCTGAAGGAGTGACAGATATGTCCGCACCAGCGCCGTCCCCGCTGGCCATCGTCGACGCCGAGCCCCTGCCCCGGCAGGACGAAGTCCTCACCGAAGCGGCCCTCGCCTTCGTGGCCGAGCTCCACCGGCGGTTCGCCCCCCGCCGCGCCGAGCTCCTCGCCCGCCGCGCCGAGCGCCGTGCCGAGATCGCCCGGACCTCCACCCTCGACTTCCTCCCGGACACCGCACAGGTCCGCGAGGGCGACTGGAAGGTGGCGCCGGCCCCGGCCGCGCTGAACGACCGTCGTGTGGAGATCACCGGTCCGACGGACCGCAAGATGACCATCAACGCCCTGAACTCGGGCGCCAAGGTCTGGCTCGCCGACTTCGAGGACGCCTCCGCTCCCACCTGGGAGAACGTCGTCCTCGGCCAGCTCAACCTCATCGACGCCTACGAGCGCCGCATCGACTTCACCGACCCGCGCACGGGCAAGGCCTACGCCCTGAAGCCCGCCGACCAGCTCGCCACCGTCGTGATGCGGCCGCGCGGCTGGCACCTGGAGGAGCGCCACCTGCGGTTCGAGGGCGGCCCGGCCTCCGGCTCGCTCGTGGACTTCGGCCTCTACTTCTTCCACAACGCGAAGCGCCTGATCGACCTCGGCAAGGGCCCGTACTTCTACCTGCCGAAGACGGAGTCGCACCTGGAGGCCCGCCTCTGGAACGAGATCTTCGTCTTCGCCCAGGACTACGTCGGCATCCCGCAGGGCACGGTCCGCGCGACCGTCCTCATCGAGACGATCACCGCCGCGTACGAGATGGAGGAGATCCTCTTCGAGCTGAAGGACCACGCGGCCGGCCTGAACGCGGGCCGCTGGGACTACCTCTTTTCCATCGTGAAGAACTTCCGCGACGGCGGCGAGAAGTTCGTCCTGCCGGACCGCAACGCGGTGACGATGACCGCCCCGTTCATGCGGGCGTACACCGAACTGCTGGTCCGCACCTGCCACAAGCGCGGCGCGCACGCCATCGGCGGCATGGCGGCCTTCATCCCGTCCCGCAAGGACGCCGAGGTCAACAAGGTCGCCTTCGAGAAGGTCAAGGCCGACAAGGACCGCGAGGCCGGCGACGGCTTCGACGGCTCCTGGGTCGCCCACCCTGACCTGGTGCCGATCGCGATGGCCTCCTTCGACGCCGTGCTCGGCGAGAAGCCGAACCAGAAGGACCGGCTGCGCGAGGACGTCTCGGTGGCCCCGGGCGAGCTCATCGCGATCGACTCCCTGGACGCCAGGCCGACGTACGAGGGCCTGCGCAACGCGGTCCAGGTCGGCATCCGTTACATCGAGGCGTGGCTGCGGGGCCTCGGCGCCGTCGGCATCTTCGGCCTGATGGAGGACGCGGCCACCGCGGAGATCTCCCGCTCGCAGATCTGGCAGTGGATCAACGCAGGCGTCGTGTTCGAGAACGGCGAGACGGCCACGGCCGACCTGACCCGCAAGATCGCGGCCGAGGAACTGGCCGCCATCCGCGCCGAGGTCGGCGAGGAGGCCTTCGCGGCCGGCAAGTGGCAGCAGGCCCACGACCTCCTGCTCCAGGTCTCCCTGGACGCGGACTACGCGGACTTCCTGACCCTTCCCGCCTACGACCAGCTGGTCGGCTGATCCCCGGATCCGGCTGAAACGCACAGCGGCCGAACCCGCCGGCTCCGCCCCCGTCGCCTTCACGGCGCGGGGGCGGAGCCGTTTGCGTTCCACAACAGGAGGAATGAACTCCCGAACGACCGATCGGTTGTTACTTGTTCGTAACTTCCCTGTACCTAGCGGTAACAAGTGGGCCCGTGTCACCTTTCCGATGCCACCGGCCGGCGGTACCCCCACTTTCCCAGCCACGCAACGGAGTCGTTGCCGACTTCGGCATGGCCGAAAACGCAGGAGTTCCGCAGTGATCGGATTCCGCAACGTCAGCAAGGACCGGGACCGCCGTCGGGTGCGACGACTGGCCGGTGCCGGACTGGTCCTGCCGCTCGCCGCCGGCGCGCTCGTGGCCGGCGGCGCCGGTACCTCCGCGGCCAGTCCCGGCACCGGACCCACCGCCGTGGTGTCCATGGGCGACAGCTACATCTCCGGCGAGGCCGGGCGCTGGAAGGGCAACACCCTCACCAACACCGGGAGCAGGAACGGGACCGACCGGGGCTGGGTCAGCGGCAGCACCTACGATCCCGGCAAGGTCTACGGGACCACCGCCGGCGGGTGTCACCGCTCCGACTCCGCCGAGGTGCGCAGCGCCGGGCCGATCGCCGACGTCGCCGTGAACCTGGCCTGTTCCGGGGCGGTTTCCGACAACGTGTTCCGCGCCTCCAACGGCGGGGTCGCCTTCAAGGGCGAGGCGCCCCAGGCGGACCAGCTGGCCGCGGTGGCCGCGAGCCACGACGTCAAGGTCATCGCCCTGTCCATCGGCGGGAACGACCTGGGCTTCGCCGACATCATCAAGGACTGCGCGCTCGACTTCGTCATCTGGAACTCGTACTGCTACGACGACCAGCAGTACGGGGTCGACCAGAAGATCGACGCGGTCATGGGCAAGGTCGGCAAGTCCGTGGACGAGGTGCGGGCCGTGATGCGCGCGGCCGGGTACGCCGACTCCTCGTACCGGATCGTGCTGCAGTCCTACCCGTCGCCGATCCCGCGGGGCGCGGAGAACCGGTACACCCAGAGCGACTGGAGCCGGCTCAACACGGGCGGCTGCCCCTTCTGGAACCGGGACTCGGACTGGGCGCGGGATTCGCTGGTGCCGCAGATAGCCAACCGGATCAAGGCGGTCGCGGCGGCCAAGGGCGTGCAGTTCCTGGACCTGCGGGACATGATGCAGGGCCGTGAGGTGTGCGCGAAGGCCAGCAAGCAGGTGACCTCCACGGTGCCGGCCTCGGCGAAGACCAGCGAGTGGGCGCGCTGGATCGACAACAACGAGTCGCAGGGCCTGATCCAGGAGTCCATGCACCCGAACTACTTCGGCCAGCTGGCGGCCGGACGCTGCCTCGCCCTGGTCGTCGCCCAGCCCGCGAGCTCCGGCTTCAGCTGCAAGAACACCGCGGGCGGGGACCAGACCGGGATGTTCCTGACCCCGGCCTCCTAGGGCCGGTGAACGGGCGTACGCGGCCCTGCCGGCGGGCAGGGCCGCGTACACCTCAGGGGCCGCCACCGTTCAGCACGGACAGGATGTTGCCCGCCGGGTCCTTGAACCATGCGATGGTGGGCATGCCCTCGTCGCCGTGCACGATGCCCTTGGCGTCCGCCTCGAAGCCCTCGTAGCGCTCGAACGCGACACCGCGGGCGGTCAGCTCGTCGACGGCCCGTTCGACGTCGTCCACGGGGAAGTTCAAGATCGTGTAGGTCGCGGGCCGGTGGTCCTCCTTCGGGTAGACCATGATCGTGGTGCCGCCCGCGAGGTCCAGGCGGAGGAGGCCCATCTCCTCGTCCTGCGAGACATTCAGGCCGAGGGTCGAGCCGTAGAACTCCTTGGCCTGCTCCAGGTCGTCGACCGCGAATCCGCTGAATGCCCTGCTGTTTTCGAACATGGCCGTTCCTTCGGTCCGGGGCACCCCGCTTCCCATGGTCCCTCCGGTACGGCCGGGCGTCGATTCCGCGCACCCGGCCCCCGGAAAACGGGGTGATCGCCGCGCGGGGTGGTGGCATCCTCGGGCGCATGGCAGCCCGCACCGCACGTCCCAGCCTGTACATCTCCGTCGACATCGAGGCCGACGGACCCATTCCCGGCCCGTATTCGATGATCAGTTTCGGGGCCGCGGTCGCGGGCCGGCAGGACGGGGCTTCGTATACGGCCGCTGATCCCGAACGGCAGACCTTCTACCGCGAGTTGCGTCCCATCAGCGAGGAGTTCGTGCCCGAGGCACTCGCGGTGAGCGGGCTGGACCGCGACCGGCTCATCCGGGAGGGCACCGATCCGGCGGCGGCCATGGACGCGTTCCGCACCTGGGTGCGGAAGGTGTCCGCCGAGGCCGGGGCGCAGCCGGTGATGTGCGGCTACCCGGCCCCCTTCGACTGGACCTTCCTGTACTGGTACCTGATGCGGTTCGGCGGGGACAGCCCGTTCGGCCACTCCGGCTGCCTGGACATGAAGACCCTCTACGCGACGAAGGCCCGGGTGCCGCTGCGCGCCGCGGTCAAGGGCCGGATGCCCCGCGAACTGCTGTCGCGGCGCCGCCACACGCACCACGCCCTGGACGACGCGATCGAACAGGCCGAGCTGATGAGCAACCTGATGCGGTGGACTCCCCCGGTGCCAGAGCCGGTGCCGGTGCCAGAGCCGGTGCCGACCCCGGACGCGGAGCGCTCCCCGCGCATCACGCACCTCTCGTGGGGCCGGATCGAGGCCGAAGGGCTCCCCCCCGGCAAGGACTTCAGGCTCTACCCGGGCGGCGGCCGCCCCTGGGACTGGTCCGAGCACGGCACGCGGCACGAGCCCGGCATCCAGCCGCAGGAGGTGCACGAGTTCCTCGGCCTGGGGGTGACCGCGGTGGTGCTCGGCCGGGGCATGGACGAGCGCCTCGGGATCGCCCCGCAGACCCTGGAGGCGCTCCGGGCGGCCGGGATCGAGGTGCACGTGGCGGAGACGACCGCAGCCGTGGAGGTCTACAACCGGCTGGCCGCCACCGAGCGGGTCGCCGGGCTCTTCCACTCGACCTGCTGACCGGGCCCGCGAACGGCGGTGCGCACGTCACGCCCGCAGTGGGTGACGTGCGCACCGCCGTTCGGCCCGGCAGCGCCGGTCAGTGCACCGGTACCGGATCCGGCGCGGCCCCCGAGGCCGCGCCCTTCCTGGCGCCGAGGTGGTTGAAGGCCAGGTTCAGCAGGATGGCCACGACGCATCCGGTGCTGATGCCGGAGTCGAGGACGACCAGCAGGTCCTTCGGGAAGGCGTGGTAGAACTCCGGCGCGGCGATCGGGATCAGGCCGATGCCCACGGAGGCGGCGACGATCAGGGCGTTCTCGCCCTTCTCCATGGCCGCGCCGGCCAGGGTCTGGATGCCGCTGGCCGCGACCGACCCGAAGAGGACGATGCCGGCGCCGCCGAGGACCGGCAGCGGGACCACTCCGATGACGGAGGCCGCCATCGGGCACAGGCCCAGCAGGATCAGGATGCCGCCGCCCGCCGCGACCACGAACCGGCTGCGGACCTTGGTCATGGCGACCAGCCCGATGTTCTGGGCGAAGGCGCTGCACATGAAGCCGTTGAAGAGCGGGCTGATCGCGCTGCCGAGGGTGTCGGCGCGCAGGCCGCCCTCGATGGTCCTCGCGTCCGCCGGGCGGCCGACGATCTTGCCGAGGGCCAGGATGTCGGCGGTGGACTCGGTCATGCAGACGAGCATGACGATGCACATGGAGATGATCGCGGCGACCTGGAACTGCGGGGCGCCGAAGTGGAACGGGGTCGGGAAGCCCACCACGGACGCGTTCCTGACGGCGTCGAAGCTGGTCATGCCGAGCGGGAGGGCGATGAGCGTGCCCGCGACCAGGCCGAGCAGGATGGAGATCTGCTGGAGGAAGCCGCGCAGGAACTTGCGCATCAGCAGGACGATGACCAGGGTGACGGCGGCCATGCCGATGTTCTTCATCGAGCCGTAGTCGGGGGCGGTGCTGTTCCCGCCCTGCGACCAGTTGAAGGCCACGGGCAGGAGCGAGACGCCGATGAGGGTGATGACCGTGCCCGTCACGACCGGCGGGAAGAAGCGGACGAGTTTGCCGAAGTAGGGGGCGGCGAAGAAGCCGAGGATTCCGGCGACGATGATCGCGCCGAAGATGACGGGGATGGCGTTGTCCCCCTCCCCCTTGCCGATCGCGATCATCGGGGTCACACCGGCGAAGGAAACACCGTTGACGAAGGGGAGTTTGGCGCCGATCTTCCAGAACCCGAGGGTCTGGAGGAGGGTGGCGAGGCCGGCGGTGAAGAGCGAGGCGCCCATCAGGAAGGCGGTCTCGGTGGCGGACAGCCCCACGGCAGGGCCGACGATCATGGGCGGGGCGACGACACCCGCGTACATGGCGGCCACGTGCTGGAGACCGCTGGTGAACATTTTCAGCGGAGGCAGGGTCTCGTCGACCGGGTGTTTCTCCCCGGAGACCTGCGGTACGGCGACTGCGTCTTTGCGAAACCTGGGCATTGCGGCCACGGCTTCCTCCGGTCGGGTAACACGTCGGCAGGGACGTGGGTGTCATGGAGGTGGTGCGAAAGGAGTGCGAGTCGAGCCTGTATGGAGTTGTGGGTGGTGCGACTACGTGTCCCAAGGGGTGCAGAAACGATTCGCCCAAAAACCGGTTCCGCGCTGTTCTTCCAGCCGCGGGGCTGGAGGTGCCGTGGCCATGGCGCGAAGCGCGCGCGGCAGCACAAGTGGCACGAGTCACCGCTCCCGGGGGCGCCCTCGGATTTCCTCAGGCGCTACCCGGGAACGGCTGCCACGGACCCCGCTCGGGTCCGCGGCCGCCGGCCGGGGGCCGTCCCCCCCGGCCGGACTTCTGGGGTACCTCCCAGCGGTGGCTGGGGGAGGGTCAGGCCTGCGCGGAGATCCGCGCGAGGCGCTGGGCCTCTTCCCGGGTGGACACCGCGATGGCGTCCTCGTCCGCGAAGAGGAGGCGGTTGTTCTCGACGATCTGCTTGCCGTTGACGAACGAGGCGGTCACCGGGGCGGCCGCACCGAAGACCAGCGCGGTGACCGGGTCGGCGATCGAGGAGTGCAGGAAGGTGCTCAGGTTCCACAGCACCAGGTCGGCGCACTTGCCGACCTCCAGCGAGCCGATGTTGTCGGCGCGGCCGAGGACCTGGGCGCCGCCGTACGTACCGAGGCGCAGGGCCTGGCGCGCGTTCAGGGCGCGCTCGCGGTGGACCGGGTTCAGGCGGTTGATGAGGAGCGCGTTGCGCAGCTCGGTGTGCAGCTCACCGGACTCGTTGGAGGCGGTGCCGTCCACGCCGAGGCCGACCGGGACACCGGCGGCGAGCATGTCCGGGACGCGGGCGATGCCGGCGGCCAGACGGGCGTTGGAGGACGGGCAGTGCGCGACACCGGTCTTGGTGCGGGCGAACGCGGCGATGTCGGAGTCGTTCATGTGGACGCTGTGCGCCATCCACACGTCCTCGCCGAGCCAGCCGGTCGACTCGAAGTAGTCGGTCGGGCCCATGCCGAACAGTTCCTTGCAGAACTGCTCTTCCTCGACGGTCTCGGAGCCGTGCGTGTGCATGCGCACGCCCAGGCGGCGGGCCAGCTCGGCGCCCTGCTTCAGCAGCTCGGTGGAGACCGAGAAGGGGGAGCACGGGGCGACGGCGACCTGGGTCATCGCGTCGAAGGAGGCGTCGTGGTACTTCTTCACGGTCGCCTCGGTGTCGGCGAGCGCACCCTCGAGGGTCTCGACGGCGTGGTCCGGCGGCAGGCCGCCGTCCTTCTCGCTGCGGTCCATCGAGCCGCGGGCGAGGGTGAACCGTACGCCCATCTCGGAGGCGGCGCGGATGATCGAGCCGGAGAGGTCGCCGGAGCCCTTGGGGTAGACGTAGTGGTGGTCCATCGCGGTGGTGACGCCACCCTTGGCCATCGCGGCGAGGGAGCCCTGCGCGGCCGTGTACGTCATCTGCTCGTCGATGCGCGCCCACGTCGGGTACAGCGCGACCAGCCAGTTGAAGAGGTTGTGGTCGGTGGCCAGGCCACGCGTGATCCACTGGTAGAAGTGGTGGTGCGTGTTGACCAGACCGGGGGTCACGAGGTGCCCGGTGCCGTCGATGCGGCGTACGACGTTCTCGAGGTTCTCGGGGGCTTTGCCCGCACCGATCGACTCGATCTTGTTGCCGGCGACGACGATGTGACCCGAGGCGTACTCGGTGTCGTTCGCGTCGACCGTCGCGATCGCACAGTTCTCGATGACGATGCGCTCGACCGCGCTGTCAGGGGCTGCCGATGCTGCCATGGGACTTCCTCGTGCTTTCAGTGGCGGTATGGGCACGGCAAGGCCCAGGAGATTTGAGTGCCGGAGCCGGGGGCCTTGACAGCTGACAGTACTGCCGCCCCGAGGTGTGCGTCCGGGTGCCGATTCAGGAAGCTGAAGTGTGTCGCGCGGTCCCGGGGCCACTGCGGAGCCCCGGGACGCGCGTGCCGCGTCAGAGGTTGGTCATGTCCACGGGGATACGGGCGTCAACGCCGTCCCGGAGAACAGTGGCCTCGATCAGACCGTACGGGCGGTCCGCGGCGAAGTAGACCTCGTTGTCGTTCTTGAGGCCGAAGGGCTCAAGGTCCACGAGGAAGTGGTGCTTGTTCGGGAGCGAGAAGCGGACCTCGTCGATCTCCGAACGGTGGTTGATGATGCGCGAACCCATCTGGTACAGGGTCTGCTGCAGCGACAGGGAGTAGGTCTCCGCGAAGGCCTGGAGCATGTGCTTCCGGGTCTCGGCGTAGGACTTCTCCCAGTTCGGCATCCGCTGGTCGTCGTCCGACCAGCTGAAGCGCCAGCGGGCCGACACCTGGGTGGCGAGGATGCGGTCGTACGCTTCCTTCAGGGTCGTGTACTTGTCCTTCACGTAACCCCAGAACTCGGAGTTCGTGGAGTTCATGACGACGAGGTCCTTGAGGCCGGAGATGACCTCCCAGTTCTTGCCGTCGTACGTGATCTGGGTGACCCGGGTCTCGCCGCCCTCGCGGACGAACGAGTGGTTCACCTCGTCGGAGCCGATGAACTTCGAGTTGGCGTCCGAGGTGGCGATCCGGGACCAGGCGTACTCCTCGATCCGGATGCGCGCCTTCTGGATCGGCTCCTGGCTGTTGACGAACCAGCGCGCCAGGTGGATGCCGAACTGCTCGGCGGACTCGATGCCGTACTCCTTGGCGAACGCGTACACCGTGTTCTTGGTGGTGTCCGTCGGCAGGACGTTGGCGTTCGAGCCGGAGTAGTGGACGTCGTCCATGTCGCCGGAGAGAGCGACCGAGACGTTCAGGTCCTTGATGTGGTGCGTGTCGCCGTCCCGCGTGATCTTGACGACGCGGTTCTCTGCTTTGCCGTACTGGTTCTGGCCCAGAATCGTGGCCATGCTAGCTCCCTCGGTAAACGGAGTAGCCGAACGGGTTGAGCAGCAGCGGTACGTGGTAGTGCTCGCCCGGGTTCACCGCGAAGGTGATGGTGACCTCGGGGAAGAACGCACCGCTGTCCCTTACGCGGGGGGCGTCCTGCTGCGCCTCGGCTTGCTTCTTCTCGAAGTACGTCTCGGTCTCGAAGTCGAGACGCACGTGTGTGGTGCCCTCCGGCAGCGCCGGCAGGTCCTTGCAGCGCCCGTCCGCATCGGTGGCGGAGCCGCCCAGGGCCGCCCACTCGCCGTCCAGACCCGTACGGGCCGACAGGGAGATGGCGACGCCCTCGGCGGGCTTGCCGATGCTGGTGTCCAGGATGTGCGTGGACACCGACGCGGTGGTCTCGGTGCTCATGGTCACTCTCCTTCTTCTGCGAGTTCGACGAGGCGGGTCAGGCGGATCTTGTTGATCTTGACGAGCTCGCCGCGGGCGATTTCCCGCTCCTGCTCCGGCGAGTTGTCGATCCGGACCTTGACCGCGTCCCGCATGAACTCACCGGTCGCACCGGTGGCGCAGATGAGGAAGACGTGGCCGAACTTGTCCTGGTACGCCAGGTTCAGTTCGAGGAGCTCGTTCTTGAGCTCCTCCGAGGCACCGGCCATGCCGCGCTGCTCGCGGGCGGAGGTCGGGTCTCCCGGCTTCGGCCGGCCGATCGGCGCGTGGCCTCCCATCGCTTCGCCCAGGTCCTCCGCGGTGAGCTCCGCCATGGCGGCTTCGTTCGCGGCGAACAGGGACTCTGCGGTGGCGAAGGGGCGCTGGGCGAGCAGCTTGCTCCCCCACGCCGAACTGGCGCACACCTCGTGCAGCTCGGCCGTGGCCGCGCTGTCGTCCAAGGTGTTGAACCGGGTGAGACCCGGGGTCGGACTCGAAGTCACGGTAGGCCTCCGTGGCCTGTTGTTGCTTTGACGGGCTGCGCATAGCTAACGCTCTCGACAACACGGCGTCAACACTTTGTTGAAACTTCCCGTACACAAAAGCCGCCGCCCGGGTGAATTGGGCGGCGGCTCATCACTGCGGGTCAGCAGTCTTTCACTCTTGGCTGCTCTTGGCGCTGCCTTTGGGGCCGGAATCCCGGTTCAGGTAGTTGTAGACCGTGAAGCGGCTCACCCCCAGGGCGCTCGCGACCGTTTCCACGCCGTGCCGCACGGAGAAGGCGCCCCGCGCCTCCAGTATCCGCACCACGTCCTGCTTGGACTTCCGGTCGAGCTGCGACAACGGTACGCCGTGCCGGCGCTCCAGGGCCGCCAGGATGTGGTCCAGCGAATCCGAGAGCTGCGGCAGGCGCACGGCCAGCAGGTCCTGGCCCTCCCAGCTGAGCACGACGTCGTCGGGCTGCGCCAGGGCCGGGTCCATCAGCTCGCCGCCCATGGCGTCCACCAGCGGCTTGACCGCGGTGACGAAGGGGTGGTCGCGGGGCTCGGTCATGGGGTGTCCTCCCCGATCACGTTGACCTGGAGCGAGACGCGCGTGGCTCCGGCCTCCAGGGAATCGCGCAGCAGCGCGCCCACCGCCGCCAGCACCCGGTCGGCCTCGCCCTCGGCGGTGTTGCCGAACGGACCGACGTCCACCGCGTCCAGCTGGGCCTTCTGGATGACCTCACGCGCGGCCACGGCATGGGCAGGAGCCTCTTCGAGGTCGAAGGGCTCGGTCGTGAACTCCACTCTCAATCGCACGCGGTCAAGCTACCCCGCGCTCTCGATTTTCCGGCAGTCCGTACTTGACATCCGGGACAAGCCCGATGCAGTCTTCCATCAAGCAGAAACTAACTTCCGCAATACGGAAGGAGCGCACACCCCTCATGGGATACACGGACCAGCGCTTCGATGTAAACCTTTCGATCCTCTTCACGGAACTCCCGCTCCTGGAGCGCCCCGCGGCTGCCGCCGCGGCGGGCTTCACGGCGGTCGAGCTGTGGTGGCCCTGGATCGAGACCCCCACCCCCGCACAGGAGGAGCTCGACGCCCTCAAGCAGGCTCTTGAGGACGCCGGCACCCAGCTGGTGGGCCTGAACTTCTACGCCGGCCAGCTGCCGGGCCCGGACCGCGGTGCGGTCTCGGTTCCCGGTGAGGAGTCGGAGCGCTTCAACGCCAACATCAACGTGGCCGCCGATTTCGCGGCCTCGGTCGGCTGCAAGGCACTGAACGCCCTGTACGGCAACCGCGTCGAAGGCGTGGACCCGGCCGTGCAGGACGAGCTCGCACTGAAGAACCTGGTCGTGGCGGCTCAGGCCGCGGACCGCGTCGGCGCGATCCTCCTGATCGAGACCCTCAACAAGCCCGAGTCGCCGCTCTACCCGCTGGTGAGCGCCCCGGCCGGCATCGAGGTAGTGGACAAGGTGAACGAGGCCACCGGCCTCGGCAACGCCAAGTTCCTGCTCGACCTGTACCACCTGGCGATGAACGATGAGGACCTCTCCGAGGTCATCGAAAAGTACGCCGCCAAGACCGGGCACGTCCAGATCGCGGACAAGCCCGGACGAGGTGCCCCGGGCACCGGCGAGCTGCCCCTCGAGGAGCTGCTCGACCAGCTGAAGAAGGCCGGATACGAGGGCTACGTAGGCCTGGAGTACAAGGCCGCCGACGCTGCCGCGTCCTTCGCATGGCTGCCGGCCGAGGCCCGCGCCGCGAAGTAGGCGGACAAAGTCCAGGCGATCAGCCAGGCACGTCACGAACTTTTCGTACAAAGCATTAAGAGAAGGACCCTCATCATGAGCAACCTCCCCAAGATCGCGTGGATCGGTCTCGGCATCATGGGCTCCCCCATGGCCGAGAACCTGCTGAAGGCCGGCTACTCGGTCACCGGCTTCACCCTGGAGCAGGACAAGCTGGACCGCCTGGCCGCCGCCGGCGGCTCCGCGGCCGGCTCGATCGCCGAGGCCGTCAAGGACGCCGACGTCATCATCACGATGGTGCCCGCCTCCCCGCAGGTCGAGGCCATCTCCTACGGTGAGAACGGCATCCTCGAGAACGCCAAGTCCGGCGCGCTGATCATCGACATGTCGTCGATCACCCCACAGACCTCGATCGACCTCGCGAAGAACGCCGCCGCCAAGGGCATCCGCGTCATCGACGCCCCGGTGTCCGGCGGCGAGGCCGGCGCCATCGAGGCCGTCCTGTCGATCATGGTGGGTGGCGAGCAGGCCGACTTCGACGAGGCCCTGCCGGTCCTCGAGGCCCTCGGCAAGGTCATCGTCCTGTGCGGCCCGCACGGCTCCGGCCAGACGGTGAAGGCCGCCAACCAGCTCATCGTCGCGGTGAACATCCAGGCGTGCGCCGAGGCCGTCGTCTTCCTCGAGAAGTCGGGCGTCAACCTCGAAGCCGCTCTGGACGTGCTCAACGGCGGTCTGGCCGGCTCCACGGTCCTGACCCGCAAGAAGGCCAACTTCCTGAACCGCGACTTCAAGCCCGGTTTCCGGATCGACCTGCACCACAAGGACATGGGCATCGTCACCGACGCCGCCCGCAACGTCGGTGCGGCGCTCCCGGTCGGCGCGGTCGTCGCCCAGCTGGTCGCCTCGCTGCGCGCCCAGGGTGACGGCGGCCTGGACCACTCCGCCCTGCTCCGTGCGGTCGAGCGCCTCTCCGGCGCTCAGATCTGAGCCCGCGGCCCGCATCCCGGGCCGCACCTCCCCCTGACGGGGGCCCGAGTCTCCGGATGGCGCCGGCGCTGACACCTGTCCTGTCGCGCCCAAGCGCCGGTGCCGTCCGGATCACCTCTCTTCAACTTCGTTCAACAAACTGTTGACGTTTAGTTCTCGCCGAAATTAGGCTGTTCCGCATGACGGAAGACGCTTTCCGTCAGCAGTTACCCCGTACGGAAGGTCACCATGTCGAAGCGCACGCTGACGACCGAGTCCGGCGCCCCGGTCGCCGACAATCAGAACTCCGCCACCGCCGGCGTCGGTGGCCCGCTCCTGGTCCAGGACCAGCAGCTCCTGGAGAAGCTCGCCCGCTTCAACCGCGAGCGCATCCCGGAGCGCGTGGTGCACGCCCGCGGCTCGGCGGCGTACGGCTACTTCGAGGTGACCGACGACGTCACCGCGTACACCAGCGCGGCGTTCCTGAACACGGTCGGCAAGAAGACCGAGACCTTCCTGCGGTTCTCCACCGTCGCCGACTCGCTGGGCGGCGCGGACGCGGTCCGCGACCCGCGCGGCTTCGCGCTCAAGTTCTACACCGAAGAGGGCAACTACGACCTCGTCGGCAACAACACCCCGGTGTTCTTCATCAAGGACCCGATCAAGTTCCCCGACTTCATCCACTCCCAGAAGCGCGACCCCTTCACGGGCAAGCAGGAGCCGGACAACGTCTGGGACTTCTGGGCGCACGCCCCCGAGGCGACGCACCAGATCACCTGGCTGATGGGTGACCGCGGCATCCCGGCGTCCTACCGCCACATGAACGGCTACGGCTCCCACACGTACCAGTGGACCAACGAGTCGGGCGAGGCCTTCTTCGTCAAGTACCACTTCAAGACGAACCAGGGCATCCGCTGCCTGTCGGGCGAGCAGGCCGCCGAGCTCGTCGGCAAGGACGCGAACTCGCACCAGACCGACCTGCTCCAGGCCATCGAGCGCGGTGTGAACCCCTCGTGGACCCTGTACGTGCAGATCATGCCCGCCGCCGAGGCCGCGGACTACCGCTTCAACCCGTTCGACCTCACCAAGGTGTGGCCGCACAGCGACTACCCGCTGCAGCGCGTGGGCCGCCTGGTCCTCGACCGCAACCCGGACAACGTCTTCGCCGAGGTCGAGCAGTCCGCCTTCTCCCCGAACAACTTCGTCCCGGGCATCACCGCCTCGCCGGACAAGATGCTCCAGGGCCGCCTCTTCGCGTACGCCGACGCCCAGCGCTACCGCCTCGGTGTGAACCACACCGTGCTTCCGGTCAACGCCCCGAAGGCGACGAAGGCCGACAACTACGGCCGCGACGGTGTCATGGCGCTGCGCAACGGCTCGCGCCACGACAAGAACTACGAGCCCAACTCGTACCAGGGTCCGGCCGAGACCGGTCTGGCGCTGGGCGCCCCGAAGGCCGTCTCCGGCTACACGGGCACCCACGAGGCCCCGGCCCACACCAAGGACGACGACTTCTTCCAGGCCGGCGAGCTCTACCGCCTGATGTCGGAGGCCGAGAAGCAGCGTCTGGTGGCGAACATCGCCGGCGGCCTGTCTCAGGTCACCCTCGAGGACGTCATCGAGAAGAACCTGGCTCACTTCCACGCCGCCGACGCCGACTACGGCCGTCGCGTCGAGGAGGCCGTGCGCGCCCTGCGCGACGCCTGAGCCGCACAGCTGTACCGGGGGCCTGACGGGAGGTCAGGCCCCGGGTGCTGAGCCCGACCCGTGGACCCGGATGAGGGGTGGTACGCGGCGAGGGCAGGACGAGGACCGTGGCGGGCGTGCGAGCCAGTGCGGTGGTAATGGGTTCCGAGGCCCGTCTCTTGACCTGAGGGAGACGAAGCCGGAGTTCTCGTCGCCGACCGCCACGGTCCCAGCCAATCCTCTGCGTACAGGGGCTACGCACAGAGCCCCCTGCACGCGGAGGAACCCACCTCCCCCCTATACCCCGCCCGGCGGTGCGAACGTCCTGTCGCGCCAGCCTCGTACCGTCGGGCGGTAACAAACCAGAGCGCCGAGTCACGGACGGTCCCGTGACTCGGCGCTTTGCCGTTCCCGCCTTCCGGCCCTGTGGGCCTGTCGCCGTGCGGTCGTACGGCCTCCCGGCTACTTCCGGTGCTGCGCGAGGGGCTCGGTGAGCCGGCCGTAGAGCTCGGGGCGGCGGGTCTGCAGCAGGCCGAACTCCAGCCAGTCGCGGCGCTGGTCGAGGTCGAGGTCGGCGACGAGGACGGCGGGCCGGTCGCGGGGTGCGCGCAGCATGACCCGGCCGTAGGGGTCGGAGATGAAGGAGGAGCCGTAGAAGGCCGAGCGGCCCTCGGTTCCGGTGCGGTTGGGCACGATCATGAAGAGCGCGTTGGCGAGGCCGTTGGCGCTGATGGCGTGTTCCCACATCGGCCGGGTGTCGAAGTCCGGCAGGCCCACCTCGGAGCCGATGGCGGTGGGGTGGACGAGGATCTCGGCGCCGTTCAGGGCGTAGGCGCGGGCGAGTTCGGGGAACCACTCGTCCCAGCAGGTGGGGAAGCCGAAGCGGGCGCCCTGGTGCGAGACGACCGGGAAGCCGCTGTCGCCGGGGCGGAAGCAGAGGTCCTCGCGGTAGCCGGGGAAGGCGGGGATGTGGTTCTTGCGGGTCCGGGCGATCAGCTTGCCGTCGGCGCCCACGCAGACGGCGGTGTTGTACCCGAGGCCGCCGTCCTCGGCGCGTTCGTAGAGCGAGGCGTGCACGGTGATGCCGAGGCCGGTGGCGAGCTCGGCGGCCAGGTGGACGGTCGGGCCGTCCTCCACGTCTTCGAGGTGGCGGGCGGCGCCGTGCGCCATCGGGTCGTCGGTGGTGCAGAAGTACGGGCTGCGGGTGAGCTCGGGGAGGCAGACCACGGTGGCTCCCTCGGCGGCGGCCAGGGCCACGCCCTCGCGGAGCCGGTCGTCGTGCTCGTTCTCGTCGGCGTACCAGCGCATCTGGACGAGGCCGACGCGCAGGGGGACGCGCTCGGCGGGCTCGGTGCGGGCCGGGGAGCCGAGCGGGGAGCCGTAGGAGGTGAGGAGTGCGTAGCTCATGCCGTCAGGTCCTTGCGCTCCGTGGGGAGTTGCTGGGTGATGCAGTGGATGCCGCCGCCGCCGTACGCGAGGACCGGAGTCGGTACGCCGACCACCTTGCGGCCGGGGAGTGCGGAGGCGAGGACGGCGAGGGCCGCCTCGTCCTCCGGGCCCCCGCCGACGGGGACCACGCAGCCGCCGTTGGGGAGGTAGAAGTTGAGGTAGCCCACCTCGACGGGGGTGCCCTCGACCTCCCCGTGGGTGGTCTGCGGGAGGGCGACGATCTCCAGGGCGCGGCCGCGGGCGTCGGTGGAGGCCTCCAGGACGGCGAGGTTGGCGCGCATCCGGGCGTAGTCGGGGTGGGCGGGGTCCTCGGGGAGGGAGACGACCACCTTGGCGGGGGCGACGTAGGCGGCGACCCCGTCCACGTGGCCGTCGGTCTCGGTGTCCTCCAGGCCGCCGTAGGGCAGCCAGATGACCTTCTCGACGCCGAGGCGGCGCTTCAGCTCGTCCTCGATGTCGGCGCGGCTCATGCGCGGGTTGCGGTTGGTGTGCAGCAGGCACTGCTCGGTGGTGATGAGGGTGCCCTCGCCGTCGACGGTGATGGCACCGCCTTCGAGGATCATGGAGGAGTGGACGCGGGGGGTGCGGAGCCGGTCCAGGAGGAGCGAGGCGAGCTTGTCGTCGGCGGTCCAGGGGTAGTGCTTCTCCCCCCAGGCGTTGAAGCGGAAGTCGACGCCGACCCGGTCGCCGTGCTCGTCGTAGGCGAAGATCGGGCCGGAGTCGCGCAGCCAGGAGTCGTCGGCCGGCAGTTCGACGACCTCGATGCCGTGGCCGCCGTCGGCGTCGCTCGCGGCGGATCCGCCGCACGCGGCGCGGGCCTCGTCGGCCAGGCCGGGCGCGGCGATCATGATCACGGGCTCGAAGCCGGCGATGGCGCGGGCCACGGCCGCGTACTCGCGCTTGGCCGCCTCGAAGGCCGGCCCCCACAGGGCGGCGCGGGTCGGCCAGACCATCAGACAGGCCTCGTGCGGGGCCCACTCGGCGGGCATGCGCGGACGGCGCGGAGTCTGCGGACTCATCGGGGTGCTCCTTCGGTGCGGGGCGGGACGGGACAACGAAATCATTGACTGAATTTTCAGTCAGGATCGAAGAGACTGAAAATCGAGTCAGGGTGTCGGGTTGAAGCTATCGTGGGACCTGACTGAAAGGTCAGTCAAGGGTTTCCGACCGGAAGGTGCGAGCGAGAGTGGCCGATCGCCAGGCGTTGATCTTGGAAGCAGCCGTACGCGTCATCGCGCGCAACGGCGTCAGAGGACTGCGCGTCGAGGAACTGGCGGCCGAGGCGGGGGTCTCCACCGCGCTGATCTACTACCACTTCAAGGACCGTGCCGGCCTGGTCCAGCGCACCCTCGCCTTCATCAGCGACCGCGCCACCGGCTACACCGACGAGGCCCTCAAGGACACCGAGGACGCCCGCGCCGTCCTGCTGCAGCTGCTGCTGAGCGAGCTCCAGGACACTCCCCGGGTCCGCGAGAACAGCACCGCCTGGGGCGAGCTGCGGGCCAGCGCCATCTTCGACGCCGACCTGCGCGCGACCCTGGCCGAGTCCACCCGCTCCTGGTCCCAGGACACCGCGGAGGCCATCTCGGACGCCCAGGCGGCCGGCCTCGCCGATCTGCGCGTCACGCCGCTGGACGCCGCCGAGCGGCTCACCGCCCTGGTGGAGGGCCTCAGCGAGCGCTGGCTGAGCGGCTCCCTGTCCCTGGAACGGGCCCGCGAGCTGCTGACCGGCGCGGTGGACGCGGAGCTCGGCCCCGTCCCCGCGTAGCGGTCGGCCCCCGGCCCCCGGCACGCCCCTGGGACGCGGAACGACCCCCGCTCCTCCTGACGGAGGGGCGGGGGTCGCCGGGTACTGCGCGGGTCGCCGATCAGACCTGGAGGGCCTTGATCGCGGTCGGGGCGTGGCCCGGCTCGGTCGCGAGCTCTTCGAACTCGGTGACGTCGCTCATGTCGACCGTCTTGCTCATCGCGATGTTGGTGATGCGCTCCAGGATCGCCTCGACGACGACCGGGACCTGGAACTCCTGGGCCAGCTTCTTGGCCTCCTCGAAGGCCTCGCCCAGCTTGTCCGGGTCGGTGACGCGGATGGCCTTGACGCCCAGGCCCTCGGCGACCTTGACGTGGTCGACGCCGTAGACGCCCAGCTCGGGGGTGTTGATGTTCTCGAACTCGAGGTTGACCTCGAAGTTGATGCCCAGGCCGCCCTGCGCCTGACGGATCAGACCGAGGTAGGCGTTGTTCACGAGGACGTGGACGTAGGGGACCTTGTGCTGGGCGGCGACCGCCAGCTCCTCGATCATGAACTGGAAGTCGTAGTCGCCCGAGAGCGCGACGATCGGGGTCTCCGGCTCCGCGGTGGCGGCACCGATGGCGGCCGGAATGGTCCAGCCGAGCGGGCCCGCCTGGCCGCAGTTGATCCAGTTGCGCGGCCGGTAGACGTGCAGGAACTGCGCGGCGGCGATCTGGGAGAGACCGATGGTGGTGACGTAGCGGGTCTCGGGGCCGAAGGCCTTGTTCATCTCCTCGTAGACGCGCTGCGGCTTCAGGGGGATGTTGTCGAAGTGCGTACGGCGCTGCAGGGTGGCCTTGCGCTCCTGCGCCGAGGCGGCCCAGGCGGAGAAGTCGGGCAGCTTGCCCTCGGCCTTGAGCTCCTTGGCGATCTCGATGAAGAGCTCCAGCGCGGCCTTGGCGTCGGAGGCGATGCCGAAGTCCGGGGCGAAGATCTTGCCGAGCTGGGTCGGCTCGATGTCGACGTGGACGAACTTGCGGCCCTTGGTGTACGCCTCGAGGTTGTAGCCGGTGTGACGGTTGGCCCAGCGGTTGCCGATGCCGAAGACGAAGTCCGACTCCAGGAACGTCGCGTTGCCGTAGCGGTGGGCGGTCTGCACACCGACCATGCCGGCGGCCAGCTCGTGGTCGTCCGGGATGGTGCCCCAGCCCATCAGGGTGGAGATGACCGGGACGTTGACGAGCTCGGCGAACTCGACCAGCAGGTCGGAGGCGTCGGCGTTGATGATGCCGCCACCGGCGACGATCAGCGGGCGCTCCGACTCCAGCAGGAACTGCAGGGCCTTGGCGGCCTGGGCGCGGGTGGCCTGCGGCTTGTAGACCGGCAGCGGCGCGTAGGTGGCCGGGTCGAACTCGATCTCGGTCAGCTGGACGTCGATCGGGAGGTCGATCAGGACCGGGCCCGGACGGCCGGAGCGCATCAGGTGGAAGGCCTCCTGGAACACGCCGGGGACCTGCGCGGCCTCCAGGACGGTCGTGGCCTTCTTGGTGACGGGCTTGGCGATCGAGGCGATGTCGACGGCCTGGAAGTCCTCCTTGTGGAGCTTCGAGACCGGAGCCTGACCGGTGATGCACAGGATCGGGATCGAGTCCGCGATCGCGGAGTACAGGCCGGTGATCATGTCGGTGCCGGCCGGGCCCGAGGTACCGATGCAGACACCGATGTTGCCCGCCTTGGCCCGCGTGTAGCCCTCGGCCATGTGCGAGGCGCCCTCGACGTGGCGGGCCAGCGTGTGAGCGATACCGCCCACGTTCTTGAGCTCGCGGTAGAACGGGTTGATCGCAGCACCGGGCACGCCGAACGCTTGTTCGACACCCTCGAGCTTGAGGATCTCAACTGCAGCGGCGGCGGCTGTCATACGAGGCATCAGGTTCTCCTGCGGGTCTGGCGGTCAGGCTTTTCCGTAATCCGGAAGTTTTGTTCTGCTATACGGAACAAGCTAAGCGGCGCCTTCGTCGACGTCAAGGCGGTAGGGGACCCCGGAACCCACCAAAAGCCGCGTCTTGCTCGGTGAGTTGTACAAATGACCGATGAGGCGACCCGAATCCCCCGGAAATGGCGTGCGCCCTCGCCCCGGCGGTCGCCGGTGGTGGAGCATGGACCTACGCACAGCGACGGAGGGGGTCCAGGTCTCATGGCGGAAGCGGTACCGGTGCGCTGCCCGGCGTGCCTGCGCGACAACGGCTACACCGCGCCGGTCTTCCCCTGCGCCTGCGGAAGCCCGGTGCATCCCCCGCTGGACCTGGCCGCGCCGCCGGTGCCGCTGACCCATCGCACCTGGTCGGACAGCTGGGTGGCGGTGCGGTGCACGGCCTGCGGGCGGGAGAGCGAGTGGCCGCAGCCCGAGCTGGGATGCGGCTCGTGCGGGACGGTGGTGCGGATCCCGGTGCACCCGATGGAGCGGCCCGTGCCGGACTCCGGGGACGGGACCGGTGTGCACGACGAGCCCGGGCCGGGGCAGGCCGGCGGCGGGGTACGGAGGGACGGCGCGGGGCCCGGTACGCGGCCGGCCGCGGGTACGGGGCCTGGCGCGGGCACGGGGCGGCCCGGCCCTGACGACCGCGGCCGGTCCGGCCCCCGGCCGGATCCGCGCGACGCGGGGCCCGGGGCCGATCCCGACGGCAGGGGGTCCGCCGACCGTCCTGCCGCCGGGCCGCCTGCCGCCGGACTGCCTGCGCACACGCCGCTGCCGCGGCCGGCCTTCCGGCCGGTGACCATCCGTACGGCTCGCGACGCGGTGGCCACGGCCGCGCTGTACCTGCGCTGGCTCGGTTTCCAGGACGTACGGCAGCCCGACGCGCGCCCGATCCCCTCGGCGGCCGTGGACCTCCGGGCACCGGGGCTGGTCGCCCAAGTGGACCCGACCACCGCACCGGCCGGGCTGCGGGCGGTGGAGTGCGTCTGGCTGAACGGACTCACAGCTTCCGCGACCAGCGTCTACTTCGCCCTCGCCGGGTACACGGAGGACGCCCGCACCCGCGCGGACGATCTCGGGATACCGCTGTTCGTCATGGACCTCACCGGCATGCCGCAGCCGGTCAACGACCCGGCGGACGAGCTGGTCGGATCGGGCGCCTAGGGGTCGGCGTGATCCGCAGGAGGGGCGCTTAAGCTCGTAGGCGTTACGTGCCCAGTTCCTTACCGCCTGGCGGCCGCTTGCCGCCGGCCGCCGCCCTTCCTGCCGAGGAGAGCCCGATGAGCCTGTACGACATCCCGCTGACCACCCTGTCCGACGAGCCCACGAGCCTGGCGGCGTACAAGGGCAAGGCGATCCTCCTGGTGAACACCGCCTCCCAGTGCGGGCTCACCCCGCAGTACTCGGGGCTGGCCCGTCTGCAGTTCAAGTACGAGGAGAAGGGCTTCACGGTCATCGGCGTGCCCTGCAACCAGTTCGGCGAGCAGGAGCCCGGCAACGCCGAGGACATCCAGACGTTCTGCGCGGCCGGTTTCGGCGTCACCTTCCCGATCCTGGAGAAGTCCGAGGTCAACGGCGAGAACCGGCACCCGCTGTACCAGGAGCTGGTGAACACCCCGGACGCGGACGGCGAGGCGGGGGACATCCAGTGGAACTTCGAGAAGTTCCTGATCTCCCCCGCCGGCGAGGTCGTCGCGCGCTTCCGCCCGCGTACCGAGCCCGAGGCCCCGGAGGTCGTCGCCGCGATCGAGGCGCACCTCCCGGCGTAAGGCCTCCTCGCCCGCAGGTTCCAGTACGGGGTCGGGTTCCGGCACGGGGTCGGGTTCCCGTACGGGGTCGGATTCCGGCACGCGGTCGGATTCCCGTGCGGGCCGCTGCGCGGGCCGCGCGGCTGCCCGTACCAGCGCGGCTCAGCCCAGGTCGGCCTCGTCGTACTCCCCCGTCGAGCCGGCCGCGGTGAGCTCCCGCAGCTCGACCCGGCGGATCTTGCCGGACACGGTCTTCGGGAGCTCGCCGAACTCGATGCGGCGGATCCGCTTGTACGGGGACAGCACCGCGCGGGAGTGCTCGAACAGCACCCGGGCCGTCTCCGGCCCGGGCTCCCAGCCGCCCGCGAGCGTGACGTACGCCTTCGGGACCGCCAGCCGCAGCGCGTCGGGGGCCGGTACGACGGCGGCCTCGGCGACCGCCTCGTGCTCCAGCAGGGCGCTCTCCAGCTCGAACGGGCTGATCTTGTAGTCGGAGGCCTTGAAGACGTCGTCGGAGCGCCCGACATAGGTGAGGTACCCGTCGGCGTCGCGCGCGGCGATGTCGCCGGTGCGGTAGAGCCCGTCCGCCATGGCCTCGGCGGTGCGCTCCGGGTCGTCGCGGTAGCCGGTCGTCACGCCGGCGGGCCGGGCCCGCAGGTTCACACAGATTTCCCCCTCGTCCGGGGACTCCTTTCCGGTGACGGGGTCCACCAGGACGATCTCGTATCCGGGCGCCGGGCGGCCCATGGAGCCGGGCTTGACGGGCACCCCGGGGAAGTTGCCGACCTGGAGGGTGGTCTCGGTCTGGCCGAAGCCGTCGCGGATGGTGACGCCCCAGGCCTCGCGGACCTTCTCGATGACCTCCGGGTTGAGCGGCTCGCCTGCGGCGACGGCCTCGCGCGGGGGTGTGGCCAGCTTGGTGAGGTCGGACTGGATCAGCATCCGCCACACGGTGGGCGGGGCGCAGAAGGTGGTCACGCCGTGCCGGTCCATCTCGGCCATCAGCCGCTCCGGGTCGAAGCGGGTGTAGTTGTGGACGAAGACGGTGGCGCCGGCGTTCCAGGGGGCGAAGAGGTTGGACCAGGCGTGCTTGGCCCAGCCGGGCGAGGCGATGTTGAGGTGCACGTCGCCGGGGCGCAGGCCGAGCCAGTACATGGTGGAGAGGTGCCCGATGGGGTACGAGGCGTGCGTGTGCTCGACGAGCTTGGGGCGGTCGGTGGTGCCGGAGGTGAAGTACAGCATCAGCGGGTCGGTGGCGAGGGTCTCCGCTCCGGGGGTGAAGGCGGTGTCCGCGCTCCCCATGTCCGCGAGCCGGCGCCAGCCCGCCGGGATCTGCCGCCCGGCGGCGATCCGGGTGTAGCCGCCCGGTACCTCGTCGAACTTGGCCGTGTCCTCGGCGCGCGCGATCACGTGGCGTACGAGGCCGCGCTCGACCCGGTCGCGCAGATCGGCCGGGCCGAGCAGGGGGGTGGCGGGGATGACGACGGCGCGCAGCTTCATCGCGCCGAGCATGACCTCCCACAGCTCGCGCTGGTTGCCGAGCATGACGAGGATCCGGTCGCCCGGCGCGACGCCCTGCTCGCGCAGCCAGTTGGCGGCCGCGCCGGAGCGGGCGGCCAGCTCGGCGAAGGTGAGCGCCTCGCTGGTGCCGTCCTCCTCGACGATGCGCAGGGCGTCGGCGCCGTTCCCGGCGGCGATGTGGTCGAACCAGTCCAGGGCCCAGTTGAAGCGGCGGGGGCGGGGCCAGGTGAATCCGGTGTGGGCGGCCTCGTAGTCACCGCGGCGCTCCAGCAGGAAGTCCCGCGCGGCGAGGAACTGGGCGGTGGCGCTGTTCTGCGTACTTTCGGTCGTCATGGCAGGTATCGTGCCGCGTCCGCTGCACGGACCACCAGTGCGACGCCCGGCGGGAGTTGACGGCCGACCAGGCGATGGCCGGAACGCACACATGAGCCGACCGGATCACCACCTGGCGGCTGGCGCCGTGCGCACGGCCATGAGGAGGCCGCTCGCCCAGGCCATGCGGACGGTACGGAAGTCCGCCCGCTCTTCGAGCTCGGTCAGCAGGCGCCGGACCGCGGTGCCGTGCCCCTCCGGCCAGCCGGGCTGCGGGACGAGGTCGTCGATCAGGTAGGTCCCGCCGGGGGCCACGAGCGCCAGGGTCCGTTCCAGGTGGGTGAACTTGCCGGGCCAGGTGTCCGCGAAGACCAGGTCGAACCCTTCCCCGTCGTACTCCTCCAGCCACGCGCCGCCGTCCGCCGCCACGAAGGCCACCCGCGGATCGGAACGGAACTGCTCGCGGGCGACCTTCTGCACGGCCTCGTCCAGTTCGACGGTGACCAGCCGGGAGGCTGCGTCCATCCCGCTGAGGAGCCAGGCGGTTCCTGCGCCCACGCCCGTGCCGAGTTCGAGGATGCGGCCGCCGGGGCGGGTGGCCGCGAGGAGGGCCAGCAGGCTGCCGGTGCGCTCCTCGCAGGAACGGGTGAAGCCGGCCCTGCGCGCCGCGGCGCGCAGGGCGGGCAGGGAGTCCGGGATCCGTGTCGGCATGTCGTCCATCCCGGGATCATGCGGCCGGCGCACGAACCGTACAACTCCTTTTGCACTGAGCCCGGTTACCCGGTTACCCGGTTACCCGGTTACCCGGTTACCGGGTTTCACGCGTGGCGCGTCGCCCCGAACCGCACGGATGCCCCGGCGCCGCCTCGCACTCCGCCCTCCCCCATATCGGCGATCACCCGCTCCCCTTCGGCGACGATCTCTTCCTCCTGCGCCTTCGAGACCCGGCCGAACAGCTCGACGGTGAGCACCGTCCCCTCCAGCTTCCACAGCCCGGCGACGAACCCGTCGACCAGCAGGGTGCAGTGGGCCTGGTTCCCGGTCCAGGTGCGGCCCTTGGTCTCGGGGGCGACCACGCGGGTGCGGTCGGCGTGCGAGAGGAGGAGGTTGTCGAACTCCGGGAGGAAGCGGGGCGGCGCCGGGGTCTCCGGGTCGGGGCGGGGCGCGTCGGGGAGGTCGAAGAGCTCGACGCCGTTCTCGTCCCGGAAGACGGCGAGGCCGGGCCGCAGCCGCTCAAAGGCCTCGCGCAGCCGGGTCAGTCCGGCCCAGATCTGCATGTCCTTGACGGAGGCGGGCCCGAAGGCGGCGAGGTAGCGCAGTACGACGTCGTCGACGGGCTGCGCCTCCCCGGCGGGCCGGCCGAGCCAGTTCTCGGCGGTGGTGAGCCGGACCTGCCCACTGCTCCCCCACACGCCGCGCGGGGTGACCTGGACCAGCGGCAGCCGGCAGCGCGCGGCGACGGACAGGGACTGCGGGTCGGCGTCGGGCCACTCGCGGAGCAGCTCCTCGCGGATCTCGCCCATGGTGCGCGGCGCGCTCTCGACGAAGCCGCGGGCCCGTTCCGCCAGCCGGTCCAGGTCCACTCCCACGAGCCCCTTGCGGAAGTAGTTGACCTCCCGGTCGCGGGCGGGCTGGACGAGGGGCCTCAGCGTCAGGGCGTCGTGGGCGGTGTGCGTGTGGATCGTCGACCGCATGGTGACCATCCGGACCACCTCGCGGGACTCCATGAGCCCGGCCAGTTCGGCGGGCCGGAAGCCGGTGAGGCGGGCGTGGAGCTGGAAGTAGGGCGGCTTGACGTTCTGGGCCTGCAGTCCGAGCAGGTGGGTGACGGCGCCCTCCGCGGACATCTCGGCGCGGCTGAGCAGCAGCTGGCGGGCGAGCGTGGCACGGTTCAGGGCGCGGGTGCCGAGTACGGGATGCGTCGTCGTGGAGGCCATGACAACAAACTAACCCCCCTTGCGGACGCTCTCTGTCCGCAACTCCAGGCTGCAACTCCTGTTCGCAACTCCGGGCCGAAACCCACCTCGAACCGGCCCCCCTCACCCCGTGCCGCCGTTTTCCCCCGATACCCTGCCCCTTGCCCGCAATGAACACCCGTCACGAGAGCTGACCTGCGATGTCGGAGCGCCCAGACCGCCGCCCCTCGCCGCCACCCGGCGGGAAGCGCCCGCCCTGGCGCCGCGCCGCCACCCCGGCCGCCGCACCCCCGGCGGGCCCGCCGGCCGCACCGCAGCCCGCACCGCAGACCCCCACTCCCCCGAACCACCGCAGTGTGATCGACTCGGCCGTCTACCGCGACGGCCGCCGGGTCGCCTCCCCCACCACCCTGGCCGAGACCTTCCGGAAGCTGCGCGAGGAGCCCGACGGGATGGCCTGGATCGGCCTCCACCGGCCCACGGAACCCGAACTCCACTCCCTGGCCGCCGAGTTCAACCTTCACGAACTCGCCGTCGAGGACGCCCTGGAGGCTCACCAGCGCCCCAAGCTGGAGCGTTACGGCGACACCCTCTTCGTCGTCCTGCGCGCCGCCCGCTACCTCGACGTCCAGGAGGAGGTCGACTTCAGCGAGCTCCACATCTTCGTCGGCCCGGACTTCCTGATCACGGTCCGCCACGGCGGCGCCCCGGACCTCTCCTCCGTCCGCCGCCGCATGGAGGAGAACCCGGACCTCCTCTCGCTCGGCCCGGAAGCCGCCCTGTACGCCATCCTCGACGCGGTGGTCGACGGCTACGCCCCCGTCGTCGAGGGCGTCCAGACCGACATCGACGAGATCGAGACGGAGGTCTTCCGCGGCGACCCGGCGGTCTCCCGCCGCATCTACGAACTCTCCCGCGAAATGGTCGAGTTCCAACGCGCCACCCGCCCCCTGGTCGGCATGCTCCACAACCTGATGGCCGGCTTCGCGAAGTACGGCACGGACGAGGAACTCCAGCGCTACCTCCGCGACGTCGCCGACCACGTCACGCACACGAGCGAACGCGTGGACGGCTTCCGCCAGGCCCTCACGGAAATCCTGACGGTCAACGCCACCCTGGTCTCCCAACAGCAAAACGCCGAAATGCGCGCCCTCGCCGAAGCCGGCTTCGAACAGAACGAGGAGATCAAGAAGATCTCTTCGTGGGCCGCCATTTTGTTTGCACCCACGTTGGTGGGAACGATCTACGGCATGAACTTCGAAGACATGCCAGAACTAAAGTGGGCGGGCGGCTACCCCTTCGCAATCCTGCTGATGGCAGTGGTCTGTGTAAGTCTGTACGTCATCTTCAAAAAGCGCGACTGGCTGTAGAGAGTCGGTAAGAACCCCTGGCCAAATTCGCTATAGCGAACGCATCCGAGAGGTTGATCCGGGGGCCTGGGGAGAATCTGGGGAGAATGCGCGGCGCTGGGGGGGAGCATGCCATCGGCCCCAGACCAGCCACTCCGGACCCGCTCACCCGGCCGACTAGCCCTGCCATACCGGCGCAGCCCGTCACAGAGAGTGCGGTAATCCGTCGGTCAGCGTCTGAGGCCGCTTTGGCGATGCCCTTGTGGTGCGGGCCTCATCGTGGATGGGAGACCGCCGGTCTTGGCGACAGGTCCTCGTCCTGCCCGTTCGGGGGACGGGTGTCCGACCCTCCCCCTAAGTTGCCTTCATGACTGCCGAGAGGACCACAGACCGTCAGGCGTGGTGCCAGATGGGCTCGGAACACGCCCTGTTCCGCCGCCCCGCGTTGACTGCACCCCCGCTGGTGGTGTCGTCACCCCACCTGCTCAACACGCACGATCTCGATTGGGAGAGCGTGGAGTATCTGATCGCGTGGCTCGTTCGGAAGGTGGAGGGGTGGGAGGAGACGTGGATCTACGGCGAGCGGGGCCAGAACCAGCACGGCATCGATGTCGCGGGCGTGACCGGCACGGAAGTCGCTGTGTTCCAGGCCAAGAGGCTGAAGACCTTCACGTGCGAGGACCTCGAGAGGGCGGTCGACCGCTTCGTCGCAGGCAAGCGGCCTTTGGGGGCCACCCGTTTCGTCGTGGTCACCACTCACGATGCAAGTCGCACGGAGATCCAGGATCGCCTCATGGAGCTGCGGCAAAGACACCTGGATCTCCAACTCGAACTGTGGAATAGGAAGCGTCTGTCCGATGAGCTGCGGCCGCACCCGGAGATCGTGACCGCCTTCTTCGGGGCGGCAACGACCCAGGTGTTCTGCCCGCCCCCCACGCCGGAGGAGCCGGCTCCTGCCGTGCTGGAGTGGCAGCAGGTGGACGTCGAGGCCTTGCTGCGAGGCCCGGTGGCACATCTGGGGCTTTCCGAGTACCTCGCTGAGGGGGACCAGGCCCGCGAGGACGAGCCGGGCCGGGCTGCGGAAGTGTACGCATACATTGCAGAGCAGCTCGAGCAGACGCTCTACGCCCCATTCGCGAGCTGGATGCGGGCACGGCAAGCAGCCGCTCTTCATGATGCTGGCGAGCACGATGCCGCTCTTCGTATCGATCTGCAGAATATGGCGCGCGACCTATCAGACGGCCTCGCCTTCGAGGCCCGGCGCACCATCACCGCGCTTTCTGAGCAGCAGGTCGAAGGGGACGACGCACTGATCCGCAGCATCAACACCCTCGGCTGTCTCGCCGAGTACGAGTTCGAACACGCCGTGTCACTCGACGACGTCGCCGGGTATCTCGACGTTCAGTCCCCGGACGACCCCAGTGTGCAGCTCGCGGCGGCTCTGTTCACCGAACACGCAATGGCGGCACGCAGGCCGGATCTACTTACGAAGCGGCTGGGCCTGCTCGAAGCGATCATCGTCGCCGGGACAGCCGGCCATCTGGACACGGCCCGACTGCGAGCGAGCCTTGCGGACGCGGATCCCTCGGGAAGCACGTGGCGGAAACTGCACCGAGCCGCGCGGCACGACTACCGAATGGCCGTGCGCGCTCTGCTTGCCGCCCGCCGTGCCCGATTCCTAGTCATCGGCGGTGACGCCGAAGGGGCCGTGGACGGCTACTACGACGCTATTGAACACTCTCTCACTGCCGGCACCCACGGTGACGCGGAAGAGTGGCTCGCAGCCCAGCGACTCGTGATCAGCCGTCACGCCACTAGCTCTCAGGACTACCTCAAAGCCATCGACGCGCATACCTTCCAACGAGTCCTGCGGCAGGCCGGTGGCAACAGCATCATGCCTGTGGCATCGAACCACCGTGATCCAGCGATGGCCACGCTCCTCCGCGGGAAGCACCAGGACGCGCGCCAAGACCAGCTGCAGTATCGGCGCCGCGCGTTCGCCCTGGGCAGTTGGGCCCACGAGCGGGAAGCGGAAGAACTCCTGGCCCGCCTGTACACGGCTGTCGGCGAGACGGTTCAGGCGATGAACCACCTGATCAACTCCGGCATCGCGAACGCGGCCAAGCAGGTGCGCACCTTCTTTCCTGCTCTTCCTCCCGAAGCGCTTGCCTGGGCCCCGCCCGCAGACCTTCGTGACCGGCCAGTGTGGGAGCGCACCTGTGCCTTCGCCCTCGCCGGTCGGATGGCCGACATCCTGACCGACAGTACCGCCGAAGTCTGGATCGAAGAGGCAATCAGAGAGGTAGAAAAACCCACTCCCCGAACCAGGGCCGTTACCCCTCCGACCGAGTCCGCCTGGGGCATCATCAGGGCACTCGCGGTGCTCACCACACCCGAACAGGCTCGCCGGGCCGCTGGCAGTCCGGGGGTGATCGAGCGAACCACTGCGGACACCGCGAGGGCACGGATCCGGGCCCTCGCCGCGCTGGCTGGCGTCCACGAAATTCTCGGCCCCGGGGCCGCGCAAGACCTGGCGCGGGCCGCTCTGACTAGCGACTACCTTCTCGATGAGGTTCTACGACATGCCCAGGACCTCTTCATCAAGCATGCATCGGTGATCTCGAAGGAGTGCACGGCCGCCGCAATGGACGGCAAGGTAGGTGCTGTCCGGCTCCTCCTCCTCGCGGACGCTGAGCCCGGCATCTGTCGACAGGCGGTTGCCGACTGGCTGCAGCAAGGCGGAGCCGGCGACAGCAATCTCAGCGGGACAGACCTCATCGCGATCGGTGCACGGCTCCTGCCGGTGGAGCAGATCGCGCCGCGGATCGAATCCCTCGCAGAACAGATCACAGCACCTCGTGATCGCGACGATCAGTGCGCCGCGATCACCGCGCTGGGCTACGCCGCCGAGGTGCTGCCCATTCAGCAGCGGCGCCCCTACGCCGAACTGGCTCTGGCAGCGGCGCGAGGGGAACTGCCAGTACCTGCCGACGAGAACCTCCCAGACCATCCACTGGACCGCTTCCGCTTCCTCATGAGCCCACCCATGATCCGTCCGCAAGCCCTCGTCACGGCTGCCCGTCTGGGCGCTTCGAGTGAAGCGACAGCGTCAGCCATCGCCGTCATCGCCCTGAAGCAGCTATCTCATGCCACAGACGGCGAGGCCCGTCTAATCGCACGAGCACTCGGCCATCTCGACCCGGCCCATCTACCGCCCCTGACAACCCTTGCCGTCCACCAGCAAGCTTGGGCCCGATGTTTTGCTGCCAGAAGCCGACAGGGGGACGAGGCCACACTCGAACTGTGCAGGGAGCTCCTAGCGGGTGACACGGACTGGCGCGTGCGGGTCAACATCGCTCAGAGCCTCCCCTGCAACCACCCCCTCCTTGTGCAGCTGCAGCAGGACCACCACCGGCAGGTGCGAACAGCCGCCACCAAGATGGACAGTGCCGTGTGAGCCTTCGGCCAAGTCTGTCGTTCACCAGGCCACCGCACACCGCCTCCTGCCCGACATCTGGCACAGCATCTGCAGTGCCAACCGTTATTCACGACACGACCAACCCGTCAGGTACGTACTCGGGCACCGTGCCGAGCAGTGCGTCGATGGCCGCGCGGCCCTTGCCGCCAGCCTCCGGCATGAAGTGGGCGTAGTGGTCGAGGGTGATGGTCGGACTTGAGTGACCGAGCCACCGGGCGAGCGTCACGATGGACTCGCCCGCTTCGAGGAGGACCGAGGCGTAAGTGTGCCGGAGCACGTGGAAGCCGTCCTTGCGGGAGGCCTTCCACCGTGCACCCTTCTCCCGCACGGGAATGACCCCGGCCGCTGCGAGGGCTGGCTTCCACGCCTCGTCGTTGAAGATGTTGGCGCGGATGGCGTTCCCGTACGTCGTGGTGAGGATGAGCGGGAAGCTCTGCTTCTCCCGGTCGGGCTCCGGTCCGCCCCAGGGGAGCTCGACGTCGACCGCCGGATGGTCGAGGAAGTACGCGGCCAGTTCCGCAGCCACCGAACGGGGCATGTCGACGATGCGCGTCTTGCCACCCTTGGGCAGGGCGAAGTAGAGGCGCCCTGAGAGGAGTTGCACCTGCCTGCGCACTCGGATGACACCGCGTTCGAAGTCGATGTCCCTCGGCGACAGCCCGAACACCTCTCCCTGACGCAGCCCACACCCCAGCGCGACGACGACCGCGATCCGGTAGCGGGGATTGATCACGTCCCGCACCCGCTGCGCCGTTACCAGCGGCCACGCGTCACGATCCTCGTCGGGGGCCTTCGGCCAACGCACCGTCTTGGCCCGCATCGGGTTGCGGACCAGGCGCTTGTCGTCGATCGCGGTCTCGAAGATGTTCGACAGCGAGGTGAGGATCTGCCGGGCGTACCGCGGAGAGCACTCGCCTTCGAGCGTGGCTATGTAGCCGCGCAGGACGGTCGCTGATACGTCGCGCAGCGCCACCGCACCGAGGTGCGGAAGGATGTGGAGTCGTACACGCTCGTCAACTCGCTTGACCGTGCCGGGCGCGCCGCGAACGCCGGCGCGCCAGTGGCGCGTGACGAAGTCCGTCAAGGTGATGGAGCCGTCGCGCGGGTCGACGAACTCGCCCCGTTCGCTGTCGGTGCCAGACCGCCGGAGCCACCCCTTGGCGTCCTCCAGCACGTCGAACGACATGTCCCGGACGCCCGGGATTCCAGCGACACGATACCGAGACCCCTTGCCGTAACGGGTCGTACGCTCGCGCTTCCCTGTGACGGGATCCTTCTTCTTTTTGATCCAACGGTCTTCGATATAGCCAGCCAAAGAATTCCTCGGGGTAAGGGTTGGGCGTAGGGCGGGCGGTAAGGCCGGGTAGATCGGTCAGGCCGTGGCCGAGTACCCGGCGCGGCACTGCGGGGCGGCATTCACCGGATTTAGGGAAGTGTTACTGCGGGAGTCCGCTTGCTCCTGTTCCCGGATCCACTCGTCAAGAGCTTCGATCCGGTACATCACACGTCCACTCCGCCCCATTCGAAAACTTGGCGGACCTTGGCGGCGATGCCGCCACACGTAAAGGGTGGCGGGCGACAGCCCCAGGTATTCGGCGGCTTCACGCACGTTCAGAAAACCCCTCCCCAGCGGCGACACACGGGGAGACATACGGACATTCGCCAGCAATTCACTGTCACGAGCAGCACTTCGCACGTATCGAAACCTTCGGGGTCTTCCGTCGACAACCTGTGGCGACGGACATCGGGCATGACGAGTCCGCCCCCGCTTGCTGTCAGGCAGGTGGAGCGGACTACTTCTATGGTCTGGAGAATCCCCGGTTTGACTGACCGGGGATCGTCGGGTATAAGCCGGGGCGACGTCACCGCGCACCCGCCCGGACCCCTACGTCGCGGGCTAGAGCAGGGCGAGTGGGGAGACACCGAGGGCGGCCGCAATGGCGACGAGGTCATCCACGTCGCAGCGCCGGCGGGTGCGTTCGATGCGGGACAGCATGGTGTTGGTCATGGGATGGCCGAGCTCGGTGACACGGGCAGCGAGCTCACGCTGGGCGAATCCGCGCGAGGTGCGCAGCCGCTCGATGGCGTGGGCGGTCCGTTCTCCGGCGGGACCGATTTCCGTAGCTCTTCGGGGCATGCGTCTGTTGTAGCTCGGGTTCCCGGGTTCACGTAATCGCGGAAGCCCAGACATGGGACTTTGGGGCCGGTTTCGCGGAGAACGAACTGGCGATTCCCGCATAGGCAGCCATTGCAGAACTACGACCCATCTCGGATCACAGAGGTACGCACACCATCAGTGGCTCCGGGCGGCGGAAACATAGATCGCCTCACCTACCCCGGTCAATGGCTTTCGGGGTGCGATCTTCGCCGCTCTCCCTACGCCGTCGACTTTTTGGCCAACCGGGGATTCGCCCTTACTGTGAAGACGTTCGCGATCAGCGATGCGCTCTGACGCTTTTCGAGTGCGGATTCACTGGACTTGCGCGGGCTGGGTGTGGCTGTCTTGGCCAAGCACCCCTGACAAAGGAATCGGCTCCCGGCGTTGCAGCGCCGAGAGCCGATGGGAGCCCCTTGTCCAAACCGTCCACTCCTGAACGGATCTGAGGAACGTCTATGCCCCACAGTACGGCCGAAGCAGCCGTCCGCACACCCGCGCCCACCCCGGCGTCGCCGTCCCAGCAGCAGACGAAGGCGGGGCGATAGGCGTGGCACGCATCCGCACCATCAAGCCGGAAGCCTTCAGCTCCGAATCGCTGGCCGCCGTCAGCATCACCGCGGAGCGGACGTTCTTCGGCCTGCTCACCCAGGCCGACGACCACGGCCGGTTCCGTGACCAGTCCGCCGTCATCGCAGGCCTCTTGTGGTCCCTGCGCCCCGAACACGGCCCGATCGAGGTCGAGGACGACCTCACCCAGCTCGCCGGCAATGAACTCATCTGCCGGTACGAGGGCGAGGACGGCAAGCGATACCTGCACATCGTGACCTTCTCCAAGCACCAGAAGGTCAACCGCCCCAGCGGTGTCCGGCACCCGAACTGCCCCTACCACGACGGCGGCCGGGTACCCCTGACTTCACCGCTGGCGCAGGGAGGGCTCCGTGAGGCGTCCATGCACCATCAGGCACCCGCCCCGGAGCTCGCACCCACACCTCATGCCGCTTCGATGATCCCCGTATTCGCAGGTCAGGACGGGTTCACTGAGCCCTCCGAGCGGCATCAGGGAGAGGTGCGGGAGCCTGCGCCGAGCCCTCAGGGTCCGGATCTAGGACCTAGGATCATGGATCTAGGATCTCCGTTGGGAGGCGCGAGCGTCCCCGCCACAGCCCAGACCGCAACGGCCCAGCAACTGGTCGCCGAGTACGCCGCCGCGTGCGGTAAGCGCCCTCCGGAGAGAGTCCTGGGCCACGTCGGCCGGGAGATCAGCAAGCTGCTGCACGAAGGCATCGACCCGGACCACATCCGCGCCGGGGTCGACCGCATGCGCCTCAAGAGCCTCTACCCGAGCCTGCTGCCCAGCCTGGTCAACGAGGCCATGAACCCGCCGCAGGCCGCTGCTGGCGCCCGCCGGGCCCCTCAGCCGTACACCAACCCCGCTGACGCCGAAGCCGCTTACGGAGGCCAGCTGTGACCACCGCGACCCGCGAACCCCAGCGTGCCGGCGCCCTGGCAGCCCGTATGCAGGCGATCCTCGCCGCCAAGGGCATCGACCCCGACGCCGCCCCCGCCGGGCCCACGGTGGAGCCGGTGACCGCCCTGGAACTCGCCGACCGTCGCATCCCGCCCCGCTACCGCGAAGCGCTCGCCACCCAACCCGAAGTCCTGGGCTGGGTGGAGGCGGTCACCCACGCCGGACGGAACGGACCGGCCGGGACCTGGGGCATCGCCTACGGCCCCTCGCTGCTGATCGCCGGGCCCACCGGCATCGGCAAGACCCACCAGGCGTACGGAGCCGTCCGCTCGCTGCTGGCCGCCGGAGTCCGCCTGCGCTGGCAGGCGGTCACCTCCGCCGACCTCTACGCCCAGCTCCGGCCCCGGCCCAACCACGACTCCGAGCGGGAGATCCAAGAGCTCGGCCGGTGCCCGCTGCTGATACTGGACGACCTCGGCGCGGCCAAGCAGTCCGAGTGGACGGAGGAGCTGACGTACCGGCTGATCAACCGCCGCTACACCGAGATGCTCCCGACCCTGATCACCACCAACCTGCCGATCGCGGAACTCCGCAACGCAGTCGGGGACCGCGTCGCCTCCCGCCTGGCAGAGATGACCACCCGCGTCATCCTCACCGGCCCGGACCGCCGACGCGCCCAGCCGTCGGGCTCCTGACCACCACGGTCCCCACCCGGGTCGGTCCCCGTCATCGTGGGGACCGAACCACTGACCCGAGCCGTTCGGGGACCGTCCCCACCCCGGTCCCGGTCCCGTCCCCATCACGGTCCCCAACCCGGTCCCGGTCCCCGCCTGACAGCGGCCTCCCCCAGGAGGGGACCGACAGCAGTCGATCGGGGATCGTCCCCTGATTGCGCTGCGCGCGCCGGGCACCACGGGGACCGGTCCCCAACTCTATTTCCGCAGGTCACCCCCACCTGACATCCCCCGACTCAGTGGGGACCGTCCCCACGGTCCCCACCATCCGGGACCACCCTGCGGCGGTTCGGGGACCGCCCCCGCCCACGACTACGGGGACCGAGACGGGACCGGTCCCCCACGCCCCTGCCGCTGGGGACCGAGTGCCTCCCCGAAACGGGGACCGTCCCCGCCCGGTCCCCGGACAGCACCGGCAGCGTCTCGCGTCACGAGCAAGCGGTCCCCAACCGGTCGACCCCGCTCAACAGCCCCTTCACACGACCAGCCTCTACCTCTTCAAGGACACGCATGCACAACCCACCGCACGACCGTCCCAGCCACGACGAGCACATGCCCTCGCTTCCAGCCTCAGGAGGAGCAAGTTGTACCCAGAGCACTGCTCCCGTCGGGAGCAATGCTCTGGGCTCCCCCGCCCCAGGGGTGGCGGGAGCAGACCGGCACCAGGGGGTGCCGGTCCTTCGGGACGCGGCCAAGGCCGGATCGCACCACGAATCGGAGGGACAACACACCTGCCACACACCCCGCTGCACGCACACCACCCCCACGACATCGCACGCGCGCCAGCGTGAACGCCTACTCGCCGAGAAGAAGCGCGTGCACCAGCCCAGCTGCCGCATGAACGACGACGAATTCCAGCTCCTCACCCACGCCGCGTCTGCCTGCCACATGAGCATCGCCGGCTTCCTCGCCCACGCCGCTCTGAAGGCCGCACGCGACCTCGAACATACCGAAGCCGAGATCGCCACCCATCGGGAGATGGCCAGAGAGCTGTTCGCGCTGCGCAGGGCCCTCGGCCAGATCGGAAACAACCTCAACCAGGTCGCCGCCGTCCTGAACTCCGGCGCCGACGCCCCGCACGCCAAGGCGGTCCTCGACGCCGTCCAACGGACCGCCGAGCGCGTGGAGGATTTCACCCAGCGCTACTTGGAGACGGAGACTCCCGCCGGATGATCCCCCGCGTCCACAAGATGGGCACCCGCACCATCGGCCTGATCCGCTACCTCTTCGGCCCCGGCACCCACGAGGAACACACCGACCCGCACCTCGTGGCGGCCTGGGACAGCCTCGTCCCCGACCCCGGACGCAACCCGAAAGCCACTTACGCGGACCTGCAAAGGCTCCTCGACCAGCCCGTCGAAGCCCTGCCCACGTCACGGCGCCCCACCGAGCACGTGTGGCACCTGTCCGTACGGGCCGCGCCCGAGGACCCGGTCCTCAGCGACGAGCAGTGGGGCGACATCGCCCGCCGCATGGTTGCCGCCACCGGCATGGCCCCCGAGGGCGACACCGCCGCCTGTCGCTGGGCAGCCGTCCGCCACGCCGACGACCACGTCCACATCATCGCCACCACCGTCCGCGAGGACGGCCGCCGGCCCCGCCGCCACAACGAAGCCAAGCGCTCCCAGGCCGAAGCCCGTCTCGTCGAGGCCGACTACGGCCTGCGCCGCCTCAACACCGGTGACGGAACCGCAGCCCAGCGCCCCACCAGCGCCGAGCGTCACAAAGCCGCCCGCCACCAGCGGGAACGCACCCCGAGGGAGGAACTGCGCGAGAGCGTCCGACGCGCGGCGGCCGGTGCCCGGAGCGAGGAGGAGTTCTTCGGCCGCCTCACCCATGCCGGTGTCCTCGTAAAGCAGCGCGTGGCGCCGTCCGGGGACCTCCTCGGCTACACCGTGGCCCTGCCCGACGACCGAAACAAGCACGGTGAGCCCGTCTTCTACTCGGGGTCCAAGCTCGCCCCCGACCTCTCCTTGCCCCGCATCCGCGAACTGGACCCTGCCGGCAGAACCCTCCTCGGACGAGGTCATCTCACAGGAGCAGCCCGCCCTCCCGCCGGTGACCGGCCCGGCGTACGCCCGCCGCCGCGCGACCACGGCGACCTGGCAGGCGCTGCTGCTCATCGAGCACGGCGACGACGGCACGGCAGCAGCCCGGATCGCCGCTGCCGGCGAGGTCCTCGACGCGCTCGCCGGGACCTCCGCCGCCCACACCCACCGAGAACTCCGGGATGCAGCCTTCGCGTTCGAGCGGGCCTCGCGCTCCCACGTCCGCGCCGTACGCGGGCACGACCGCGCCCTGCGCCAGGCCGCGCACGACCTCACCCACAGCGGACCAGCCCTCGGCAGCGGAGAGGACGGCGCCACCACCGCCATGCTCATCGACACCGCGTTCTTCCTCGTCACCACGGCGGCGAACTGGCACGCCAAGAAGCACCACGCCCAGCAAGCCGAAGCCGCCCATCAAGCCGCCGAACACCTGCGCGCCGCCTACGAGATCGCGGCCGCCCATCCGATGTCCGTGCTCCACCAGCGGGGCCGCTCCCTGTCACTGCAGCGACGACAGGCAGCCGTACTACGCCAGGCGCTGCCCGAGATCGCCGAACAAGTTCTGGCCGAGCCGGGCTGGCCCGCCCTGGCGGCCACCCTCGCCGATACCCGGGCCGCAGGCCACAACCCGGACCGCCTCCTCGCAGAAGCCACGCGGCACCGGGAGCTGGACAGCGCCACCTCCGTCAGCGACGTCCTCGTCTGGCGTCTCCGCCGTCTCGCGCACCTGCCTGCCGATCCCGCAGCATCGCTCCCCCGGCGCGCGGCGACCACACAACCGGCTCCGAAGGTCGCGAACAACGCCTCCCGCCGCCGCTGACGCCCGGACGTGGCCGTCCCCTACATAGCCGACGATCCCCGGTCAGCCAAACCGGGGTTTCTCCGGAGCATTGAAAACATCACCACCGGCCCCGTCCCGTAAGGAACCCCCGCATGCCCGAAACCGAACTGCGCATCGAAATCATCGCCCTGCTGTTGGACGCGGACTTCAAGCTCCGACCCGACACCAACACCTGGTCCCACAGTGACGGGCGCCCCTTCACACGGGCCGAACAGGTCACCGCCTTCCAGGCCACGCGCGCCGAACTCGAAGCCGTGGCAGCACTGAGCGCCCGCAACGCCGCGGCTGCCCTCGAGCAGGACACCGCCGTGGGGGCCCTCACCGAGCTCTTGTTCTCGTACTTCGCTCGGCACCCCGAAGCCCGCATGGTCATGGACGTACTCCCGCACATGACAGAGGAAGACCGCGCCGAGTACGAGCGCCTGTGCGCCATCGCCGCTCCGGATGGCGGCATATACCTCCCCTACGAAGACTGACGGGCCTGAACAGCACTCTGCGACCGGTGACCGGGTACCTCCCGGTCACCGGTCGCAGGCATTCCCAATGTGCAAATCCGGCAGGCCTTACCCACTGGCAGTCGCAGGATCAGTGGTGGGCGGCCCCTGCCGCCAGCAACGGAGCCAGGAGGTCAACGGCTTCCTCCCAGCGGAAGCGGTCGGCACCGCCGCCGGACTTCGGGCGGTGAGGCTCGTAGCTGCCGACCAGAACACCCATCTCGCGCAGCTCTGCGAGGCTCCGCTGGTACGCGCGATGGGCCGCAAGGGCGGTGTTCACGTAGGGCAGGACGGCGGTGGGGATGCCCATGCCCGGAGCCTCGCAGAGGATGCCGAGGGCGAGGTTGTCCGCGAAGCCGGCCGCCCACTTGTTGACCGTGTTGAAGGTGGCCGGGGCTACGGCGACCGCATCGGCGGGCGGGAAGGACCGTGCGTCGCCGGGCGCGCGCCAGGCGGAGCGAACGGGGTAACCCGTCCGCTCCTCGATCTCGGATACGTCGAGGAAGGGAAGCCCCTGCGGGGTGGCGACGACCCCGACGTCCCAGCTCCGCTCGTGCGCGGCGTCGATCAGCTTGCCGACGTCGCCCGCGATCCCGGCCGCGCAGACGACGACGTACAGGAAGGGCTTGCGCTGCGGCTCGGTCACGCGGGTACTCCCAGTCGGCGGCTGAAGTGGTGGAGCTCTGGCAGCGTACGCCGACGGTCTCGGGCTGCCATGTCGGCGACCAGGTCCCGGACGGCTGGGCGTCGGACGTCCTGGGCTGCGCAGGTCTCCGCGATCCGCAGGGCCTGGTAGCCGTCGGCGAGGCGGCCCTGCTGCGCGTAGGCACGGGCGGCTTCCACCCAGAGGGCGGCCCGGCGCTCGGGAACCGGGATGTGGCGGCGCATGAGCGGACGGGCGATGTCGATGGCGACGCCCGCATCGCCGAAGGACACGGCCGCGCTGACCTCGTGGAGGGCCACGTTGGTGGGGCTGAAGTTGGCCCAGGCGTCGGGGTGGTCCAGGGCGACGTACTGCGCCACCTCCTTGGCCTCGGCCAGGAACTCTGCGGTGGCAGCGCGGTCCCCGGCCCTACTGGCAGCCGTGACTCCGCGCAGTAGCAGCAACCCGAGCACGGAGAGGTGGTGGTGGGGCTGCCGGTCGTACGCGCTGGCGAGTTGTGAAGCCGTGTGCTTGATCAGTGTGACGGCCTGGCCGGCGTGCTGTTCGCGGACGAGGACGTGCGCGTGGAGGCGGACGCTGGCGGCGAGGACGAGCGGATCACCCGAGCGTTCGGCCTCGGCCATCGCGCGCCCGACGGCGAGCCACGCCGTGCCGGGGTCTCCCTGCTTGAGCAGGAGGCTGGCTGAGGTCTGGTAGGCCGTGGCCAGGAAGCGAGGAAGCTCCTCGGCCTGCGGGGAGTCGGCGATGCAGTGGCGAAGATCGGCGATCAGGCCGGGAAGGGTCCGCTCCAGCTCCGCGTAGTCGCACGTGCTCCAGAGGCGCCGGATGGCCGTGGCCCGGTTTCGTAGTTCCCCGGACTCCGGCGCTTCCGTCGTCGGAGGCGCCTGCATCCCGGGCAGGAGTGCCTGGACGAGCGCGGGGTGCGCAGCCGTCGGCGCGACCGAGGCTGTGAGTGCGGTGACGCTGGCGGCAAGGAGGGTACGGCGGCGCAGCATTTCTTCTGTCTCCGGGTCGTGGGGATCGGCTTCCGGGGCGACCTCCGCCAGACCGAGTCGGGCCGGAGGAATGCGCAGGATGCGGGCGACGTCGTGCAGGACCCGGATGTCGTCCGTTCCGCGTCCGCCCTCCAGCCGACTGATCTTCGACTGGTGGTACCCCAGCTCGCCAGCCACGTCCGCTTGTGAGCGGCCCTGTAAGACCCGAGCCCGGCGGATCAGTTCACCGATCCGGTGCACCTCGCCCTGCGTGTCGACCATCTCCGCCACGGCCCCTTCTGCCGAGACCGATCCTGCCTGCTCAACCGAGCCTAGCTGCAACGAACTTGCCCGCCATGCACAACGTGCATGAACGATGCAGGGGCTGCGCGGCCCGTCGCGCAGCCGCCTCCTGACCCGCTTGCCTGGTGGAACCGCACCCCTCCAGGAGGCTGCTCATGGAAGTGCACGAGGTCACGCTGGCCGTCACGAGTACGCCCGAGGGCGCCGCTCGTGCCCGGCACCAGGTGATGAACGAGATCAGGGGCTGGCGCTCGGTCATCGGCACCGACGGCATGTGCGTGGCAGAGGCCGTAGCCGGCGAACTGCTGGCGAACGCCGTTCAGCACACGGGAAACCAAGCTGCTTCCGTAACCGCTCGCCTGCGCGGGAGCCGACTGCGCTTCGAGGTCCGCGACCGCAGTTCCGTCCTCCCCCACGCACGCCCACCCCGCACGGACACCGAGGACGGCCGCGGGCTGCTGATCATCGACGCCCTCGCCGACCGGCACGGCGTCGACCACGGCGCCGGCGGCAAGTCCTGCTGGGCCGAGCTCGATCTGTCCGCACCCATCTCGGTCACGCCATCCATCACGCAACCTCCCCTGCAAAGGAGTTGAACGCATGGCACCCCATCAAGCTCTTGCGACGAGCGCGGAGGTCATCGCCGTACGTCCGGGGAGTCCCCTCTCCGGTTCGGTCACCGTCGACGGCTCCAAGAACGCCGCCCTGCCGCTGCTGGCCGCTGCAGCAGCCGTACGCCGGACCGTCCAGCTGGAGAACGTCCCCGCCAGTGCCGACGTCCACTGGATGCTCACCCTGATCCAAGGGGCGGGCTGGCACGTCGCCCGGGCCGTGGGACGGCCCGACAGCGTGGTGATCATGCCCCCTGCCGGCGTACCCGCGGAACCCGACCTTGCCCCGGCCGCACGGATCCGCGCGTCGTACTACCTGGTGCCCGCGCTCCTTGCCCTACAGGGGAGCGCCCGGCTGCCCTGGCCCGGGGGATGCCGGATCGGGGAGCGCGGCATGGACCTGCACTTCAAGGTGTACGAGGCGTTCGGTGACCGTGTCGCCGTCCATGACGAGGGCTATGACGTCGAGGCCGGTCGACCCACCACCGGAACGGTCTCCCACACGCTGCCGTTCCGGTCGCGCGGTGCGACGGTCGTCGCCGTCCTGCGTGCGGTCGTCGCGGGCCGTGCGCTGCGCCTCGGTCGGCCAAACCTGTCGCCGGAAGTCCTCGCCGTGCTGGACGCCCTTCGCTCGGTGGGATGGGAGGCCCGAGCCGGCGAACAGGTCCTGGACCTGAGCCCGGCAGCGGCATCACCGGCCGAGATGCCGGCCTGGCGCGTTCCGGGCGACAAGATCGAGGCAGGCACCCTAGCCTGCGCCGTCGCCGCCACCGGTGGGACCGTGCGCATCGAGGGCGTCCAAGGTCGGGATGTGGTGCCGTTGCAGGCAGCCCTGCAACGGCTGGGCATCCCCACCTCGGTACGGGAAGACGTCCTCCTGGTCGACGGGAGCGCCGCCCGGCCCACGGGCCGTCCCCTTCGCGCCATTGCCACACTCGCCACCGGCGGCCTGGACGCCGATTTCGAACCTCCCCTGATGGCACTGGCTCTCGGCCAGCCCGGGACACACCTGTTCGCCGACTCCATCAACCCCGGCCGCCACGGGAACCTGCTGCCCCAGTTGGCCCGGCTCGGCGCGAAGATCGAGGAGATCTCCCCCACCGAATGCCGGCTGACCGGCCCGCAACGCCTCACCGGAGCCGGGGTAGAGGCCACCGACATCCGCACCGGCTCCGCGCTCATGGTCGCCGCCCTGACCGCCCGCGGCATCACCACCCTCGGCGGAGTCGACCAGCTCCGCCGCGGCCACGCCGACCTGCCCGGCAAGCTCCTCCACCTCGGCGCCGACATCTGCGAGGTCGCGCCATGACCACGCCCCGTTCCCTACGACAGATCATGGCCACCACCGCGTCTCTGGAACCGCCCTGAGTTCCGTCGAGGCAGGATGTGACCTGCGCGGCAATCGGGCGCCCCGACGAACGGCAGTACATGGTGCTGCGAACTCCTGGGGTGGGATCCGCGTCTCCTCCCGCGACCACCGCTTCGGCCCCGAGCACGCGCCACCCAACTGTCCTTGGCCTGAGGCGAGCAGCATGTCGGCGGCTGGGACAGGGTTGGGCCGCCACCACCGTCTACGTCAGCCTCCCCTCGGGCCTCCTCATCGAAATCGACGCCCTCGCCGTCCTCGGCTGAACACCGGCGCAGCAGCGCTCACCCGCGCGGATGGCGGGGCTCCACCTCCGTGTCGCAGCGCAGCACTGTGTAGCGGAAGCCGTCGCTCAAGCGTCCGGAGTCGCGTACGCCGCTGAGGACTTCGGCGGCGACGCCCTCCAGGCCCGCTGGCAGGGAGCGCGGCTGCGAGGCCAGGGAGGACAGGTCTGTCTCGCGGTTGCCGATCAGGAGGGTCAGGGTTTCCGGCCGGGGCCCTTGGTACGGGACGTCCGATGGCCAGTAGATGTCGATCCAGCCGGAGTTCCAGATGCCGGGTTCCGGCCGGCGCGCGCTGCGTGCCGGGGCCAGCAGACAGCCGCTTGGCTCGTAATCGGTCACCATTGCGGTCCGCCCGCTCAGCCCGACGTCCAACAGCCACACGAAGAGCCGTTCCGGCGCATGGTTGACGACCTGGACGTGGTACTCGTCACCGTCCGCCAGCCGGTCGCCGGAGCGCAGCGGCTGAGGCGGTCCGCCGTGGCGCCGGCGCTCGAACACGGCCTCCACCTCGGCGTCCAGGTGCGCCGCGCCCGCGGCGTCGGGCAGGGCACGAAGGCGTTCGCCTCGGGCCAGCTCCTCCAACAGGGCGAGCAGGTGCCCGCAGCGGCCGGGATCGTCGGGAACCGGTGGGCGAAAGGCCAGACCGGCACGGTCGACGACCACCACGGTGTCTTCCGAGGTGCGGACCGTGGCAAAGGGCGGGGCGACCGGTCCCGCCACCGCCAGTCCGACCGAGCTGGGGAGAGCGGCGCGCAGGGCACGGGACAGCGGCCCGTCCCCGTCGAAGGCCAGGTACCGCCGGACCGCCGTACGCACCGGTATCGCACGGAGGCCCGGTACGCCGGCCTCCGGGGAGTCGAACTCCTGGGGCTTCGACAGCTCCGGGGGCGACTCCAGTTCGGCATCCGCGCCCCGTATCGCGGTGACCTTGACCTGCGGTGCCTCAGCGGGGGCCGTGCCTGGCACCACCAGTCCCACGATGTCGTCTTGCGCCAGACCCAGCACCGCGCCGCCGGGCACCACCAGGCGGCGCCCTCGCTGCAGCAGCGGCAACTGTCGGGCATGTTCGGCCGTTTCCGAGGAGAACGGGAGGAGAGCGGCGTGCGGCCCGCCGAGATCCGGGCGCTGCCGCACCCGCTGCATCACCCGGTCCTGTACCTGGGCCATCAGGGCTCCCCACGGCACCGGATGCTCCCGAGTGGCCTGCAGGAGCCGGGCGAGCTCCTCGGTGAACAGCCCGTTCCGCTCACCCGGCCGGTACAGGCTCGGAGCCTCGTACGCCTGCTCGTGCCGTTGACAGGCAGTCAGTCGTACGACGAAGGGGTCGGGCGCCGACAGCTCCCGGGACAGCCGGTCGGCTCGGGCCAGGGCCGCGTCCAGGGGCACGTCCCGGCTGACGGCCCGGACGGCCACCCGCGGGTCGCGTACGGCCCCGCCCGCATGGCAGCAGTCCAGAATCACCGTGACGTTCGGGGTGATCGCCGTCAGCCTGCGGACGGTGGCGGTCAGCTCCTCGACCAGCAGGCCCCGGAACTCGCCGGAGCTGCTGTCGTCCACGTCCGTGGGCACGAAGTAGTGCAGATAGGGGGAGCGGCGGGCACGGGCCTGTTCGGCGGCGTCGGGCCGTTCGTGCATAGCGCCGTGCCCCGAGTAGTAGAGCACCACGCCGTCCTCCTGCTCGGTGTCCCTCTCCAGACCGTCGAGCGTCTCGACGAGGGAGTGGTACCGGGCGCCGTCGTCCGTCCGGGTCCGGACGTCCCGGAAACCGCGGTCGTGGAGTACCCGTTCCATCAGCCGGACATCGGAGTGCACCCCCGACAGGCCGAACGTCTGGGCGCCGATCAGTACCGCGCGCAGGGTCATGACGTGGCCTCCTGAGTGCCGATGTGGACGAACGGGGCCCAGTGGAAGGGGTGTTCGGGTGCAAGCCCCGGTGCACGGGCGGACCCGCTGTCGCGGACCGTGCCGCGGGCCGCTCCGGCGGGCACCGGGCAGTCGGCCTCAGCTGCCAGCGAGGCGTATTCCTCGTCCCGTTCCGCGGCCGTCAGTGCGCGGACTTCCCGCTGCGCCTCGGCGAGGGCCGCGGCCACCCCCGAGCCGGGACCGCCAGGAAGGCGGGAGCGGGCGGCTGCCAGGTGACGGTACATGCGGATCATGGTTAGGGCGCCGCTGCGGTCGTCCACCGGCCACAGCGAGACCACCGCATGGTGGGCACCGGCCATCAGCGCCGAGCGGGCCAGCCCGAGGACATCCCCTCCCGAGGTCGCGGTCCCGCGCCCGGTGTGACACCCGGAGAGCACCAGCAGCTCCGGACCGGCGTGGGTGTGCAGGCCGTACAGGTCTCCGACGCTCAGCCCGTCGCGACCTGCCAGGACGAGGTGATTCCGGTTGGGGGACAGCTCGTCCACCATGCCGTGGGTGGCCAGGTGCAGGATCCCGCGCCCGGCGGCTGCCGTGGCGACCGCGTCCAACGTGGCCTCTGCGCCGCACAGCTCGTCGGCCGCGGGGAGCAGAGCGGCCGCGTGACGCACCTCGACGGCGGTGCCCGGAATCCGGTTGAGCCGCAGCGCAGGGTCGGTGGCCGGATCCCCCACCAGCAGCGCACTCCACGCGGCCGAAGGCGCGCTGCGCGCAGGGCTGCGGGTGAGCGCGGAAGCCGCGGGAAGGTAGGACAGGGTGTGGTGGTCGGCCAGTACGCCGCCTTCCCAGGGCAGGGCCTGGAACGGGAGCAGGGACATGCGCGACGTGGGCGCCAGCAGAACCTGCTGATGGTCCCGCAGTTCTTCGGCGAACGGTGTCAACAGGAGCCCGGCGAGCTCCGCGCCGACGCCCGTGTCACGGCCCAGGCCCGAGCACCAGGAGTGGAATCGCCGGGCCAGCCCGGCGCCTGCATAGGCCCACTGGCTCCTGCGCACCACGCGCACCCGCTCCCGGGTGACCGCCCAGGCGGCGAGGTCCTCGTCGAACAGGTGGTACTGGAGGAGCAGCACACCGGGCGGCAGGGATGCGGCTACCTCCTCGACTGTGGTGTGCTGCGTGCCGCGCCAGGCGGTGAGCGCGGCTGGGACGGCCCGTCGTACCCGGCGCTCGGCCGCGCCGAGATCCTCCTCGGCGCGCCGGCGGCGCTCCGCCGAATCCGGCAGCGGACGATCCGCGGCGGTGGTGCCGGCGGCCGGTCCCACAGAGGCTCGCCGGCGCAGCAGGGCCACCTGGTCCTCGTACACGGCGGACCAGCGCGAGTCGGCCCGCAGCCAGTCCCGGACCGTGCGCTCCTCCTCGGGCCCCTGTGCCATGTCCAGGGCGCGGACGCCATCGAGGAACCCGGACCGGGCGCGCTCCGACAGGGCGAACGCGGCGCGCGCGCCGATGCCGGCCTCGCACGCCTCGGCCGTGTCCCCGGTGACACCGTCCAGCGACAGGTGCGACAGCACCCCGGTGTGGTACAGGCTCGCCACCGTCCCGTCATCGGCCAGGGAGCTGCGCAGCGCATCGCGCGCCAGCCGGGCGCGATGGGCCTCGTAGTGGCCCAGGGCCTCCTCGACCAGCCCGAGGGCCGCGGAATGGTCGCCGATCGCCGCCGCGACCTCCGCCCTCAGTCCCGCCAGCTCCCAGGGACGCCCCGGGAAGGCCAGCGCCCACTGGTCCAGACCGCGCGCGGCCTGCGATGCCTCCTGCGCCTGCCCGGCGAAGAGCCGAAAGTAGGTCAATTCCCAGGCGTTCAGTGCCCGGGACTCCGCAAGCCGGTCGAGCAGGAACCGGGCTTCGTCCATGCGGCGAAGGAGGAGCAGGGTGGCGAGGGCCGTTCTGACGTCCCGGCAGGCCAGCGCCCGGTCCAGGGCCTCTTCGCCGAAGGTCCGGGTGCGCTCCTCCAGGCCGGCCAACGCCGCGGCCCGAGCCCGGCTGTAGGCGGCGTAGGCGCGGGCACTTTCGGGCGAGCCTGCGAGGTCGGCGTCGTAGATGAGCTGCTCGGCTTCATCTCCTTCGGGAGTCGCGGCGGGAGGCGCTTGCGGCTCTTCCCGCCGTCGGCGCGGGGACGCCTCCGCCAACCGCTGGGTGCGGTCGGCGGCCAGCGTGAGCAGGTCCGGGTCGGCCAGGCCGGAGGCGGCGCCCGTGAACCGCATGGCTGCCAGCATCGCGTTCAGGTGGGCGACCAGGTGCGGCTGTTCACCCTTGTGATGTTCTTCCGCATGCGCCAACTCGGCCTCGCGGCCGGTCAGTTCCTCTTCGGTGAGCACGATCTCCGACAGATCGTGCGCGGCCCCCTCGACGCTGTGCCGGGCAGCCCGCGCAGCCGAGTCCCCGACCAGTGCGGCGGCCAGATATTCGGCCTGGGTCGCGCGTACGGCATCCCCTGCGGAGCTCCACCGTGTGGCGCGCGCGGAGAGCACAGTGGACAGACTCCGCAGCCAGCCGTCGCCGCCATGCGTCACACCCCACTCGCGCACGGAAGCGCACTGCTCATCCGGCACATCGGCCCCGTCCTCGATCAGGTCGAGCCAGGAATGCACCTGAACGAGGGAGCGGAGGGCCCCGTCCCCGGCGCGGACCGCGAGTGTCTCGGCCGTACGCAGGAATCCGCCGCGGTCAGCCGAGCCGCGCAGCCGGGCGACGTAGGCGCGGCGCAGCAGAGCGCCAGCTTCTCCCCGGTGGCAGCGCGCACGGCGGTAGAGGCCCGCCGACTCCTCCCACCGGCGGTCTGCCGTGTCCAGGTCGGCCGCGGGCAGTTCCTCGGCGGGCAGACGCCACTCCGCGCCCCCCGGACGGCCCAGAGACCAGTCGCCTTCGATGAGCGCCGCCCAGCCCTGGAGCGCGAGGTCGTCCGGGGCCGCGTCGAGGGCGGCCCGCAGGCGTTCCTCGGCCTGCGCGCGGGCGCCGGCCCGGTGCCACAAGTCGGCCAGGAGGAGCCGCAGAGCGGCATGCGCCGACCGGGAGAAGGGGTGATCAGGGTCAGGCTCGGCGAAACGGCGGAGCAGGATGTCCTCCGCCAGCCGGGCCATCTCCAACGCCTCGGGCGACGGGGTCGCCAGACTGTCCGCCGCGCCCTCCAGAGCGGGGATGAGCGCGGTCTGTTGGAACACGCTGTCGTGCGTGACGTCGGTGTGCGCCACGTCGCTGAGGCTGCGCTGGACGGAGAGCACTTCGGGAAGAAGGCTGCCGGCGAGGAAGGTGAGGAGCCGGGGGAGCCCGGCCGGGGCATCGGCGAGCGGTTCGTGGCCCTGTCTGATCAGCAGCATGAATTCCATCAGCTGTTGCTGGTCCCCCACGGAAGTGCTCCAGCCGCCGGGGGCGTGGCCCAGTTCCACTGCCTGGGCCGCGACGCGCAGCGCGGTGGTGACCGCGGCGGCTCCGGGCGGGGCGTCGGCCGCTCCGGCCTGCGCATCGAGGGCGGCGAGAGCGCGCCGGGGCTCCCCGGCGCTCAGGGCCGCCGCGGCCACGGCCCAGGTGCGGCCCGGTTCACGGGCTCCTTCCACGCGGAGCGCGGCGGGGTCGGGCCCGTAGGGCAGCGGCAGCGGTATGCAGAACGGGGACAGCGCGCCGAACCGTAAGAAGTCGGCGGGCGTCAGGTTCGGGTGCGGTGTCGCGGTCACGGGAGGTACCCCTTTCAGAAGTACGGGGTGAAGGTTCGGACCTTCCCCAGGTCGCGGAGGCGTGGGGAGAGTTGTGACGCGGCGCACATCATGCCGAACAGGCGGCTGCTACCGGCCGGTACCGCGCGAATACCGCGGAAGGACAGCAGAAGGGGGCGCCCCCGGGCGGTGGGGCGCCCCTGGTCTCACCTGGCGGCGTACCGTGCCTGCGTCAGACGCAGTACGTCGACTCCTTGCCGATCGAGCGGTACATGCAGTCCGCATTCCCCAGCGGTTGGAGCACCGCGTCCCGGCTGCGACTATCTCGCGCTCGATCACCTCGTCGGGCGGGTAGAAGCCGCCGTCCCACGAGGAGGCCGGGTACACCGCGAAGGTGTAGGCGAAGATCTTGTGCGCGCCCCACAGGCGGTCGGCTACGCCACGGCGTAGCTCATCCGGAACAGCTCCTGGGCGCGCTCCAAGTCGCGCTCGGGGTACAGCAGCACCTCCAGGTTGCCGGTGCCGTGGAGGCCCCCGCCCTCGCCGACCCCGGAGGGGTCATTTTCCCTGTGAACGAGCCGCAGCACCCAACCGCGAGCACCGCCAAGCAAACAGCGTCCGCCTGCTCCTGCCCCGCTGCCGCTACGCCGCGTAGCCTGACATGGCACGCGGATCACGGTCCCGACCAGCGGCGATCCTCCTTCAGAGGCAGCCCCGCTGGGGAGAATCTGGGGAGAATGAAGCCGCGTTGGGGAGCGGTTGGGGAAGATCGGCCGTACAAACGGGCAGCATGGCGAAAGGGACGGAAAGGCTGATCGCTGCAGATCAGAGGGCCTCTCCGGGCGCTTTCCGCAGGTCAGCGGTGTGAGGGTGACGACTTCAAGAAGATCTCCTCGTGGGCCGCCATCCTCTTCGCCCCCACCCTGGTCGGCACGATCTACGGCATGAACTTCGAGACCATGCCGGAACTCCACTGGGCAGGCGGCTACCCCTTCGCGATCCTGCTGATGGCGGTGGTCTGCACCAGCCTCTATGTCATCTTCAAGAAGCGCGACTGGCTGTAGCCGGCGAGCGAGAATCGCTGACCGCGTTCGCCCTCCGTGAACGAGCCGCTTTTCTCGAGTGCTGTCAGCGGTCGTGGTGATCTCGGGCGGCTCGGTGGCCGGAGTGGGGCGGGCGGCCCGGCAGCCAGCGGAGTGCGATCAGCCCGGCCAGCAGGCAGAGCCCGGCCCCTATCCACGAGGCGGCCTGCATCGCGGTCAGGAACGAGTCCTTCGCATGGGCTGCTGCCGCGGCGAGCGCCTCGGGGGTGACGTCGTGGTCGGTGGCCCTCAGTTGGGCCAGCCGCATCAGTGTGCTGCCCAGCGAGTTCGTCTCGGCGGCCTGCTGGGAGTGGGAGAACAGGCCGGCGCCGTCACCGAACCGGTTCCGGTACACGACACCGAGAACGGCGCCGAGTACGGCAACACCCAGTGCCGAGCCCAGATGGCGAACGGTGTTGACGACGGCCGACCCCGCGCCGGCCTTGGCAGCGGGCACCACGGACAGGGCGACTGCCAGCGCCGGGGCGAGCGTCAGTCCGAAACCCGCGCCGAAGACGAACTGGGTGAGCTCGACCAGCCACACGGGAGTGTGCTCTCCCAGCCCGGAGAGTCCGAGGCACCCGGCTGCCATCGCCGTCATCCCCACAGCGACGGTTGCCGATGGCCCGATCCGGTCGGCCAGTTGGGAGCTCTTGGCGCCGGCGACCGTCGTGCCGACCGCGTAGGCCAGAGTCAGCAGTCCCGCCTCGACCGGGGAATTGCCGCGCACCTGCTGCAGATAGAAGGTGAGGATGAACCCGATGCCCATGGCCACGAAGAACGAGCAGGCCAGTACGCCGGAGCCTGCCGTGAAGCGTGGGCTGCGGAAGAGTTCGGGATCGATGGACGGGTTGTCGCTGCGGCGTTCCACCAGGATCAGGACGACCAGGAGCACCAGCCCGGCGGCTATCGGTCCGGCCACCTCGGGGGCGGTCCAGCTTCCGCCCTCGCCCCCGGCGATGATCCCGTACACCAGGGACCCGACGGCAAGAACGGACAGCAGCATCCCCGGGAGGTCGAGCGGCACCGGGTGCTCCGCCCGTCGCTGTGGTACGAGCCAGACGATCAGGACGATCGCCACGAGAGCCAGGGGCACGTTGACCAGCAGCGCCGATCCCCACCAGAAGGAGGCGAGAAGCGCACCGCCCACCACCGGGCCCGCGGCGATACCGACGCCGGTGGCGACCGACCAGAGCGCGATGGCCTTCGGGCGTTCCTCCGGCACGAAGGTGTCGATGATCACGGCCATGCTGCAGCCGGGAACGACGGCGGCGCCGAGTCCCATCAGCCCGCGCCAGATGATGAGTTGGGTGGGATCCGTGGACCAGGACGCGAACGCGGAAGCGATGAGGAAGATCAGCAGGCCGCCGGCGAGCACCCATCGCCGGCCGAACCGGTCGCCGAGCAGCCCTGCGGTGAACAGCAGGGCTGCGAAGGTGAGGGCGTACGCGTCCATGACCCACTGCAGCTCACCGTTGGTGGCATTCAGTGCCTGCTGTATGGGGGCGAGCGCCACCGTCAGGATCGTGTTGTCCAACGTTGCGACGAACATGCACAGGGACATCACGAGGAGGATCAGCCACCGGCGCGGATGTCCGGCCGGCGCGGTTGCGGACACCGCCGGCGTGTCGGTCCGGGGGTCCGTGTCCCTGGGGGTTACGGCCATAGCAGCTCCTGGGTCCACTGGGGTCGGGCGCCGCTGGTGCGGCGGTAGCGCAGCCTGATGTGGCGGCGGTCGGCGGTTCCCTGGAAGAACTCGACCTCGTCCGGCTCGAGCAGGTACCGCCGCCAAGTGGGCACCGGCGCCCGGGGGTCGTCCGCCATCGCGGTCCGCACCGTCTCGAAGGCCGAGGCCAGGTCTTCGCGATGGGCGAGCACCTCGCTCTGCCGCCCGACCAGGGCGGCGGCACGGGCGCCCGGGGAGCGGCCGGCCAGATCCGCGGCCCCGGCGGCCGCGTCCGCCACGGTGACCGGCCCGCGGATCCGCACCTGGCGTCCGTGGACCGGCCAGTAGGCGAGCAGCGCGGCGTCCGGGCGCTCGCCGAGCTCCTGACCCTTCCGGCTGGTCTTCAGGGAGGCGAAGTGCCAGCCCCGGGCGTCGGCGTCCGCCAGCGTCATCATCCGCGAGGAAGGGCGGCCTTCCGTGTCCGCGGTGGCCAGTGCCATGCAGTGCGGATCCGGGCAGCCTGCCGCGGCGGCTTCCCAGAGCCACCGGCGGAACAACGACACCGGTTCGGCAGGCATGCCGACGGGGTCGAAGGCAGGGAGTGGATGGTTCCAGATCCGCAGCCCGCCGAGGAGGTCCCTGAACTCCTGGTCCTCGGCTTCCTCTGCCGCGTCCGTCTCGTGTCCGTTCATACGAGGGCCCTACGTCCGCGGTGCGTTCGCGCGGATCGACTCGGCGAGGGCCCCGCTGTCCGCATCGGACTCGAGCTCGACCTCGACGACGGCGCAGAAGCCGCAGATCATCTGGTAGTAGCCGGCCGTGATCACGATCTCTACGAGTTCGCGGTCGCTGAATCCGGTACCCGGATCGGCATGGCCGCCCGTGCGGACGGCTTCGGGATCCACCGTTCTCCAGGCCAGTTCGATGGCCTGCCGCTGGCTGCTGGTGAAGACCTCACCCGGCGTCTCGCCCCGGCGCAGGGCCCCCAGTTGAAGGTCGGTACACCCCAGTGCCCGTGCCAGCGGTTCGTGGTGAGCGATCACGTAGTCGCAGGCGTTGCGGTATCCGACGGCGAGGACCACCAGTTCGCGCAGGTCGTCGGGAAGTGCCAGGGCGGTGAACTGCGTCATGCCCTGCTGGGCGACAGCCAGGGCCAGGTGCGGGGAGTTGAGCATGGCGCGGGTCACGTTCGGCAGCGGCCGGCCGTCGATGGCGGCGATGACGTCGGCCGGCAGCCGGGTGGGGTCGGGATAGCGGATGCGGGGCATCGGTTGCCTGCCTAGAGGGTGTAGAGAGCGGTGGCGATCGTGGACCCTGCGTCGGCGGCGACGAACAGGACCGTGTCGTATGCCTCGAGTCGCCCCGTGCCGGCGGCACGGTGGTAGGCGAGGGGGAGGGCGGAGGTTCTGGGATCGGCATCGACTCCGTCGAGGGTGACGGCGGCGGTCTCGGGAAGCCCGAGCCCCTCGGCGATGTCGATGCCGAAGCGCGGTGTCGGCAGCGATGTGATCAGCAACGTCCGGTCGGGATCGGCACCGCCCTCACGCAGCCGTGCGGCGGCTGCGTCGACCGCCCGGCTGGTCAGGGCGGGCACGTCGAGGTCCTGCTCGATCGTCACCGTGCGGCGGCCCTCCGTCCCCATGGTGGCCAGGTCCAAGTACCCCCTTCGCTGAACGGGCTGCCCGCGGTCGGAGTCGAGGGTCACCCTGCCGAATCCCCCGCCGCTGTCGCTGTCGCTCAGGGTGAGCAGTGCGGCGCTGCCCGCCTCGGCGTACGGGAAACCGGGGTGGGGCCTGCCGCTGGGATGGCCGTCCGCGGCCACGACGAGCATGTTCTGCGGGCCGCCGGGAGCGAGGAATGCCTGGGCGATCTGAACCGCGGTCAGGAACCCGCAGTCACCGTTCATGAGGTCGAAGGAGAAGCCGGTGAACGGATCACGGGTCAGCAGGTAGTCGGGGCGCATGCCGATCGCCTCCTGGACCAGCGCGGCCAGGGCCGGTTCGACCACATTGTCCTCGCGGTAGAGGCCTACGTGGACGAGCATGTGCAGGCCGGACGGTTCGAGCGATGCCGCGTCGAGGCACTGCTGGGCGGCGTCGACCGCGCGTGCGAACGCTCCGGTGGCCGCGGAGGTTGCAGTCGCGGTAATGGTGACGGGCATGTCAGACCTTCGTGTGGGTGATCGTCGTGGACAGGTGCCCGATCACGATGCCGGACCCGCTGGGTGCGAAGGCGATCGTGTCGCCCGGTGAGATCGTTCCTCGCTGCATGTGCTCGTAGAACGTGAGCAGTTGCGAGGTCGAGCCGGTGTTTCCGAAGTCCTGCACGATGGCCGGCGCCTCGGGCGACGTCGGGTGGAAGATCCCGGCAGCCATGGCATGGACGCGTTCAACGAACTGCACGGAGTTCTGGTGGTAGATCGAATGGGCGAACCCCGGGTCGGCGGGGGTTCGGCCCGAGCGCGCGTAGACGTCCTCCGTGAGGCTGACGCCGATCTGCATCCGCTCCGCGGCCTGCTGGCGGGCGCTGTCGGTGTGCATGACCAGACCGGCCGTCTCGTCGCTGGGCATCGCCTTGCACAGGGATGCGTACGCCCCGGAGGTGGTCATCTCGAACGCGTGAATGCGGTCGGCCGCGTCGGTCGACTCGTCCACGATGACCGCCATCCCGGCGTCGCCGACGGTGAGTGAGGCCAGCTGCAGGTCCCGCAGGCCGGTGATCTCCTGCCGGGCGCTACCGGTGATCAGGGAGGCGTGCTCCCCGCTGACGACCATGCCCCGGCGGATCGTCCCGGCCTTGATCATGCGGTCGAGGAGCAGGATCCCGGTGAACATGCCGGCACAGGCGTTGCTCACGTCGAAGCAGGACGCCGTCGTCGAACCGATCTCACGGGCGATGACCGAGGCGACCGACGGTTCGAAGGAGAGCCGCCGGCCCTCGTCCGAACGGAAGATCGCCGCGGAGATCACCACGTCCAGGTCTGCCGCGTCGTAACGGGACTTGGAGAGGCAGTCCCGTGCCGCGGACAGCGCCAGCTGCTCCGCACACTCTCCGGCATCGACATCGCAGGCAAGCCGCCGCTGGATACCTGTCAGCATGAGGAGGGCGCGGGCCGAGAGCGGTGTGCCGGAAACGACCTCCTCGGTCGTCCGCTCCAGGGACGGCAGGCAACGCCCGAAGGCTTCGAAGCGGCTGTACCTGGGGCCGTTCGGCGTCAGCATCGGCCGCTCCGTCCCTGTATCACGAGCTGTACGAGTCCGCCGACGGTCTCCTCCCGAAAGTCTCCGGGCGCGATGTCGGTCTGGAAGTCGTCTTGCAGGACCATGGAGATCTCGACTTCCGCCAGTGAGTCCATCCCGAGATCGCCGAGTGGGGTATCCGGGGTCAGATCACCGGGTTCGACTCGAAGCGTCGTCGCGAGCAGATGATGGACGGACTCGGCCAGTTGCTGTGTTTCAGACATGGTTCGGTCTTCCTGGTCATTCGGTTCCGATGGAGATCAAGCTGTGGGGGCGAGCTGTGGGGCAAGCCGGGAGTTCAGTGGGGAAGGTCGGGCCAGGCCAAGGTCGTCGACCCCCATGCGAGGCCGGCCCCGAAGGCGGTCAGCAGGACCCGGTCTCCCGCGCGTACGCGGCCCGAGCGGTGCAGATGGGCCATCGCCAAGGGGATGGACGCAGCACTGGTGTTGCCGACGAGGTCCACGTTGACGACGCAGCGTTCTTCGGGAATGCCCAGGCGGTCGGCAACGGCGGACAGGATCCGGGCATTGGCCTGGTGAGCCACGAGCCAGTCGACGTCCGAGGGCTCCCAGCCGGCGTCTTTGATCGCCGTCGCGCTGGAAGCGGTCATGCGCCGGACGGCGTGGGTGAACAACTCCGGTCCTGCCATGTGCAGGTAGTGGTCGTGGTCGGCGGCGCACGAGCCGGTCCGCGAGCGCTGGCGCGAACCACCGGCATCGATGCCGACCAGCTTCGTGTTACCGCCGTCGCTGCCCAGATCGAAGGGCCCGAAGGAGCCGCTCTCAGCGCCGGAGTCGGCCTCCAGCAACACGGCCCCGGCTCCGTCGCCGAAAAGGATCGCCGTGTTGCGGTCGGAGCGATCCACCACGGTCGACATCGCATCGGCACCGATCAGCAGTGCCCGGCCGAACACTCCGGCGGCGATCATGGACGTCACGGCAGCCAGACCGGTGATGAAACCGGAGCACGCCGAGTTCACGTCCCAGGCCGCCGCTTCGACGAGTCCCAGTTCCGCGGCGACGATGGGCGCTGTGGCCGGAATGGGGAAGTCCGGGGTGGTGGTCGCCACGACCACGGCGTCGATGCGGCCGGGTGTGGACGCCACCAAGGGCGCAGCCGCCCGGACCGCCATGTCGGAGGTCGACATGTCCGGATCCACCCGTCGGCGCTCCCGGATACCGGTTCGCTGGACGATCCATTCCTCGGACAGGCCCTCCGGGAGATGGGCCAGCACGTCGCTGTTGCCCACCGTCCGAGGAGGCAGCCAGCCCGACAGGCCGGACAAGATCACAGGATGCGGCATCAGTTTCCCCCGGACCGGATGCGGGTCGCGGCGAATGCGTCGCCGAATGCGCTCGGATCGAGGGGTGGGGCCGTGGTCTGCGCTGTCATCTGTGGTGCGTCCTGTTTCTGGGTGGTGGGTGAAGGGAAGTCCGCGGCTCACGGTCGGAGGCGGATCCGGGTCGGGAAGGAATGCAGGCCGGCCGGCAGGCGCAGAGCGACGGCGCCGACATGGCCCGGCGGTACCGGAACCGCCGCGAGCCACCAGTCGCCGAGTGCCGCCGGCCTCGTCTCCGGCCGGCCGAAGGCGGGACCCGTTCCTACGTAGGTCCGGTCCAGCCCGGCGGCCAGACCGGCCCCGATCCCCTTGAGGTAGGCCTCCTTGCGGACCCAGCAGGTCAGCACCGCCTCGTCGCGCTGTCCCGGGGGCAGCGCGGAGACGGCCGCGCGTTCCTCGGGATGAAGTCGGCGGAGCAGGCCGGATCGCGGCTTCCGGCCGACAGCCTCGACGTCGACGCCGACCGGCGAACCGGCCACGGCGATGAGGATGCGGTCACCGGTGTGGGAGAGCGAGAAGTGCGGTCCGGCTCCGGAGGCGAGGACCGGTCGGCCATGTCCACCACCGCACCGGGGACACTCCTCGCGGGCGAACGCGACCTCGGCCGCAGGCAGCCCGAGCCGGCGCCCGAGGATCTGCCGCAGTCGCACGTGGGCGACCAGGTAGGTGTCCCGCACAGCGGGCGGCCTCAGGGACTCCGCCCGCTGTGCCTCCGACTCGTCCAGTACGGACGCCTCGCGCCGAGCTGCGGCGACATTGCCCGGCCCGGCCCGCACCGACCACAGATCGACCGTGCCCGGCGGCGGGCTCATCCGAGGCTCCGGTAGCTTCCCCGGTGCCGGACCAGAGGCGTGCCGGCCGCGCCGCCGGCACGGGCAGCCCCGGTCACCCGGCCCACCAGCATGGTGTGATCGCCACCAGGGTGGGTGTCGAACACCTCGCAGGTGAGGCAGGCCAGGGCGTCCCGCAGGAGCGGCACTCCACGCTCCGTGCGGTACGGCACCCGCCGGAAGCGCTCCAATGGGGGCCCTTGGGCGAAGGCCTCGGAGACCGCCGCCGCATCACTCGCCAGCACGCTGATGCCGAACCGCCCGGCCTCGAGGATCAGGGCCAGGGTGCTCGAACTCCGGTGGACACAGGCCAGCATGAGCATCGGGTCGAGCGACAGCGAGGTCACCGCGCTGCTGGTCATCCCCACCGGCCCGCCCGGGGCCATGGTGCTGAGGACCGTGACCCCGGTCGGGAATTCGGCCAGGACCTGCCGCAGGTCCCGGGCATGGCCGGCCTGCCCGGTGCCGGTCAGCACTCCCCCCATCTACGACAGCTCCCCGGCGAGGTACAACTGGCGCATCCGGCCGCGCTGCCGCTTGCCGCTGGTGGTCCGGGCGATACCACCGCGCTTCATCAGCACCGTGTCGCGCAGCCCGAACCCGAACCCCTGCCGCACCAGGTTGTCGATCTCCAGCCGCAGCCGGCCGTCGGCGGTGTCCGCCGGCGCGACCTCGACGACCGCGACGACGTGCTCGCCGCCCGCGTCGTCGGTGTACGAGAAGACCGCGCTGTTGCCCCGCATCACGGCCCGATGGGCCTCGATCGCCTCCTCGACGTCGTACGGCGGGATGTTCCGGCCGCGGACCACCAGCATCTCCTTGACCCGCCCGACGACGTACAGATCTCCGTCCAGCTGGAAGCCGAGGTCACCGGTGGCGTGTTTCCCGCCGGGCGGCGGTACGGGAAGCCCGTCGGGCCCCAAGTAGCCGGCCATCACGGATGCGCCGCCGAGGTGGATCTCCCCGACCTCGCCCTCCCCGCACGGCCCGCCGGTCCCCTTCCTGATCTCCAGGTCGAGGCCCCCGATCGGACGGCCGCAGGAGACGGTCGTCAGCGCGTTCCGTCCGGCCCGGGCGGGGGTGACCAGGCCTGAGTCCTGGAGATCCGCGCGGTCCACGCGGAGCGCCCGCACATGGCCCCGGCTCAGGTGGCCGCCGGGGTAGGGAGCGCCGGGCATCGTGGAGGCCAGCACCGTCTCGGCCATGCCGTAGCAGGGGATGAGCACGTCCTGCGCCAGGCCGTGCGGCGCGAACGCGTCCTGGAAGTCCGACAGCACGTTCAGCGGGATGGGTTCGGCCCCGACGTACGCCCGGCGCACCCGGGACAGGTCGAGCCCGGGCTCGGGCTTGCGCCGGTAGCGCTCCAGCGCGGTCCGGTAGCCGAACGGAGGAGCCGCCGTGATGGTGCCGCCCCGGACCGCCAGGTGGCGCAGCCACGAGAGCGGGTCGCGCAGGAAGCCGATGGACGGCATGAGGTCGAGCGGCGCACCGGTGGAAAGCGCGAGCAGGACCATCACGAAGCCCATGTCGTGGTGGAGCGGCAGCCACTCGCAGAGCCGGTCCCGGTCGGCCCGCAGCCCGGTGGCCTCCACCAGGGCCCGCAGGTTGGCGGCGGTGTTGGCGTGGGTGAGCGCGGCGGCCTTGGGGGCACTGGTCGACCCCGAGGTCAGCTGGATGTGGTGGAGGTCGTCCGGGCGGGGCTCCGGCAGCCGGTCGTCGGTCAGCGGCTCGTGGTGCCTCAGTTCGTCCAGGGTGAGGTGGACGGGGCCGCCCTCCGTCGCCGGGGCCGGGGCCGTGGCGGCGTCGGGCGTGATCACCGCCGCGGGTCGTACGGCCGCGAGGGCGGCGTGGAACCGCCGTACTCCGGCGGACTCCGCGTCGGTGTGCGTCGGCGGAGCGACGGTGCACGGCACGGTTCCCGACAGCAGGCAGGCGAGCAGCGCGACCAGGTAGTCCGGGCCCGTCGGCAGCGGCAGCAGCACTCGCTCGCCGCGCCGCAGACCGCGCTCGCCCAGGCCGGCGGCGACGGACCTGGCCTGCCGCTCCAGGTCGGAGTAGGCGAGTTCCGCGGTCACGCCGCGGGAGTCGAGGAAGGTGACTCCGTGTCCCTGGCGGCCGAGGCCCCGGTAGACCACGGTGCTCATCGGCCACCTCGGGCGGCCGTGGAGTGGGCCGCGATGTGGTCGATGAGATCGCCGACGACCTGGAAGGCGAACGCCTGCTCCTCGGAGATGGCGGCGCCGTACTGGTCCTCCAGCCGGGTCATCAGGTCGACCAGGGTGATCGAGTCGAGCGGCAGGCTGAGCAGGTGCGTGCCGCGTCCGAGCGACTCCAGGTCGACGTGCTCGAGGAGGTCGTCCTCCAGGACGTCCGCCAGCGACTCCCGGAGGGCGGCGAGCACGGTCTCGTCGGACAGCTCGGAGCGGGCGGGGGTGGAGGTGGTCACGATGCTCGCTCCTGTGCCGGGTCTCGCGCGGGGATGGTGTCGCTGAAGGGATCGAGGCCGAGCGCGGTCTTGCCGATCAGGTCCCTGAGAACGTCGAGGTTCGATCCCATGACCGCGCCGGCGCGGGCGTCCCGGTAGTGGCGCTCCAGCGGGTTGGAGCGCAGATAGCCGCGGCCTCCGGCGACCAACATCGCGGTGTCCGCGACGTCGAGGGCGGCCCGGTTGGCCACGTACTTGGCCATGTTGAGCGCGGGGATGGCCTGCGCCGGGTCGGTCTCCACCACCCAGGCCGCGTGCAGCAGCGTCAGGTGGGCGGTCTTGACGGAGACGGCCATGTCCGCCGTGTGCAGCCGGACGCCTTGGAAGGCGGCCAGCGGCTGTCCGGTGTTGGCCAGGGTCCGCTGCAGCACATGGGCGTTGGCGAAGCTCTGCGCCGCGCGGGCGACTCCCAGCGATGCCGCGCTCAGCCCCAGGAAGAGGGCGGGGAGCGCCTGTGAGAGCAGCACGAGGCCGCCACCGGGTCCGCCGATGGCGTTCTCGACGGGGACCCGGCAGTCCAACAGCAGGGTGTTGGCGCAGTTGGCGCGCATGCCCAGCGCGTCCCAGACCTCCTTGACGGAGAGCCCGACGGCACCCGCCGGCACGATGGCCATGGTCTGGCTGGTCAGAAACTCCTGCTGTCCGCTGTACCCGTTGACCAGGTAGTAGTCGGCGTGACCGGCGGCCGTGCAGAACGCCTTGGTTCCGCTGAGGTGCAGGCTCTCGCCGTCGGGGAGGGCCGTCAGCTGTGGGGCGAGCAGTTGGGCGCCCGTGCCCGGCTCCGAGAAGCCCCAGGCCAGCAGCTTGCCCTCGGTCACCACCTCGCGCAGCACGCGCTCCGCGAACGGGTTGCCGGCCGCGTCGGCGGCCAGCAGGCGTACGGCCCCGGAGTGCATCGCGAAGATGAGTCCGGTGGAACCGCATGCCTCGGCGAGCTCGGCCACCACCAGCGACCACGTGGTGAGATCGGCGCCCCGGCCGCCGTACTCCACGGGTACCAGGAGGCCCAGCAGCCCGGCGGCGTGCAGATCGGCGATGTTCTCGGCGGGGAAGGCGCCGGTCCGGTCGTGCTCGGTGGCCCGGGGGGCGAGGCAGCGGCGGGCGATCTCGCGGGCCTCGTCCACGACGGCCTGAGCTTCGCGGCTCAGTGCAAGGTCGACCACAGCGACTCCTTGGTGTGCGACGGGTTCGGTACGAGGGAGGGGCCGAGCGAACGAAGGCGGTCGACCAGGCCCACGGTGGTGGCCGCGGCCTCCAGGGCTGCCCGCTCATCGGTGAAGCGGCCGGCGCTGAACCGCACCGCCGCCCGGGCCCGCGCCACCGGAACGCCCATCGCGGTGAGGACGTGCGAGGGCTCGTCGCTGCCCGCGTGGCAGGCGGAGCCGGCCGAGACGTACACGCCGTGCAGGGCGAGCAGATCGACGAGGGTGTCACCGCGGACCCCGGCGAAGGAGACGTTGAGGGTGTCCGGGAGGCAGGGCGCCCCGGCCCCGTTGACCTCGACGTCGCCGGCTGCGCACAGCTCCGCGAGCAGGCGCTCCCGCAGTTGCTGTCGACGTTCCCGCTGCCCGGGCTCCGCGAGGTGTTCCAGGGCGGCCGCGGCGGCGGCCGCCATCCCGAGGACACCGGGCACGTTCTCCGTGCCGGCGCGCAGCCCGCTCTCCTGGCTGCCGCCGCGGACCAGCGGGGCCAGGGTGACGCCGCGGGCCACCTTGAGCGCGCCGACCCCCTTGGGCCCGTGGAACTTGTGGCCCGACACGGACACCAGATCGGCGTTGATGCCGTTCAGCGGCACCTTGCCCGCGGACTGCACGGCATCCATGTGGAACAGCGCACCGGCCTCATGGGCGAGTTCGGCGATCTCTGCGACCGGCTGGATCACACCGGTCTCGTTGTTGGCGTGCATGACGGACACCAGGGCGGTGTCGGGCCGCATCGCCCGCCGTACGGACTCCGGGTCGACCCAGCCACGCGCGTCCGGCGCCACCACCGTGACCTCGGCGCCCAGTTCGCGTGCCAGCTGGCAGGACTCCAGCACGGCCGAGTGCTCGATGGCGGTGGTGATCAGGTGAACCGGACGGCCCGCGCCCCTGGCGGCCAGCACCGTTCCACAGATGGCCAGCGCGTCGGCCTCCGAACCGCTGCCGGTGAACACGACTTCCTCGGGCGTGCAGTCCAGCAGCAGGGCGAGCCGGGCCCGGGAGGACTCCAGGGCCTCCTTGGCGGCGTCGCCCGCCGCGTGGCGGCTGGACGGGTTGCCGGTGATCTCCATGCCGCGCAGCACGGCCTCGACCGCCTCCGGGCACAGCGGGCTCGTCGCCGCGTTGTCCAGGTAGATGCCCGGCCGGCCGTCGGCGGACTGGTCGGGGTTACGCACAGCTGAGGGCGATGTCATCGTTCGTTCCCTCCTGATAGTTGGTGACCAGGCGGCGGGCGACGTCGGCGCCCAGCGCCGCCACGTGGCGCTGGGCGGGGGGCAGACCGCCGAGCAGTTCCTCGACGTGCTCGGCGTTCCAGCCGGCCAGCTCGTCCAGCGGGCGGCCCGTGGCGGCCTCGGTGATCACGCTGGCCGTGGCCAGCGAGGCCGCGCAGCCGTGCGCCCGGAACCGGGCCTCGGTCACGGTGCCGTCCGCGACGCGCGCGGTGAGCATGATCTGGTCGCCGCAGACGGGGTTGCCGATGAAGGCGCGGGCGTCGGGGGCGTCGAGCTCGCCGGCGTTGCGCGGGTTGGTGAAGTGGTCGACGACCACGGGGGTGAAGCGGGCCACGGGTCAGCCCTCCACGGGAGCGAGGGAGGGGAGTTCGCACTCGGCGACGATCTCCCGGCTGTCGATGAACTTCTCGATGCTGACCGCGCAGCAGCCGAGCTCCGCACCCTGCAGGCGGCGCCGGAAGGTGACGGTCTGACCGGTCCGGCCGCACGGGCACGGCGTCACGTCGACCTCGCCGACGTCCTGGAAGAGCACGTAGCCCGGGTAGGCCGTGTTGAGCGCGTCAAGCGTGGCGATCACACCGGTCTTGCCCGGCGCAACCTCGACACTGGTGTCCGTCACGTCGCGGACGCTCACGTAGCTCCACGGCGGTACGTGCTTGCGGTGGTGCTCGCACTCGACGGCGAGCATGTTGGATTCGATCATTCCGTACATGTCGCGCACCCGGTCGGCGGGAACGCCGAGGGTCCGGTCGAGCTGTTCGTAGAACTCCGCGGGGACGATCTTCTGGCCGGTGTACCGGGTCCAGCCGCCGAGCGTGATGACCATCGAGTCGCGGTCCAGCTTGAGGGTGCTGCCCTGCTCTTCAAGGGCCTGAACCAGACGGGTGATCAGGAAGGGCGGGCCGATGATGTGACGGGTCATCGACTCACCCCAGGTGCGCAGCAGGCCAAGGGCCTCCTCCGGGTCGAAGGTGTAGTCGCGCACCACGTACGCGTGGTGGTCCAGCAGGCCGTTGAGGACCGCGGCGGCCTTGACCATGCCCATCTCCGGAGCCTCGACCGCGGACGGACTCAGGAAGAGCCCCGCGCCGTTGGAGATGCCGAAGAACTCCCGGTACTGGGCGAAGACCGCCGAGAGCATCCGGGTCGTCGTGGTGGCGTCGCGTCGCGCGACGCTGGGCACACCGCTGTCGCCGGTGCTGCGGATCTCCAGCTCGATGTCGGCCGGCGACGCGGTCAGCAAGACGTGTGCGTCCGGGTTCTTGAACATGCTCATCGGCAGCAGCGGTATCTTCGCCAGATCCGCGAGGGTACCGATATCGGCCGGGCCGACCCCGGCCGCCTCGCACTGGGCACGGTAGAAGGCGTTGTTCTCGGCATGGAGCGCGAAGGATTCGCGCATGGCAGCCGTTGCGGACTCCTCCCACTCGCCCTGCGGCATGCGGAACGCTTTTTCCGGACAGCCCAGCATGGCAGACAGTTCCATAGCTCCCCCAGCTCATGAAATGTTGTGTTGCGCGGACGGAAAGCGGGCATGACTCATCGCCACGCGCCGACCGCGATGTGGTCGAAAAGAAAGAGAAAGGTGAAGTGATGGTGAATGCGAAAATCGCGAGCGAGACGGCACCTCGGCCACGAGAGTGGCCCTGAGTCCCGTGGTTACACGGCATCGAATTCGATGTCGAGCCGGGCGGGCCCTCGCAGATTCAGATGGGGCCTGTAGGCGATTTCGGTGGAGCACAGTCTCGGATTGACGAAACGGCGCGCGAAGACCTCGAAGACGATGCGTGCTTCGAGCCGGGCGAGACCGGCACCGAGGCAGAAGTGCGGGCCGGCGGAGAACGACAGGTGTGGGCGTGGGGCGGTGCGGCGGATGTCGAACCGGTCCGGATCGTCGTACGCCTCCGGGTCCCGGTTCCCCGCGCCGAGCAACAGCACGATCAGGTCGTCCGTCTCGATCCGTGCGTCGCCGAGCCGGGTCGGCTCGCTCGCCACGCGCAACGTCAGCTGCACCGGGGTGTCGTAGCGCAGCACCTCCTCGACCACGGCCGGCGCCAGCGCGGGCTCCTGGCGCAGGAGATGGAGCTGGTCGGGGTGGCGCAGCAGTGCCAGCACACCGTTGTTGATCAGGTTCGCGGTGGTCTCGTGGCCGGCGTTGATCAGCAGGATGCAGGTCGCCAGCAGCTCGCTCTCGGTCAGCTGGTCGCCGTCCTCCTTGACTTGGATGAGGTGGGACACCAGGTCGTCCCGGGCGGCGGCCCGACGCTCGGCTATCAGCCGGCGGAAATAGGCGATGAACTCGGCGCGCGCCTGCGCCGCCGCCACCTTGGCGCGGGCGCCGACCAGACCGGGAAAGGGCGGCTCCAGCGTCTCGGCCAGGCTGGCCGACCACTCCTGGAACCGGCCGTGGTCCTCCGCCGGCACGCCGAGCAGCTCACAGATCACGCGGACCGGCAGGGGATGGGCCAGCCCGGTCACCACGTCGAGCGATCCACGGTCCCGGGCTGCGGTCAGCAGCTCGTCCACCATGGCCCGGATGCGCGGCTCCAGGGCCGCGACGGCGCGCGGCGTGAACGCCTTGGTGACGAGCCGCCGGATCCGCGTGTGGTCGGGCGGATCGAGGTGCAGGAAGTTGCCGGTCCGCATGGCCCGTGCGCCGCGCCGCCCGGCCAGCCGCGAGCGGTCGTGCTCACTGCTCATGGCCGGGTCGCGCAGCACCTTCGAGCAGTCCCCGTACCGGCCGACGACGACCAGGCCGTCGGATGCGATGAACGGCGAGGCGTCCCGCAGGGCGCCGAGGATCGGATAGGGATCCGGCCGGGAGGCCGGGTCGATGAGCATGCCGAGATCCGGTAATTCCGGCGTGGACGACTCGGTGGTACAGGCGATCTCCGCCAAGGACATGAACGCACCTATCGATCAGAACGGCTGCTGGAGGGGTTCCGCTGTGAAGCGCACCTCGTGGCCATACGACAGGCGCCTCCCCCCCGGTGAGACATCCGCAGTTGATCACGGTGTTGGAACCGTCGTCAACGGCGAAATACAGCGTTAATACGAAGCCACGGACCGCGGCAGCGCCGGCTGTGGGTTCACACATCTGGATTTCTCTACGCTGGTACTACATTCGCCATTTACGCCCGCCCACCCCGGGCCGGATTCCGGAATATCGCATTCCATACTCTGGTGCAGCCGAGTTCCGGACAGAGAACTCGTAGGCTGCCGCCATGACGAACGAAAGTGATGCGCCGAGCGGGGGCCGGGAATTCCGGATCGCGGAACTCGCCAAGGAGGCTCGCCTGAGCGTCCGCACGGTGCGCTTCTACCGCGAGCGCAGACTGCTTCCCCCGCCGCGCCGCGACGGGCGGATCGGTTGGTACTCCGAGGCTCACCTCGCCCGGTTGCGGACGATCGCCGTCCTGCTCGAGCGCGGGCACACGCTGGGCGGCATCGCCGAGCTGATGGACGCCTGGGGGCGCGGCCGCAACCTCGAGACGGTTGCCGAACTCCTGGGGCTGGACCACTCGTTGACCCATCCCGGGAGGGGGGAGACCCATGTTCATCCGCTGCCCCAGGACCTCGCCGACGCCGTACGGGCCGCCGGTCGGGAGGTCCGCGCCCACGTCGACGCCCTCGCGGACCTCTTCACCGTCCAGGTCCGCACCCGCCTTCTCGAAACGATCGGCGGCGAGGCAGTCCCGAGCCAGGCCGGCCGGCTCGCCGCCGCGCTGAAAAGCGTGCATCCGCTGGTCAAGTACGTGGTGAAGGCAGAGCTCTCCCTCGCCGTGGACCGCCGTCTCCAAGCCGAACTCGACCACTGGGCCGACGGCTCGGCGTTAAACCTGGTGCTCGACCCCGTGGGCCGCTAGACGAGCGAATCCGGTGTTCACGCCGGCCGCAGGGGTGCACCGGCCTGGTCGCCCCGTCAGGTCGCTGTGGCATCGCCGGCGCCGTCATCCGTGATCCGGTCGAGGACCTGCGTGTAGAGGCGGCGTTTGTCGGGGCGGGAGTGGGTGACGGCGTGCCTGAGGGCGGGGATCGCCGGTTCGCCCCAGGTGATGAGGGCCTCGGCCGCGGTCTTGCGGATGGTGGGGTGGGGGTGCTCCAGCATCGCGGTGATCGCGGGAATGGCGGGGGGCCAGGTCGCGTGGCCGAGGGTCCGGATCGCCGCGCGGACGAGGTCCGGCTGGGGGTCGGCCAGCAGGAGTGACGTGTGGTGCAGGTAGGTCTGGCGGTCCAACAGGGCCCGCGAGGTGCGGTGGGCGTGCAGGCGGACCTTGGGCCTGGGGTGGTGCAGCAACGCGCCGATCAGGTCGCGCAGGCCGCCGTCCTGGTCTGCGGTCGGGCCGGTGTGTCCTTCGGCGAGTTGCCTCAGTGCCTGGTGGATGCGTGCCGGGTCGCCGGTGCGGGCCAGGTCCAACAGCTCCTGGCGGGACGGGGATGGTGAGGCGCCGGGCGGGGTGGACGGGGTGCGGTCGCGGAGTGCTGCCAGGGCGGCGGCGTCCTGCTTCGCGGAGTCCGGGCGGCGCAGCGGACCGTCCACGAGGAGCAGTCGGTCCGCGAGGTCGTCGCGTCCTTCGGCGCGCAGCCGCCGGCAGGTCCGCGTCAGTGCGGGGGTGCGCAGCAGGGAGCGTCCGGAGAGCAGGTCGAGGAAGCCCCAGGCGCCGGCGTCGAGGCGGTCGGCGAGGTGCACCGCCAGCGCGTCCGCGGGGAACCGGAGCAGCGCCCGTCCGGCTGCGGAGCTGCTGGACGGCGGGTCGTGCTCCCACCATTCCAGCAGCAGCGGGACGAGGGGTTCCAGGTCCCACGGGTCGAGCCGGCCGGCCGCGAGCGCCACCCTGTCGCGCAGGATGCCGTCCGCGCGGAGTTCGGTACCGGCGATGGCGCTCAGGCTGCGGGCCAGAACGGCGCCGACGGGTATGTCGATGCGGCCTCGCAGGAACGCCCGGAGCACCGGAACCGCGGCCTCCGGCTCGGGCCACTCCAGGAGCGCCAGGGCCGCGGCGTGCCGGCGGTCCGGGGCGGATGCCTGCAGCATGGCGAGCAGGCGCTCCCGCAGGGCGGTCGACCGGGGCTGGTCGAGGTCGTCGGCGTGCACGGTCCGCGGCCGAGCCGTCGGCTCGTGGGTGGTCTCGGCGAGGGTCCACGGTGGTGCGTCGAGGGGCTGGAGGTCCGTCATCCAGTCGATGAGGGCGGCGCGGACCTCGGAGCCGGCGGAGGCGTGGACCTCGATCAGTGCGGTCAGGCAGCTCCTGGAGTCGTACGGGAGGGGCTGTCGGCGGAAGGCCCGCAGGGCGCTCGGTGTCCGTGCCGCGGCGTCCAGCGCCGTTCGCCACCCCTCGGCCTCGGCCGGCGTGGCGGCGGTGGAGGGCGGGGCGGCGAACGCGTCCCGCAGTACGGCGGTTTCGGCCTGCCGGGGGTCGGCGTCCAGGCGGGCCGAGGCGAGGGCCCGTTCGAGGTCGGCGCGGACCAGGACCGCGTCGAGGCTGCGGAGCAGCGGCAGAGCGGACCGGTGCCCGCCGGGTACGGGTGGCAGCGCGCGTACCGCTTCGGCGACGGTCGACTTCTCCACCGGCGGCAGAGTCGGCGCGACGGCTTCGAGTACGGCGATGAGGGCGGGGCGGTCCGCGGCCGCGCCTTCGGCGAGGGCGTCGACGAGGACCGCGGTGGACCGGGAGAAGGCCGTCAGTTCCTCGGGCCTCCAGGGTGCGGGGCAGAGCCGGAGCGTGAGCCGCAGTACGCGGTCCCGGGCGGCGGGTTCGGAGCCGGCCAGGCGGAGCCAGTCCGCCAGCAGGGGCCGCAGGGCGTGCAGCCGGATGGGGTGCGGCAGCTCGTGCCGGTCGGCGATGCGCAGGGCGACCGCCGGGTTCCAGGCCCCGGCCGCCAGCGAGCCGACGTCGGGGTCCGCCCCGGTCCCGCCCGCCGGCCGCGGCGCGGCGGGCCGGGTGATCCCGTGCCTGGCCATGGCCGTCGACAGGTCTTCGGGCGTCCCGGAAGCGAGGGCGATCCGGCCGGTCGCCACCAGGGCGATCAGGGTCGGTGCGACCGGGGAGGCCTGGTCGTCCAGGGCGAGGACCGAGCGCGCCGGCAGGGTGCGGTCGAGGCCCTGGAGCAGCAGCTCGCGGGTGCGGGCGTGTCCGGCACGTTCGGCCTGTCCGGCTTGTCCGGCGCGTTCAGCGCGTTCAGCGCGTTCAGCGCGTTCAGCGCGTTCAGCGCGTTCAGCGCGTTCAGCGCGTTCAGCCTGTCCGGCGTGTCCGGCGTGTCCGGCGCGTTCCGCGCGTTCGGCCTGTCCTGCGTGTCCGGCACGTTCGGCGGCGGCGAGGACGGTCGCCGGGTACGCGTCGCCGAGGATGGCGCGCAGCGCCTCGATGAGTCGGGCGCGCAGGCCCGGGTTGTCGTGACGGCCGAGCCAGAAGAGCAGTGCCGGTACCGCCGTGGCCGTGCCCGCGTGGACCAGTACCTCGGCGGCGGTCTTCTTGATGTTCATGTTCGGATGGCCGAGACACGCGGCGATCGCGGTGGAGGCCCAGCGGGCCCGCGCGTGACCGAGGGCGAGCAGCGCCTGCCGAACGGTCTGGATGTCCTGGGCGCCGGTCAGCGCGATCAGGGTCGCCGACAGCGCCTGCGCGTCCTCCCCCGCGGCGTCGCGTGCGAGCAACGCGATCACGTGCTTGCGCACGTGCCGGTCGCGGTGGCGCAGCAGGCGGTGCGTCCGTGCGCGGGTGTGGGGAGAGGGGGCCCGGAGCAGGAGTTCGAGCAGGATGGCCTGTTCGCCGCCCGACAGTCCGGGCCGGTCGAGCAGATCCAGCGCGAGGGACGCGACGAGTGCGTGTCCGGCCTCTGGTGCGGTTGCCGCGTCGAGCAGGCAGGTCGGTCTGATCCGCCCCCGCTCGTGGAGACGGCGGCCCAGACCGTGTACGGCGTCCACGACCTCCTGGGGCACCACGGGCTCCCCGGACGGCTGTCCGTGCGCGGGGTGCAGGGGGTACGGGGAGTGCAGGGCGACCGCGCCCGGTTCCGGGGACGCCGCCAGCTCGGCCACGACGCGCAGGAGCAGGTCCGCGATGGCCGGCAGCGTGCCGGCGCTGCCGTGGGTGGCCAGTCTGCACAGTGCCGCCACCGGCTCGTCCGGGTCCAGATGGGAGGCGAGGAGGGCCAGTTCCTGCTCGTCCGGGCCGCCGAGGTCCGCCGCGATGCGAGCCGGCAGGTCGGAGGGATCGAGTCGGACGAGGAGGGCACGCCGCTGTGACGGGTCGTCGGTCAGATGCCACAGCACCTCCAGGGCGCGGTTCCGCACGGCGCGCAGATGCGGCGCGATCACGCCCGCACCCTCGTGCTCGGCGAGGCCGAGCCCTTCCCTCAGCACGGTCACCGTCCGGTGCCCGCCGATGGCCTCCAGCGCGTCCAGGGCCGCTGCGGGCACCGCGGGCAGGAGGACGATCACGGCTTCCTCGGCCGGCGCGTGGCGCAGCGCACGGATCGCGTCGAGGAACGGCCCCGGTACGGGAGCCGAGGGCAGCAGCCGGGTGATCGCGTCCCCGATCGGAAGCTCCCCCGCCCCCTGTCCGGCCAGGGCGACCAACAGCGCGAGCCGCCGCGGCCGGCTCGGATCACCGGCGGGGTCCGCGTCGGCGGCGGCCGCGCCGTCCACCAGCTCACGGAACATCACCTGCCGGCAGGTGAACAGGATCGTCGCGACCTCGTGGGGCGCGATCGTGTGATCGGCCAGCGCCAGGCCGATGAGGGACGGGACGTGCGTGCCGTCCGGGAAGTGCCCGCGCCGGTGGAGCCCCCGCAGGCAGGTCATCAACGGCCGGCCGAACAGCAGCGGGTCGCGTGCGGCGACGGCCGTCAACGCGCCGATGTCACCGCGGTCCGCCAGGTCGCCGAGCAGTTCCATCCCTCGCCGGCGAAGAACCGGGGGCAGATCCGGGTCGGCGACGACCTGCCGCAGCAGGGCGCCGTGCCCGTGCCGGGCCGCGGCCGTGAGTGCGGCCTCGGCCGCCTCGGGGCGTGCGGTCACGGACTCGGCGGTGAGGAAGGAAGACAGCCGTTCCGGCCGCAGGGGATCCAACGCCGTCCATGGTTCGCCGAGTTCACCCAGGGCGGCGGTGACGACGTCCACGCTGTCGGCGCCGAGCAGGCCGATCACGTGTGCGCGCACCCGTGCGGGGGCCAGCAGACCGGCGTGCAGCCCCTGCCGGGCCAGCCGCAGGGCCGCGGCCTGCAACACCGGGTCGCCGCTGTCCGCCAGCTCGTCGACGAGTCGCCCGGGCCGGTGCGCGCCGGTGACGGTCGCCTCCTGCACGGCCTGGTACAGCAGTTCACCCGGAGGCTCCTTGCGGATCACCGTCGGCTCGTTCAGGAGCTCGGCGCGCAGCCAGGCGATCCGTACGCGTACGGGCAGCCCGGCCGTGCGCCACGACGGCCAGCGGAGCTCCGGGAACCCCCTGACGTACGGCGCCAGTCGTTCGTAGAGCCGCGCCAGGGCGAGCGCCGCTTCCGGCGGCCCCTCCACCGACACGGGCAGCAGCCCCGCGAGTTCGGCCATCTCGGACTCGTCGCCCGTCCGGCCCGATGTGACGCGCTCGGTCAGCAGGACCAGCCCCAGGTACCGCATGCGGGGATCCTCGTGCCTGACGAGACGTCCGAAGACGGCGGGCGGGCAGAGCCGCGGGTCGAGACGGTCCGTCAGCCAGGCGACGTCCGCTCGGCGCACCGCATCGTCGAAGGGCTGGTCCGTGGGCGTCGTCATCGTCGGATGCTAACCGGGACGCTCCCGGCCCCACCAGCAGGATTCCCCCGGCGCGCGCCGTACGCCGTCGATGCGCGGGACCCACCGCGTTGACGGGTGGGCACATGCCCACTACGGTGGGCATGTGCCCACTCAGGACCACGGGGGTGGGCTGCGATCAGGTGGGGGACGGGGTTTCACCGCCTTCGTGCCGGCCCGGAAGAGGGGGAAGAGGTTGCTGTGACAGCGATTGCGCTCGGAATGCCGGCCGTGCCGACGAAGCTTGCCGACCGCAGGGTCAGCCGCAAGATCCAGGTCGGCAAGGTGGCCGTCGGTGGCGACGCACAGAT
>NZ_JBIVFA010000011.1:0-173981 GCF_044747975.1 Streptomyces sp. NPDC090045
GCCTACGTCGAACAAGACCTCCACGAAATCTACGAAGGCGAAGTCCGCTACGCCCGCGACGCCTTCGAAGGCCTGCGCCTCATGGACGCCCTGATCGCCGTCAAGCGCGGCGTCCCCGGCGCCTCCCTCCCCGAGCTCAAGCAGCGCCGCGTCGCCAAGCGCGACACCCCGGTCCTCCAGGTGGACGAGCCGGAGGAGACCGGTGGCCGCTCCGACGTGTCCGTCGACAACCCGGTCCCGACCCCGCCGTTCTGGGGCACCCGCGTCGTCAAGGGCATCCCGCTCAAGGACTACGCCTCCTGGCTCGACGAAGGCGCCCTCTTCAAGGGCCAGTGGGGCCTCAAGCAGGCCCGCGCGGGCGGGGCCACGTACGAGGAGCTCGTCGAGAGCGAGGGCCGCCCGCGCCTGCGCGGCCTCCTGGACAAGCTGCACACCGAGAACCTCCTCGAGGCCGCGGTCGTCTACGGGTACTTCCCCTGCGTGTCCAAGGGCGAGGACCTGATCATCCTGGACGAGGCGGGCAACGAGCGGACCCGTTTCACCTTCCCGCGCCAGCGCCGCGGCCGCCGCCTGTGCCTGGCGGACTTCTTCCGCCCGGAGGAGTCCGGCGAGACCGACGTCGTCGGCCTCCAGGTGGTCACCGTCGGTTCGAGGATCGGCGAGGCCACGGCCAAGCTCTTCGAGTCCGACTCCTACCGCGAGTACCTGGAGCTGCACGGCCTGTCCGTGCAGCTCGCCGAGGCCATGGCCGAGTACTGGCACGCCCGCGTCCGCGCCGAGCTCGGCTTCGGCGGCGAGGACCCGGCCCAGGTCGAGGACATGTTCGACCTCAAGTACCGCGGCGCCCGGTTCTCCCTCGGCTACGGGGCCTGCCCCGACCTGGAGGACCGCGCGAAGATCGCCGACCTCCTCCAGCCGGAGCGGATCGGCGTCCACCTGTCGGAGGAGTTCCAGCTCCACCCGGAGCAGTCCACCGACGCGATCGTGATCCACCACCCCGAAGCGAAGTATTTCAACGCACGCTGAGGTCAACCGACGTACACTTGTCGGTCCCATACAGGCCGGTCGCCTGTTCCCAGGGGAATGCCCCGCGGGAAGAGGTGACCGGCCTTCTCGTCCCTTCTGAGAGGTCCGCGCATGACGAGCACCATTCCCGCCCCCGTCGCCCGTACGGCCGACGGCTCGGCCCTGCAGGCGGTGCTCCTCGACATGGACGGCACCCTGGTCGACACCGAGGGCTTCTGGTGGGAGATCGAGGCGGAGATCTTCCAGGAGCTGGGCCACCGGCTCGACGAGTCCTGGCGCGACGTGGTCGTGGGCGGCCCGATGAGCCGCAGCGCGGCCTTCCTGATCGAGTCCACCGGCGCCGCCATCGGCCTCGCCGAGCTGAGCGTCCTGCTCAACGAGCGCTTCGAGGCCCGCATCGCCGACCGGGTGCCGCTGATGCCGGGCGCCGAGCGGCTGCTGTCCGAGCTGGCCCGGCACAACGTGCCCACCGCCCTCGTCTCCGCCTCGCACCGCCGGGTCATCGACCAGGTCCTGCTCACCCTCGGCCGGGACCGCTTCACGATGACGGTCGCCGGAGACGAGGTCGCCCGTACCAAGCCGCACCCGGACCCGTACCTGCTCGCTGCGCGGACGCTGGGCGCCCACCCCTCGCGCTGTGCGGTCATCGAGGACACCAGCACCGGGGTGGCGGCCGCCGAGGCCGCCGGCTGCCGGGTCGTGGCGATCCCCTCGGTGGGCGTGATCGAACCGGCTCCGGGACGTACGGTCGTGCGCTCGCTGGAGGACGTGGACCTGGCGTTCCTGCGCTCCCTCATCGCCCCGATGAACTGAGCGGGAGCCCGCACCGCCGTGGCACCCCCCCCGGTTACCCACGGCAACCTCGGCACGCATCCCCAGATGCCGACACGGACCGACACCTTCTGGGCACGCTCCGTACCGAACGGAACGCCTGCGAGATGAAGGTCCTGCGGAAGGATCTTCCGTCACAGGCCCCGGAGGCTGAAATTCCATCCTCCTCCGGGGTGGTTGCTCAGAGTGAGCTTGGTCACGCGCCAAACCCCCCAAGGGCCTGTCCAGGGGCCCCAGGGCCTTCCCTTGTGTCCGGATTGATTAGTCACTGACCGAATCTGCGCACCCCTGCGCATGAACAGGCAGTTCGCTCCCATCACGGTGCGATTACACCGCAAGTCCGGCCAGTTCCAGCCATCCCGTCCCGGGCCACTAATGTCAACGCGGGCACCAAGCCGCACCTCTGCCGTCCCGGGCGCACACCCCTGTGCCGGGACCGCGTGGACCGATCGTCACTTCACCGGCCCGATCGTTCCGCCCTGAACGGGCGACCGTCGCGAAGTGCCCTTTACGCCGCTTTGAGCAAGTGCCGGTTACAGGGAGTACTTCCAGCATGAACCGCAAGACCATGGTGCTGACGGCCGCGGCCGGACTGCTCACCCCCGTACTCGCCGCATGCGGCAGCGCGAGCGGCGGAGGAGCAGGATCCGGAGCGATCGTCGTCGGGACCACCGACCGGTTCGAAGCCGCAGACTTCGCTCCCGCCCCCTTCGACCCGGCCTACGCCTACGACGCCGGCGCCTGGAACGTCCTGCGCCAGACCGTCCAGACGCTGATGCACACCCCGCGCGGCGGCGGCCAGCCCGTCCCCGAAGCGGCCTCCGCCTGCCGCTTCACCGACGCCAGCAACGAGAGCTACCGCTGCACCCTGCGCCCCGGCCTCAAGTTCGCCGGCGGTGACCCGCTCACCGCCAAGGACGTCAAGTTCTCCATCGACCGCGTCCTCGCGATCAAGGACGAGAACGGCCCCTCCTCGCTGCTCTCCACCCTCGACAGCGTCGAGGTCAAGGGCGCCGACACCGTCGTCTTCCACCTGAAGACCCCGGACGCGACCTTCCCGTACAAGCTCTCCACCCCCGCCGCCGGCATCGTCAGCGAGAAGACCTACGACGCCAAGAAGCTCCGCGAGGGCTTCTCCGTGGACGGCTCCGGCCCGTACACGATGAAGGCCGAAGTCAAGGACAACCGGCTCGTCCGCGCCGTCTTCAGCAAGAACCCGAACTACAAGGGCGACATCAAGCTGCAGAACGACAAGGTCGAACTGCGCACCTTCGCCGACTCCCGGGCCATGGGCAAGGCACTCACCGACGGGAAGATCCACATGGTCTCCCGCACCCTGTCGCCCGCCCAGATCACCGAGTACTCCGCCCAGCCGCCCAAGGGCGTCAAGCTCGTCCCGATGCCCGGCCTGGAGATCCGCTACATCGGCTTCAACACCGACGCGCCGGTCGTCAAGGACAAGGCCGTGCGCCAGGCCCTCGCCGCCGCCGTCGACCGCGGCGCACTCATCTCCAAGGTCTACGGCAAGTCCGCGCAGCCGCTCTACTCGCTGGTCCCCACCACCGTGACCGGCCACGTCAACTCCTTCTACAACAAGTACGGCGAGGCCAACACGGCCAAGGCCGCCGCACTGCTGAAGGAAGCCGGGATCAAGACCCCGGTCAAGCTGACCCTGCACTACACCAACGACCACTACGGCGACGGCACGGCCGCCGAGTTCGAGGCCCTCAAGGCCCAGCTCAACTCCACCCAGCTCTTCGACATCACCGTCCAGGGCAGTGAGTGGGCAGAATTCCGTCCCGCGCAGAAGAAGGGCGACCACGCCGCCTACGGGCTCGGCTGGTTCCCCGACTACGCGGACGCCGACAACTTCCTCGCTCCGTTCCTGGAGCAGGACAACTTCCTGGGCACGCCGTACGCCAACAACGCGGTGCGCACCAGGCTCATCCCCGAATCGCGGCGCGCCGCCGACCGAGGCGTCGCCGTCCCCGCGATCACGGAGATGCAGGACATCGTCGCCGAGGACGTGCCCGTCCTGCCCCTGTGGCAGGGCCGGCAGTACGTCGCCGCACGCGACGGGATCACCGGAGTGGAGTGGTCGGTCAACGCCATCTCCGACCTCCAGCTGTGGGAGCTCGGCCGCGGCGTAAGCGGCTGAGCAAGGCAACGACCGGCAGCGGGTGTCGCGAGCCGGGCAACGAAACAGTTCGACTGTGAAGGACGTTCGCGTGAATCGACGTAACCAGTGGCTGGCGGCTCCGCTCGGCGCAGCCACCGCCGCCGCGCTGCTCAGCGGTTGCGGTTCGACCGATGGCTCCAATGCCGGCAGCGGCAAGGGCGTGGTCATGGGCATATCCGACAAGGTGAAGTCCACCGACCCGGCCTCGGGCTACGACCCGGGCTCCTGGCTGCTCTTCAACAACGTCTTCCAGTCGCTGCTGAGCTTCCCCAAGGGCGGTACCACCCCCGAGCCCGACGCCGCGCAGACCTGCGGCTTCGAGGGCGCGGACAGCAAGCTCTACAAGTGCACCCTGAAGGCCGGCCTGAAGTTCAGCAACGGCCACAGCCTCACCTCGAAGGACGTCAAGTTCTCCTTCGAGCGCACGCTGAAGATCAACGACGAGAACGGCCCGGCCGTGATGCTCTCGTCGATCGCCGGCATCGACGCCCCCGACGACAAGACCGTCGTCTTCCGCCTCAAGACCTCCGACGCGACCTTCCCCAGCAAGATCGCGTCCGGTGCGGGCTCCATCGTCGACCACAGCGAGTACCCCTCGGACAAGCTGCGCACGGACAACAAGGCGATCGGCTCCGGCGTCTACAAGCTCGACTCGTTCAGCGACAAGAGCGCCAGCTTCTCGGTCAACGACTCCTACACCGGCAAGGCCAAGGCCAAGAACACCGGCGTCACGCTGAAGTTCTTCAACGGCGACCAGAGCGGCCTCAAGAAGGTCCTGGAGAGCGGGGACGTGGACTTCGCGTTCCGCGGCCTCGCCGCCAAGGACATCGCCGCCCTCGCCTCGACCAAGACCGGCGACAACAAGGTCGACGTCGTCCAGGGCACCGGCGCCGAGGTCGAGCACATGGTCTTCAACGTCAACGACCCCGTCGTCGGCAAGCTGCCCGTCCGCAAGGCCATCGCCTACCTCGTCGACCGCGAGGCGCTCGTCCGGGACGTGTACGCGGGCACCGCCACCGCGCTCTACTCCATCGTGCCGACCGGCATCGCCGGCCACACCACCCCGTTCTTCGACCGCTACGGCGGCTCCCCCCAGCCCGAGAAGGCCAAGGCCGTCCTCAAGGCCGCCGGCATCAACGGCAAGGTCAAGCTGACCCTGTACTCCACCCCGTCCCGCTACGGCCCCTCCACCGACCAGCAGTTCGAGGTCATCGCCAAGCAGCTCAACGAGAGCGGCCTCTTCGACGCCGACGTCAAGTCCGTCGAGTTCGAGCAGTACGAGAAGGACATCCAGGACGGCAAGTACGGCGTCTACGTGAAGGGCTGGGTCCCCGACTACCCGGACGCCGACAACTTCACGCAGCCGTTCTTCGGCCCGGACAACGTCCTGAACAACAACTACGAGAACAAGGAGATCACCGGGACGATCATCCCGTCGACCTCCGCCAAGTCCGACCGCACCGCGGCCAACACGGACTACAACCGCCTCCAGGACATCGTCGCCGACGAGCTCCCGCTCCTCCCGCTCTGGCAGGGCAAGCAGTACGCCGTCACCCGCCAGAACGTGAGCGGCCTCCAGTGGTCCCTCGACGCCTCGACCGTCTTCCGCTTCTGGGAGATCAGCAAGGGCTGACCCCTACCGGGCCACGCACAACGGGCCGGCAGCCGCACCACGCGGCTGCCGGCCCGTTCGCGTCCCCCCGGCCACTACTGGGCGCCGGGACGCACCAGACCGCTCTCGTACGCGTACACCGCCGCCTGGACCCGGTCGCGCAGCCCCAGCTTCGTCAGCACGTGCCCCACATGCGTCTTGACCGTCGTCTCGCTCACGAACAGGTCCGCCGCGATCTCCGCGTTCGACAGCCCCCGGGCCACCAGCTTCAGCACCTCGACCTCACGCTCGGTCAGCGTCCCCAACGAGTCCGGGACGCTCTCCTCACCCGACGGCAGATGCCCCGCGTACTTGTCCAGCAGCCGCCGCGTGATGCTCGGCGCGAGCATCGCCTCACCACCCGCCACCACCCGGATCGCCTGCACCAGCTCCGCGGCCGGCGCATCCTTCAACAGGAACCCGCTCGCCCCCGCCCGCAGCGCCTCCACCACGTACTCGTCCAGATCGAACGTCGTCAGCACCAGCACCTTCGCCGGCCCGTCCCGCCCCGGACCGGTGATCTGCCGGGTCGCCTCCACCCCGTCCATCCGCGGCATCCGGATGTCCATCAGCACCACATCGGGCTGCAGCGCCCGCACCTGGTCCAGCGCCTGCAGACCGTCCCCGGCCTCACCGACCACCGCCAGGTCCTCCTCGGCCTCCAGGATCATCCGGAAGCCGGTGCGCAGAAGGGGCTGGTCGTCGACCAGCAGGACGCGGATGGCCACGGGGTCTACCTCGTATTCGTCGGACGGCTACGGCGGGCCCGTCCATTCTGCCCTGATCCGACGATCATGATTCCGCCGGGCGCTCCGACCCCGGCCGCGGGCCGATCACCAGCGGATACGGCGGGGGAGTCCCCCCGAACTCCGGACACACCGCCTGATGATCACACCAGCCGCACAGCTTCGTCGGCCGCGGCCGCCACTCACCCGACTCCGTCGCCTCCCGGATCGCCTCCCACAACGCGAGCAGCTTCCGCTCCACCCGCTCCAGGTCCGCCACCACCGGGTCGTACGTCAACACGTCCCCACTGCCCAGATACACCAGCTGCAGCCGCCGCGGCACCACCCGCTTCAGCCGCCACACCACCAGCGCGTAGAACTTCATCTGGAACAACGCACCCTCGGCATACTCCGGCCGCGGCGCCTTGCCCGTCTTGTAGTCGACGATCCGCACCTCACCCGTCGGCGCCACGTCCACCCGGTCGATGATCCCCCGCAACCGGAGCCCCGACTCCAGCTCCGTCTCCACGAAGAACTCCCGCTCCACCGGCTCCAGCCGCGTCGGATCCTCCAGCGTGAACCAGCGCTCGACCAGCGCCTCCGCCTCCGTCAGCCACCGCGCCAGCCCCGCCCCCTCGTCACCCTCCGGGAACAGCTCCGTCAGCTCCGGCTTCGCCTCCAGCAACCGGTCCCACTGCCCCGGAACCAACTCCTTCGCCCGCGGAACCGTCCGCTCCGGCGCCGGATGATCGAAGAGCCGCTCCAGCACCGCATGCACCAGCGTCCCGCGGGTAGCCGCCGCACTGGGCTTCTCCGGCAACCTGTCGATCACCCGAAACCGGTACAGCAGAGGGCACTGCATGAAATCACTCGCCCGCGAAGGGGAGAGCGAAGCGGGCGCCACAGCACTCGGCGTCGCGGCATCGGCTGCGCCTGGCACAGCACCGGGGCTCGTCGTCATGGACAAAACCCTACGACCCGCCACCGACAGCACGCGCATACCATCGACGCCGGACCCCCTCGCACTGCATGATCGGAGCATCACAGCCCGCTTACGCACTGCGGACCACACTGGAAACACCGATCCCCGGAACTCCCTCCCGGGGCACCCCGAGGAACGAAGGACAGCCGTGGCAGACACCGACGAAACCGGCGAGCGCGCGGGCCGGCGCTCCGGACCGGGCGGCGGACTCCTCATGGGCCGCCCCTTCGGCGTACCCGTCTACGTCTCGCCCAGCTGGTTCCTCGTCGCCGCCCTCATCACCTGGGTCTTCGGCGACCAGCTCGACCGCGTCCTGCCCGACCTCGGACCCGTCCGCTACCTCGTCTCCCTCTTCTTCGCCGTCGCCTTCTACGCCTCCGTCCTCGTCCACGAACTCGCGCACACCGTCGCCGCCCTCCGCTTCAAACTCCCCGTGCGCCGCATCCAGCTCCAGTTCTTCGGCGGAGTCTCCGAGATCGAAAAGGAATCCGAGACACCCGGCCGCGAATTCGTCCTCGCCTTCGTCGGCCCCCTGCTCTCCCTCGTCCTCACCGGAGCCTTCTACCTCGGCATGAAGGCCGTCGACCCGGCCACCGTCCCCGGCGTCCTCCTCGCCGGCCTGATGATCTCCAACCTCCTCGTCGCCGCCTTCAACCTGCTCCCCGGCCTCCCCCTCGACGGCGGCCGCATGCTCCGCGCCGTCATCTGGGGCATCACCGGCAAACCCATGACCGGCACCGTCGCCGCCGCCTGGGTCGGCCGCGGCCTCGCCATCGCCGTCCTCCTCGGCCTCCCCCTCCTCACCCACACCGGCGTCCTCGGCAACCGCACCTCGGAAATCGGCGGCATGAACACCGTCATGGACGCCCTCCTCGCCGCCATCCTCGCCGGCATCATCTGGACCGGCGCCGGCAACAGCCTGCGCATGGCCCGCCTGCGCGAACACCTCCCCGAACTACGCGCCCGCACCCTCACCCGCCGCGCCATCCCCGTCGAGAACGCCACCCCCCTCTCCGAAGCCCTCCGCCGGGCCAACGAAGCAGGAGCACGCGCCCTCGTCGTCGTCGACGGCCACGGCGACCCCACCGCCATCGTCCGCGAGAGCGCCATCGCCTCCGTCCCCGAACACCGCCGCCCCTGGGTCGCCGTCAGCACCCTCGCCCAGGACCTCACCGACGGCATGAAGGTTTCCGCGGAACTCACCGGCGAAGAACTCCTCGACCGCCTCCGCGCCAACCCCGCCACCGAGTACCTCGTCCTCGAACCCGGCGGCGCCATCTACGGCGTCCTGTCCACCCTCGACGTCGAAAAGGCCTTCGTGAAGGCCATGGCACGGCCCCAGTCCTGAAGCCAATACACTGGTCACATGTCCGAACCGACCGGTGCCGCCCGCCGACGCGGGCCCTTCGAGGTCGGGGACCAGGTTCAGCTCACCGACCCCAAGGGCCGCCACTACACGTTCACGCTCGAAGCCGGGAAGAATTTCCACACCCACAAGGGTTCCTTCCCCCACGACGAGCTGATCGGTGCCCCCGAGGGCAGTGTTGTCCGCACCACGGGCAACGTCGCCTACCTCGCGCTGCGTCCCCTGCTCCCCGACTATGTCCTGTCCATGCCCCGCGGCGCCGCCGTGGTCTACCCGAAGGACGCCGGCCAGATCCTGGCCTTCGCCGACATCTTCCCCGGCGCCCGCGTCGTGGAAGCAGGTGTCGGCTCCGGCTCCCTGAGCAGCTTCCTGCTGCGCGCCATCGGCGACCAGGGCATGCTCCACAGCTACGAGCGCCGCGCGGACTTCGCCGAGATCGCCACCGCCAACGTGGAACGCTACTTCGGCGGACCCCACCCGGCCTGGCAGCTGACCGTCGGCGACCTCCAGGACAACCTGTCCGACACGGACGTCGACCGCGTCATCCTCGACATGCTCGCCCCCTGGGAATGCCTGGAGGCCGTCTCCAAGGCCCTGGTGCCCGGCGGCATCCTCTGCTGCTACGTGGCCACCACCACCCAGCTGTCCAAGACCGTCGAGTCCATCCGCGAGATCGGCTGCTTCGCCGAGCCGCAGCCCTGGGAATCGATGATCCGCAACTGGCACGTCGAAGGCCTGGCCGTCCGCCCGGACCACCGCATGATCGGCCACACCGGCTTCCTCGTCACCGCCCGCCGCCTCGCGGACGGCGTCGAGCCCCCCATGCGCCGCCGCCGCCCCGCCAAGGGCGCCTACGGCGAGGACTACGACGGACCCGGCAGCGACCGCTCCGCGTAACCCCACCGCCGACCCAACACGAAGGCGCTGTGGCACAGTTCCCCCGGCCAACCGGGAACTGCGCCACAGCGCCTTTTCGTTGTCCCCGTGCCGACCCCGTCCCGTCCGCCCCCGCGGCTCACACCGCACCGGATCCAACGGGACCGGACCCGGCCGTTCCACCTCCGTGTGAGGTATGGCACGATGCTGGCTCCCCGTCACCCTTCGCACAGGAGACACCCCGCGTGCTGCACAGCCCCGCCGAGCTGACGCCGACCCCGGACACCCTGGCGCACAGCATGGCCAGGCCCCTCCACTGGCTCGCCACGGCCACCGCCATGGCCGCCGTCATAGCCACCGCGGGACTCGTACAGCCGGCCACCGGCACCCCCGCCGCCACGCCGGACCCCACCGCGAACGGCCCCCAGGCCGCCGCTCCCGACCCCGCGGCCGCCACCTACCCCCTCGACTGCAAGGGCGCCCCGCAGACCGTCACGGCCACCGCCCAGGGCGACCTCGACGGCGACGGCCGCCCCGAGACCGTGGCCGCCGTCCGCTGCGAAGCCGGCTCGGGCACCCCGCCCCACGCGATCTACGTCCTCGTCCAGGACCGCACCGAAGGCGCCCGCCCCCGCGTCGTCGCCACCCTCCTCGACCCCGGACAACGCCAGACCGCCACGGAACTCACCGTGCGCGACCGCACCGTCACCGCGAACCTCCTCGGCTACTCCGCACCCGAGGTCCCGCGCTGCTGCCCCGACAAGAAGCAGCTCGCCAAGTGGCGCTGGAGCGACGGAAAATTCCGCCAGGAGCTGACGGACTCAGCCGCCAGAAGTGTTTGAAGCGTCACTCCGCGTCAGGACCGAAGACTTCCACCCTGTCCGAAACGCGCCTTACGTGAATACAGTCCCCCGGGCATTCCTTCGCCGAGTCGACCACGTCCTGGAGCAGCGTCAGCGGAACCGGAGTGCTCGCCCCCGCCTCCTGCAACAGCTCGTCCTCGGGACTCTTCACGTACGCCAGACCATCGATGTCCAGCTCGAACACCTCGGGCGCGTACTGCACGCAGATGCCGTCCCCGGTGCAGAGGTCCTGGTCGATCCAGACCTCAAGCGGCTCGCCGGCCTCACCGGCCGCGCCCGTCGGAGCCTCGTGCTGCACGGTCATATCTCCTGCCGTTCCCTGCGCTGAGTGATCCATCCCGGTCACAACCCGCAGCAAGTCGCGCGAGCCCTGACGGGTGTTGAACAGTTCGACCTTACAACCGGCCGCTTCCCGAGTTTGATGGGTGGGTATTTCCTTGGCGTGAGGGAGTACGCAAGGGTGAAGATCGGACACACCTCTACCGTCTTTGTGATCTAGGGGTTTCAATCACCACCAGCCCAGGTAGGGTCAGGAAGCGTCCAGCTCCCCTTGGAGGAGGTGAGGACCGTGGCAGCCCACGACGACGACATCAACCGCGGCATCCGGCCCGGGCGAGGGTCTGAGGACCCCGCCGGCCAGGTTGCCTATCTCGAGCAGGAAATCGCCGTCCTGCGACGTAAGCTCGCCGACTCTCCGCGACACACGAGGATTCTCGAAGAGCGGATCGTCGAGCTGCAGACAAATCTTGCCGGCGTCTCCGCACAGAACGAACGACTCGCGAATACCCTCCGTGAGGCCCGTGACCAGATCGTGGCCCTCAAGGAAGAAGTCGACCGGCTCGCACAGCCGCCGGCCGGTTTCGGTGTCTTCCTGCAAGCCAACGAGGACGGCACCGTCGACATCTTCACCGGAGGTCGAAAGCTCCGCGTGAACGTCAGCCCCAGCGTCGACCCGGAAGACCTCCGGCGCGGCCAGGAGGTCATGCTCAACGAGGCCCTCAACGTGGTCGAGGCCATGGAATTCGAGCGGGCCGGGGACATCGTCACCCTCAAGGAGATCCTCGAGGACGGCGAGCGCGCCCTGGTCGTCGGGCACACCGACGAGGAGAGGGTGGTGAGGCTCGCCGAGCCGCTCCTGGACATCACCATCCGCCCCGGCGACGCCCTCCTGCTCGAACCCCGCTCCGGCTACGTCTACGAGGTCGTCCCCAAGAGCGAGGTCGAAGAACTCGTCCTCGAAGAGGTCCCCGACATCGACTACGACAAGATCGGCGGCCTGGGCGACCAGATCGAGCTGATCCGCGACGCGGTCGAGCTCCCGTACCTCTACCCGGACCTCTTCAAGGAACACGAACTGCGCCCGCCCAAGGGCATCCTGCTCTACGGCCCGCCCGGCTGCGGCAAGACGCTCATCGCCAAGGCCGTCGCCAACTCCCTTGCCAAGAAGGTCGCCGAGGTGACCGGCCAGCCCGCCGGGAAGTCCTACTTCCTGAACATCAAGGGCCCCGAACTCCTCAACAAGTACGTCGGCGAGACCGAGCGGCACATCCGCCTCGTCTTCCAGCGTGCCCGGGAGAAGGCGAGCGAGGGCACCCCCGTCATCGTCTTCTTCGACGAGATGGAATCCCTCTTCCGCACCCGCGGATCCGGAGTCAGCTCGGACGTGGAGAACACCATCGTCCCCCAGCTGCTCGCCGAGATCGACGGCGTGGAAGGCCTGGAGAACGTCATCGTCATCGGCGCCTCCAACCGCGAGGACATGATCGACCCGGCCATCCTGCGCCCCGGCCGCCTCGACGTGAAGATCAAGATCGAGCGCCCGGACGCCGAGGCCGCGAAGGACATCTTCGCGAAGTACCTCAAGGCCTCGCTGCCCCTGCACACGGACGACCTGTCCGAACACCAGGGCTCCAAGGACGGCACCGTCCACAGCATGATCCAGACCGTCGTCGAGCAGATGTACGCCGAAACCGAGGAAAACCGCTTCCTCGAGGTCACGTACGCCAACGGCGACAAGGAAGTCCTCTACTTCAAGGACTTCAACTCGGGCGCCATGATCCAGAACATCGTGGACCGTGCGAAGAAGATGGCGATCAAGGCCTTCCTCGAGCACAACCAGAAGGGCCTCCGGGTCTCCCACCTCCTCCAGGCGTGCGTGGACGAGTTCAAGGAGAACGAGGACCTGCCCAACACCACCAACCCGGACGACTGGGCCCGAATCTCCGGAAAGAAGGGAGAGCGGATCGTATTCATCCGCACCCTCGTCACCGGAAAGCAAGGCGCGGACACCGGACGCTCCATCGACACGGTGGCGAACACCGGTCAGTACCTCTGACGCGGAGCGGCTGCGGATGCCCTCCCCGGGCATCCGCAGCCGACTGCTTTACCCGACCGCTTTACCGGCCGCTTTTCAGCCGGTGAAAGGGCGGATTCAATGACGGAAATGATCTCCCCACGAGCGCGCAGTGGTTCTAGGCTCTTCCGTACCGCCGGACGCGCAGTGCGGGGACGGGCACCGCACAGGCACACGCACCGGAGCACCAGCGGTACTTGAGCGCCGCTCCCGAAGGGGAGCGCCGCCGGGCAAGGAGGGCCGCATGACCGTACGGCGAGTAATGGGGATCGAGACGGAGTACGGGATCTCCGTCCCGGGGCACCCGAACGCCAATGCCATGCTCACCTCGTCCCAGATCGTCAACGCCTACGCGGCGGCGATGCACCGGGCGCGACGCGCCCGCTGGGACTTCGAGGAGGAGAATCCGCTGCGGGACGCCCGCGGCTTCGACCTCGCCCGCGAGGCCGCCGACAACAGCCAGCTCACCGACGAGGACATCGGCCTCGCCAACGTCATCCTCACCAACGGCGCACGGCTCTACGTCGACCACGCGCACCCCGAGTACAGCTCGCCGGAGATCACCAACCCGCTCGACGCCGTGCTCTGGGACAAGGCCGGCGAGCGGATCATGGCCGAGGCCGCCGTACGGGCCGCCCAGCTGCCCGGCGCCCAGCCGATCCACCTCTACAAGAACAACACCGACAACAAGGGCGCCTCCTACGGCACGCACGAGAACTACCTGATGAAGCGGGAGACCCCCTTCTCGGAGATCGTGCGCCACCTGACCCCCTTCTTCGTCTCCCGGCAGGTCGTGACCGGCGCCGGCCGCGTCGGCATCGGCCAGGACGGCCGCGACCACGGCTTCCAGATCAGCCAGCGCGCCGACTACTTCGAGGTCGAGGTCGGCCTGGAGACCACCCTCAAGCGCCCCATCATCAACACCCGGGACGAGCCGCACTCCGACGCCGAGAAGTACCGCCGGCTCCACGTGATCATCGGCGACGCCAACCTCTCCGAGATCTCCACGTACCTGAAGCTCGGCACGACCGCACTTGTCCTGTCCATGATCGAAGACGGGTTCATCAACGTCGACCTCGCCGTCGACCAGCCCGTACGCACCCTCCACCAGGTCTCCCACGACCCCGACCTGAAGCACCTCATCACGCTGCGCAGCGGCCGGACACTGACCGCGGTGCAACTGCAGATGGAGTACTTCGAGCTGGCCCGCAAGTACGTGGAGGAGCGTTTCGGCTCCGACGCGGACGAGCAGACCAAGGATGTGCTGGTCCGCTGGGAGGACGTGCTGGGCCGGCTGGAGAGCGACCCGATGAGCCTGTCGGGCGAGCTGGACTGGATCGCCAAGCGGGAGATCCTGGAGGGCTACCGGCGCCGGGACGGGCTGGGCTGGGACGCGGCGCGGCTGCACCTGGTCGACCTCCAGTACTCGGACGTACGGCCCGAGAAGGGTCTCTACAACCGCCTGGTGGCCCGGGGCAAGATGAAGCGCCTGGTGGAGGAGCCGGCGGTGGAGCGGGCACAGAGCAAGCCCCCGGAGGACACCCGGGCCTACTTCCGCGGCCGCTGCCTGGAGCAGTACGCGGACGACGTGGCCGCGGCGTCCTGGGACTCGGTGATCTTCGACCTTCCCGGCCGGGACTCGCTCCAGCGGGTCCCGACGCTGGAACCCCTGCGGGGGACCCGGAACCACGTCAAGGAGCTCCTGGACCGCTGCCGCACGGCGGAGGACCTGGTGCGGGTGCTTTCGGGGCAGTGAGCGGTGCCATGGGGGCCTGAAAAGGCCCCGGTCCGGGAATCATGAGGAGAACCGGACGTTGTGAAAGTGCGGGGACGAATGTCGGACCCTCCTAGTAAGGTCCGACATAGGGTCTGATCTTGAGAGATCCCGAATCCCGGGGTCTCTCGACGTGAGCGTGCGAACCGAGCGGGGTGAGGTAGACATGGCGACCAAGGACACCGGCGGCGGACAGCAGAAGGCGACGCGCTCGACCGAGGAGGTCGAGGAGGCCGCGGTCGAAGAATCGACCGACCTCAAGGAGCGCCAGGAAAAGCTCTCCGACGACGTCGACTCCGTACTTGACGAAATCGATGATGTGCTCGAGGAGAACGCCGAGGACTTCGTGCGATCCTTCGTTCAAAAGGGTGGCGAGTGATTTCATCTTCGAATCGAAGGTGATGGCCCCAGGGAGGGGTTGGGTGACAGGGGCTGTGAAGCGGTGTCCTCGCTGTGGTGCAGAGAAGCCTCGTGAGGCATTCGCGGCCAACCGTGCCGCGCGAGATGGCCTGCAGTGCTATTGCAGGCCGTGCGCGGCGGAGTATCACCAAGAGCGTCAGCTGGCCAAGGGGAAGAAGGTCCGCCCCTTGGTCGCGGCTCCACCCGGGCATAAACACTGCCGCCGATGTGGGGAGATCAAGCCCCACTCGGAATGGGATCGGAACAGAACGGCCTCCGACGGTTTGTCGACGCGCTGCAAAGCGTGCCGAGCCGTTGAGGGCCGAGCGCACTATCTCATGCGTTCGTACGGCATCACTGAGGCTGTGCGAGACGCGATCATTGCAGCTCAGGGAGGGGTCTGCTACCTCTGCCTTCGGGCTCCGGCCGTTCATGTGGATCATTGCCACAAGACGGGTAGGGTCCGAGGCGTACTTTGCTTGAACTGCAATGTGGGCGTAGGCCTGTTCAAGGAAGACCCCGAACGCATGCGTCGGGCCGCTGAGTATCTGGAGGGAACGCGTGGAAGCCAACACTCGTAGCACAGGGCGTCTACCGGCAGCCTTCCTGACGCCGGGGTCGTCGTCCTTCATGGACTTCCTGGGCGCGCACTCGCCCGAGATGCTGCCCGGCAACCGCAGGCTGCCGGAGGGCGTGGTCGAGGCGCCGCACGGGACGACCATCGTGGCCGCCACCTTCCCCGGCGGGGTCGTCCTCGCCGGTGACCGGCGGGCGACCATGGGGAACATGATCGCGCAGCGGGACATCGAGAAGGTGTTCCCGGCGGACGAGTACTCCGCCGTCGGCATCGCCGGTACGGCCGGCCTGGCCGTGGAGATGGTGAAGCTGTTCCAGCTGGAGCTGGAGCACTTCGAGAAGGTGGAGGGGACGACCCTCTCCCTGGAGGGCAAGGCCAACCGGCTGTCCACCATGATCCGGAGCAATCTGGGCATGGCGATGCAGGGGCTGGCCGTCGTGCCGCTGTTCGCGGGGTACGACGAGGCCAAGGAGAAGGGCCGGATCTTCTCCTACGACGTGACCGGCGGCCGCTCCGAGGAGCACGGCTTCGCCGCCACCGGTTCCGGTTCGATCTTCGCCCGGGGTTCGATGAAGAAGCTCTTCCGCCCCGATCTGACGGAGGAGCAGGCCACCACGCTGGTCGTGCAGGCGCTGTACGACGCCGCCGACGACGACTCGGCGACCGGTGGGCCGGACCTGTACCGCCACATCTATCCGATCGTCACCGTCATCACCGACGAGGGATTCCGCAGGCTGACGGACGCAGAGTCGCAGGAACTCGCCCGTACGGTCACCAACCGTCGTCTGGAGCAGCCCGACGGCCCGCGCGCCGCCCTGCTCTGACCATCCGTCGCCCCTCAGGAGCCCAGAAGAAAGGGACGGAAAGCCGGTGTCGACTCCGTTCTATGTGTCACCCCAGCAGGCCATGGCCGACCGGGCGGAATATGCCCGGAAGGGCATCGCCCGCGGTCGCAGCCTTGTCGTGCTGCAGTACGCCGACGGCATCGTGTTCGTCGGCGAGAACCCGTCCCGTGCGCTGCACAAGTTCAGCGAGATCTACGACCGGATCGGCTTCGCGGCCGCCGGCAAGTACAACGAGTACGAGAACCTGCGGATCGGTGGTGTGCGGTACGCGGATCTGCGCGGGTACACCTACGACCGTGACGATGTGACGGCCCGTGGGCTGGCGAACGTGTACGCGCAGACGCTCGGCACGATTTTCTCCAGTGCGGGTGAGAAGCCGTACGAGGTGGAGCTGGTCGTCGCCGAGGTCGGTGCGACGGCGGCCGGGGACCAGATCTACCGGCTGCCGCACGACGGGTCGATCGTGGACGAGCACGGTTCGGTCGCGGTCGGTGGCAATGCCGAGCAGATCAGTACGTTCCTCGATCAGCGTCACCAGGACGGGATGACCCTGTCGGAGGCGTTGAAGCTGGCGGTGCAGGCGCTGTCCAGCCAGGCGAACGGTGCGGACAAGGCGATTCCGGCCGAGCGGCTGGAGGTGGCGGTGCTGGACCGTACGCGGGCGCAGCAGCGCAAGTTCAAGCGGATCCGGGGCCGGCAGCTGTCGCGGTTGCTGGAGGCGGACGTGCCGGCGGCCGCGCAGGCGGATGCCGTGTCGAACGACGAGGCGCCGGAGGACGACGCCGAGTAGTCCGGTGGTGCGAGGGCCCCGGTTCACCGTGTTCGGTGGGCCGGGGCTTCGTCGTGTCCGGGTCCCGTCCGGTCAGGGGATGGGGGCGGGGCCGGTGGAGTCGCGGACGACGAGGCGGACGGGGATGTCGGGGGCGGTCCAGGGGGTGCCTTCGAGGACGGCGAGGAGGGCGGTCATGCCTTGTTCGCCGACGCGTTCGGCGGGGAGGTGGACGGTGGTGAGTTCGGGTTCGACGGCGGTGGCGAGGGCGAGGTCGTCGAAGCCGGTGACGGAGAGGTCCTCGGGGATGCGCAGGCCGAGGCGGCGGGCGGCCTTGCAGGCGCCGGCGGCGAGGATGTCGTCGTCGCAGACGATGGCGGTGGGTCTGTCCCGGGGGGTGGCGAGGGCGGCCTCCATGGCGGTGCGGGCGCCGTCGACGGTGAGGGGGGACCGTACGGTGCGCAGTTCGGTTCCGGGGCCCAGGAGGGCGGTCAGGGCTTCGGCGCGGGTGTCGAAGGTCCAGGAGTCGACGGCGGAGGCGAGGTGGAGGAAGCGGCGGTGGCCGAGGGTGAGGAGGTGTGCGGTGATCTGGCGCATGCCGTCGGCCATGGCGAGGTTGACGTGGGCGGCGGCGGTGCCGGCGGCGGGGTCGCTGTCGAGCATGACGAGGGGGAGGGTGTCGCCGCCGATGGCGTCGAGGGCGTCGGCGGCCATGGAGGAGGCGATGACTCCGTCGAGGGCGGCGCGGGCGGAGGCGAAGGGGTCGCGGGCGGGGCCGGTGCCGTCGGGGGAGGGGTAGAGGACGACGCCGAAGCCGTGTTCGGCGGCGATGCGGGCGGCGCCGGTGTAGACGCGGGCGAAGAATTCGTTGGTGAGGGCGGGGACGACGAGGAGGGCGGTGCGGGTGGAGCCGAGGCGGAGGTTGCGGGCGGCGAGGTTGGGGCGGTAGCCGAGGCGGGTGGCGGTTTCGCGGACGAGGGCGGCGGTGCGTTCGGAGACGCGGCCGGGCCATTTGTCGCCGAGGACGAGGGAGACGGTGGCCTGGGAGACCCCGGCGGCGGTGGCCACGTCGCGGCTGGTGGGTCTCGTCACAGGTGGCTCCTGAAGTGCGAGGTCGGGGGTGGTGTCGGGGTCCGTGGGGTGGACCCGTGGACTGCGGCCATGGTACGTATGACGGGTCACGTTATACGTATTACCCCGGCGGGATCCGGGCAGAAGGGGGCGGACATGGCCGCGGGATACGCGGAGCTGCTGCGGACCCGGCACGCCGCGAGGCTGCTGGTGGGCACGCTCATAGGGCGGCTGCCGAACGCGACGGCGCCGATCGCGATCGTGCTGTTCACGCGTGCCGAGGGAGGCAGCTACAGCCTCGCGGGGGCCCTCGCCGCCGCGTACGGGGTGGCCAACGCGGTGGGCCAGCCGTTGCTGGGCCGGGCGGTGGACCTGTTCGGGCAGCCGCGGGTGCAGCTGCCGGCCGCCGTGGTGTCGGCGCTGGGCGTGGTGTGGCTGGCGCTGGCGGGCACGGGGTCGGCGGTGGCCGCGTATGCCGCGGTGGTGGTCGCGGGGCTGTTCACGCCGCCGCTGGAGGGCGGGCTGCGGGCGCTGTGGCCGGGTGTGCTGGGGGGCCGCGAGGAGAAGGTGCACGCGGCGTACGCGATGGACGCGGTGGCCCAGGAGGTCATGTTCACGGTCGGTCCGCTGCTGGTGACGCTGTTCGTGGCGCTGTGGTCGCCGGCCGGGGCGCTGCTGGCGCTCAATGCGATCGGGGTGCTGGGTGCGCTGTCGGTGGTGGTGAGCGAGCCTTCGCGCAGGTGGCGTTCGGCGCCGCGGGAGGCGCACTGGCTGGGGGCGCTGCGTTCGCGGGGGCTGCTGGCGCTGCTGGGTGCGTTCTTCTTCGTGGGGATGGCGCTGGGTTCGATCACGGTGGCGGGTGTGGCGTACGCGGACGATCACGGGAACCAGGCGGTGTACGGGTGGCTGATGGCGGCGCTCGGGCTGGGTGCGCTGATCGGCGGGGTGACGTACGGGGCGCGGCAGTGGGCGGGTGCGCCGGAGCGGCGGCTGCGGATGCTGGTGGCGTTGCTGGCGCTGGGGTATCTGCCGCTGATGCTGATTCCGGGGCCGGTGGCGATGACGGCTCTGGCGGCGCTGTCGGGGGTGTTCCTGGCGCCTGCGCTGGCGTGTGCGTTCATCGTGGTGGACCGGCATGCTCCGGCGGGCACGGTGACGGAGGCGTTCTCGTGGCTGGTGACGTTCTTCGGGGTGGGTGCGGCGATCGGTACGGCGGTGGCGGGGCCGGTGGTGGAGCTGGGCGGTACGGCGGCGAGCTTCGGGGTGGCGTCGGTGGCGGGTGCGGCTGCGCTGTTGGTGCTGATGGTCACTCAGCGGGTGATGGCAACTGCGGTGCCGAGCCGCGCGGTGGCGGGTTCGTCTGACGGGGTGTCGGGTGGCGGGCGCGAGGTGGCGTCAGAGGCCTCGTCGGCGGGGTGATTGCGGGCGCCACACCGGTCGGCGGGCCGTTGCCGGGGCCTGTTCGGCGGCGAGTCGGCGGGCCTGCTGCGGGGAACTGATCGAAACGGCGCTCCCGAACCCGGTTTCAGAAGAGGGCAGAAGGCGTAATGTTCAGTCATGGACCGCCGCATTTTCGGGCTGGAGAACGAGTACGGCGTCACGTGCACGTTCAGGGGACAGCGCCGACTGTCTCCTGACGAAGTGGCGCGCTACCTCTTCCGCCGTGTTGTGTCATGGGGCCGCAGCAGCAATGTCTTCCTGCGGAACGGCGCCCGCCTGTACCTCGATGTGGGTTCGCATCCGGAATATGCAACTCCCGAATGCGACAACGTGACCGAACTGGTCACCCACGACAAAGCAGGCGAGCGCATTCTCGAAGGACTGCTCGTCGACGCCGAACGCCGCCTGCACGAGGAGGGAATCGCGGGCGACGTCTATCTCTTCAAGAACAACACCGACTCGGCGGGCAACTCGTACGGCTGCCACGAGAACTACCTGGTGGCCCGGCACGGGGAATTCTCCCGCCTGGCGGACATTCTCATTCCGTTCCTTGTCACGCGGCAGCTGATCTGCGGCGCCGGCAAGGTGCTGCAGACGCCACGGGGCGCGGTCTACTGCGTGAGCCAGCGGGCCGAGCACATCTGGGAGGGTGTCAGTTCCGCCACGACCCGTTCGCGGCCGATCATCAACACCCGGGACGAGCCGCACGCGGATGCCGAGCGCTACCGCCGGCTGCACGTGATCGTGGGTGACTCGAACATGTCCGAGACGACCATGCTGCTCAAGGTCGGGGCCACCGACCTGGTGCTGCGCATGATCGAGGCGGGCACGGTGATGCGGGACCTGACCCTGGAGAACCCGATCCGGGCGATCCGCGAGGTCAGCCACGACATCACGGGTCAGCGCAAGGTGCGCCTGGCGAGCGGCCGGGAGGCGTCGGCGCTGGAGATCCAGCGGGAGTACTACGACAAGGCGGTGGACTTCGCCGAGCGCCGGGGGATCCGTACCGGTGTGGTGGACCAGGTGCTGGAGCTGTGGGGCCGCACGCTGGACGCGATCGACGCGGAGGATCTGGACCGGATCGGGACCGAGATCGACTGGGTCATGAAGTACCAGCTGATCGAGCGGTACCGGGCCAAGCACAACATGACCATGTCGAATCCGCGGGTGGCTCAGATAGACCTCGCGTATCACGACATCCACCGTCGGCGCGGGCTGTACTACCTGCTGGAGCGCAAGGGGCAGGCGGCGCGGATCTGCAACGACCTCAAGATCTTCGAGGGCAAGTCGGTGCCCCCGCAGACGACGCGGGCGCGGCTGCGCGGGGACTTCATCCGGCGGGCGCAGGAGCAGCGGCGGGACTTCACGGTCGACTGGGTACACCTGAAGCTCAATGACCAGGCGCAGCGGACGGTGCTGTGCAAGGACCCGTTCCGGTCGGTGGACGACCGGGTGGAGAAGCTGATCGCCGGCATGTAGGCCGGCAATGTGACATCGCACTCCTTACCGGGGCCCCGTACGTCTCTCGTACGGGGCCCTGTGCACGGCTTAGAGTGGCGGGCGACCGCCTTGCCGTCTGAGATCTGAGGAACCCGTGCGCCGACTTGCCGGCCTGCTTGTCGTACCCCTTCTGCTGCTGACGACAGCAGCGTGTGGCGACGACAGCGGCTCCGACTCCGCCCAGATGAAGAACGGGGCGCCCGCGATCACGAAGGGTGCCAAGTTCGGGGAGACGCCCACCCTGTCGAAGGGGAAGGGTGCGCCGCCCAAGGAGCTGAAGGTGGTGACCATCAGCGAGGGCACCGGGCAGGTGCTGAAGAAGAACGACATCGCGCAGGTCAATTACCTCGGCCAGGTGTGGGACGGCAAGGAGCCGTTCGACCAGAGCTTCGGCCGGCCCGCGCCGTTCGACCTGACCATCGGTGCCGGCGCCGTGATCAAGGGCTGGGACCAGGGCCTGGAGGGTCAGAAGGTCGGCAGCCGCGTCGAGCTGGTGATCCCGCCGGAGCTCGGTTACGGGGCCCAGGGCTCGGAGCCGAAGATCAAGCCGAACGCCACGCTGGTCTTCGTCGTGGACATCGTCAAGGGCGCCACCGTCCCGGCCTCGGCGACGGGCAAGGAGGTCGCCCAGGACAACAAGGACCTGCCCAAGGTCGGCACGAACACGGACGGCAACGAGGTCTCCGTGACCGTCCCGAAGGACACCGCCGAGCCGGCCAAGCTGGTCTCGAGCTACGTCCTGGAGGGTGACGGCGCGGTGGTCAAGGACACCGACTCCGTGGTCGTGAAGTTCAACGGCAAGACGTGGAAGGACGACAAGTCCTTCGAAAGCACGTACACCTCGGGCCAGACGGTGACGTGGCCGCTGAAGGAGCTCTCGGTCGCGGGCCTGAAGGACGGCCTGATCGGCAAGAAGGTCGGCAGCCGCATCCTGCTGGTCATCCCGCCGGACCAGGCCTTCGGTGACAAGGAGCAGGGCACCATCCCGGCGAAGTCGACGCTGGTCTTCAGCCTCGACATCCTCACCGTGATGTAAGACTGTTCCGGTTGACCGTTTCGTACGTATGAGGAGCAGTTCCGTGAGCGACAAGCTCGAGAAGCCCGAGATCGACTTCCCCGAGGGCGAAGCCCCCAAGGACCTCGTCATCGAGGAGATCCAGGTCGGCGACGGCGCCGAGGCCAAGAAGGGCGACCGGGTCTCCGTGCACTACGTGGGCGTGGCTTTCTCCACCGGTGAGGAGTTCGACGCCTCGTGGAACCGTGGTTCCGCGCTCCAGTTCCAGCTCGGTGTCGGCCAGGTCATCGCCGGATGGGACCAGGGCGTCCAGGGCATGAAGGTCGGCGGCCGTCGCAAGCTGACGATCCCGGCGCACCTCGCCTACGGTGACCGCGGCGCGGGCAGCGCGATCGCCCCGGGCGAGACGCTGATCTTCGTCTGCGACCTGGTGAAGGTCGGCTGATCCGGACTTCCGTGATCTGCTGAGGGCCCCTGCCGTGAGGCGGGGGCCCTCGCTTTTGCCGGGGACCGCCGGGGCGGTACGGTCAACGGTCACGAGTGTGTGTCGAGAACGGGGGAAGGGCGTCGATGGCGATTGCCAAGGCCGAGCGGCTGATGAATCTGGCGCTGTGTCTGCTGGGGACCCGCCGGCCGCTGAGCAAGCGCGAGTTGCGCGGCTCCATCGAGGCCTACATGGAGGCCGGCAACGACGAGTCCTTCAACCGCATGTTCGAGCGGGACAAGGACGATCTGCGGGAACTCGGCCTGGTCATCGAGACGGTGGAGAACCTGGAGGGCGAGACCGGCTACCTGGCCCGCCGGGACAGCAACCGGCTGCCCCCCGTCTCGCTGGACGCCGAGGAGGCCGCCGCCCTGGGGCTGGCGGCCAAGGTCTGGCAGCAGGCCCGTCTGGCGGGGGCCGCCAGCGGGGCCCTGCAGAAGCTGCGCGCGGGCGGGATGCCCGAGGCGGGCGACCCGTACGAGGGCCAGCACAGTGCCATCGAGCCGCGCATCCCGGTCCACGAGGCGGCCTTCGAGCCGCTGATGCTGGCCTGCCGGGACCGCCGGCCGGTGGTCTTCGACTACCGCAAGTCCACCGCGGCCCGGCCCGAGACCCGGCAGGTGGAGCCCTGGGCGCTGGAGTGCTGGCGCGGTCACTGGTACCTGGCCGGCTACGACCGGGACCGCGGGGCGGAGCGGGTGTTCCGGCTGTCCCGGATCACCGGCAAGGTCCGCTCCCGGGCGGCCAAGTACACGGCGGAGGTTCCCGACGTGGTGACCGTGCGGGAGACCGTGGCGAGCTGGGCCGGGGAGAGCGCGGACCGCTCCGCGCTGATCCGGCTGCGCGCGGGTGCGGGCTACCCGCTGCGGGCCAAGGCCACCGCGGTGCGCGAGGGCGCGGACGGCTGGGACGAGCTGGAGATCCCGTACGGGCACGGGCTGGACGCCTGGCTGGTGGAGTTCGGGCCGGACGTCGTCGTGGTCGGGCCCGCCGACCTGCGGGCCGACGTGGTGGACCGCCTGCGGGCCGTGGCCAAGGCCTGACCCGGTGCGCGGGGGCGGGGCCCGCGTCCGCCGCCGCACCGTCCGGGATCCGCGACATGCGGGAGCCCGATCCGAGATCCGCCAGCTTCGAGACCGCCACATTCGAAGACGTGCCCTGAGGGGGAGACGTACCAGCATGGCTGCCAACGCCATCGACCAGACCCGCCGGATGCTGTCCCTGGTGACCTACCTGCGCGAGCGCCCCGGGGCGCACGTCGCCGACGTCGCCCGCGCCTTCGGGATCACCGAGGACGAGCTGATCTCGGACCTCGACGTGCTGCCCATGTGCGGGACCAGCTTCCGGGGCGGGGACCTGCTCGACATCGACACTGACGGGGAGCGCATCTGGTGGCGCAACCCCGACGCCTCGGGGGAGTCCACCGCCGAGCCGCTGCGGCTGGCCGCCGACGAGGCGACCGCGCTGCTGGTGGCGGCGCGGGCCGTGGCGACCCTGCCCGGGCTGCGCGAGAGCGACCGGGAGGCCCTGCTGCGGGCCACCGCCAAGCTGGAGGCGGCCGCGGGCGAGGCGGCCGGGGCCAGCTCCCGGCTGTCGGTGACCTTCGAGTCGGAGGGCGGGGTCTTCGCGGACGTCGACCGGGCCATCGCGGAGCGCCGGCGGCTGTGGCTGCGCTACTACTCGCCCGCGCGCGACGAGCTCACCGAGCGCAAGGTCGATCCGATCCGCCTGTTCGCGGTGGGGCACACGTACATGGAGGGGTGGTGCCACCTCTCCGAGGCCCGGCGCACCTTCCGGCTCGACCGGGTGGCGGAGATCCGGCTGCTGGACGAGCGGGCCGAGCCGCCGGCGATCGAGCCGCGCGATCTGTCCGAGGGCCTCGTCCAGCCGGCCGCCGAGGACCCGGAGGTCGTCGTCGAGGTGGGGCCGGGCGGGCGCTGGGTCGCCGAGTACTACCCGCACGACAGCGCGGAGGAGCTGGCCGAGGGGGGCCTGCGGATCACGCTGCGCAGCCCGGATCCGGCGTCCCTGCGCCGGCTCGCGCTGCGGCTCGGGCGCGAGGGGCGGATCGTCGCCCCCACAGAGCTGGCGGAGAGCGCGCGGAGCGCCGCTCGAGAAGCACTCGCGGGGTACGGGGAACAGGTCTGAGGGGAGCGCGGTCGATGTCGCCAACGTCAGGGCCCGTCGCCTTCAAGGCCTCCTGTCCCGACTGCCGGGCCCGCTTCGAGCTGGACGCGGGCGCCCTGCGGCTGGCCATCGGCGGCAGCCGGCGGGCCACCTTCTACTCCTTCACGTGTCCTGAATGCGGTGCCTCCGTGCGCAAACCTGCTGGTGAGCGCATCGTGGAGCTGCTGACGGGCGGTGGCGTGAGCACCCTGCGCAGCATCTGAGGGGGGTGGTGGCCTAGGCTCGGCCCATGCTGTGGCCGATGTTCGCAATTGCCCTGGGCTTCCTCGGAGTCGCCGTGCTCGCCGTGCTGGCGGTGCGGGTCTACGCGGAGGTGCGCAGACTGTCCGTGCAGGTCGCGCAGGCCAGCCGCCGGATCACCGATGCCTCGGGCGATCTGGAGCGGGCGGCCGCGGATCTGGCCAGGGCGGGCCGCGACGTGCGACCGTAGCGAATGAGACGGGCGTGTGACCGGGGGATTGACATCCGGCCAGGACGCAAGACGGGGGACGCCGGGGGATTGCCGGGCGTTAACCCCCTGGGGTTACGATCCTCGGTAGAAGACAGTCCCAGGCGCCCGTGCCGGTGCGCTGTCAACCTCGGAGAAAAGGAAGATTTCTATGGGCAACCTCAGGGGTTGGGAAATCCTCGTCATCGTCGGAGTCATCATCCTTCTGTTCGGTGCCAAGAAGCTTCCCGACATGGCCCGCTCCCTCGGCAAGTCGGCCCGCATCCTCAAGAGCGAGGCCAAGGCCATGAAGAAGGACGGCGAGGCCGAGGACGCGGCCACCGCCACGACCGCCGCGGACCAGTCCGCGCAGCAGCCCGTCGCGCCGCGCACCATCCAGGCCGCGCCCGGTGACGTCACCAGCTCCCGTCCGGTCAGCGAGCCGAACCGCGCCGCCCAGGGCTGACGCACGCCGTACGCGCCAGTCATCTGCAACGAGACAAGGGACGTGGGTTGCTCAAGTCTGCCCGCAAGCAGGAGAAAGCGGACAAGGACGCCGAAGGGCGGATGCCTCTTGTCGAGCACCTGCGTGAGCTGCGAAACCGTCTGCTGAAGTCGGTCCTCGCGATCCTGGTGATCACCGTCATCGCGGCCTTCTTCTACCGGGACATCATCAACTTCCTGCTGAAGCCGATGCTGGACTCCGTCGGCTGCAGGGACGGTGTGGTGACCCAGCGCAACGGCAAGCCCTGCGCAGACATGACCGTGAACGGTCTCATCTCGGCGTTCTCGATCGCCCTGAAGGTCTCGCTGATGTCCGGTGTGGTGCTGTCCGCGCCGGTGTGGCTGTACCAGCTGTGGGCGTTCGCGGCGCCCGGCCTGCACAGCCACGAGAAGAAGTACGCGCGCAGCTTCGTCGCGGTCGGTGCGCCGCTGTTCGCGGCCGGCGCCGTGCTCGCGTACAAGATCCTTCCGCAGACCGCGACGATCATGCTGGAGTTCACTCCGGATCACGCGCGGAACCTGCTGCCGGTCGACGACTACCTCGACCTGGTCACCCGCATGGTGATCGTGTTCGGCCTGGCCTTCGAGCTGCCGCTGCTGCTGATCCTGCTGAACTTCACGGGCGTGCTCACGGGCAAGCGGCTGGGCGGCTGGTGGCGGGGCATGGTCCTCGGCATCACGGTCTTCGCCGCGTTCGCGACCCCCACCGGTGACCCGCCGACCATGCTCGCGCTGGCCCTGCCCATCGTGGCCCTCTACTTCCTGGCCCTCGGTATCTGTCTCCTCAACGACCGCAGGCGCCGGCGCAACGACCCCGACGCGGGTCTGAGCGACGACGAGGCCTCCGAGCTGGACCTGACCCCGGCGCCGATCGGCGAGCTGGAGTCGGTGTCGGCCCCCGCCGCGGTGCCCGGCCAGGCCGACGGCGGACGCCAGCGGATCAACGGTTACGACGACGCGACCTGACAGGTAAATTCCCCGGGGTGAGCTCTGAGATCACCCTCTTCGTCAATCCCACCGCGGGCCGCGGCCGGGGCGCGCACGCCGCGCAGCCGGCCGCTTCCGCGTTGCGGGCGGCCGGCTTCTCCGTACGGACGGTGGTGGGCGCCGACGCCGAGGACGCGCTGGCCCGGCTGACCGCCGCCGTCCGCGAGGGCACCGGTGCGGTGATCGCGGTGGGCGGCGACGGGATGGTCTCGCTGGCGCTGCAGGCCCTGGCGGGGACCCGGGTGCCGCTCGGGGTGGTCGCGGCGGGCACCGGGAACGACTTCGCCCGGGCGATGGGACTGCCCGTGCGGGAGCCCGCGCGGGCCGGGCGGATGGCCGCCGGGGCCCTGAAGGAGAGCCGGATCCGGGAGATCGACCTGGGGCGGGTGGGTGCCGGCTGGTTCGGGACCGTGCTGTGCTCCGGCTTCGACTCGCGGGTCAACGACCGGGGCAACCGGATGCGGCTGCCGGCCGGCCGGTTCAAGTACGACCTGGCGATGATCGCGGAGCTGGCCGCCTTCCGCCCGTTCCCGTACCGGATCACCCTGGACGACGGCCCGGTGATCGAGACGGAGGCGACGCTGGTGGCGGTCGGCAACGGCTCCTCCTACGGCGGCGGCATGCGGATCTGCGCGGACGCCGTCCCCGACGACGGGCTCTTCGACGTCACGGTGGTCGGCGACTGCAGCCGGGCCACCCTGCTGTCGGTGTTTCCGCAGGTCTACAAGGGCAGGCACCTGGGCCACCCGAAGGTGAGCGTCCACCGGGCCCGGAAGGTCACCTTGGAGGCGCCGGGCCTGACGGCGTACGCGGACGGGGAGCCCCTGGGGGCGCTGCCGGTGACCGCGGAGTGCGTCCCCGGAGCGGTCCGGCTGCTCGCTTAAATGATCGCGACTGTTGTCAGAGGTGGCGGGTAGGCTCGACAACAAGATGACCGAAGAACTCTCACCCGCCGAGCGGTACGCCGCTGCCCGGATCCGCGCCGCCGAAGAGGCCTCTGCCCTGGCCCCCTTCCGCGAGATGTACGACTTCGATCTGGACCCGTACCAGGTCGAGGCCTGCAAGGCACTGGAGGCCGGCAAGGGCGTCCTCGTCGCCGCCCCGACAGGCTCGGGCAAGACCATCGTCGGCGAGTTCGCCGTGCACCTGGCCCTCCAGCAGGGCCGCAAGTGCTTCTACACGACGCCGATCAAGGCGCTGTCGAACCAGAAGTACGCCGACCTCGTCAAGCGCTACGGCGCCGACAAGGTGGGCCTGCTGACCGGCGACAACAGCGTCAACTCCGAGGCGCCGGTGGTCGTGATGACCACCGAGGTGCTCCGCAACATGCTGTACGCGGGTTCTCAGTCGCTGCTCGGCCTCGGCTACGTCGTGATGGACGAGGTCCACTACCTCTCCGACCGGTTCCGCGGGGCCGTCTGGGAGGAAGTGATCATCCACCTCCCCGAGTCGGTGACCCTGGTGTCCCTGTCGGCCACCGTCTCGAACGCCGAGGAGTTCGGCGACTGGCTGGACACCGTCCGCGGCGACACCGAGGTGATCGTCTCCGAGGAGCGGCCCGTTCCGCTGTGGCAGCACGTCATGGCCGGCCGCCGGATCTACGACCTCTTCGAGGAGGAGTCCGACCACGGCGGCCGCGGCTCCGCGCGCCGGGAGGTCAATCCCGACCTGCTGCGCATGGCGCGCGAGGAGAACAGCCGCACCTACAACCCGAAGGACCGGCGGCGCGGCAAGATGGTCCGCGAGGCCGACCGCGAGCGCGAGCGGCGCTCCCGCGGCCGGATCTGGACCCCCTCCCGCCCCGAGGTCATCGCCCGCCTCGACGGTGACGGGCTGCTGCCAGCCATCAACTTCATCTTCAGCCGGGCCGGCTGCGAGGCCGCGGTCCAGCAGTGCCTGTACGCGGGACTGCGGCTCAACGACGAGTCCGCGCGGCTCAGGGTCCGCGAGATCGTCGAGGCGCGGACCGCCTCCATCCCCACCGAGGACCTGCACGTCCTGGGGTACTACGAGTGGCTCGAAGGGCTGGAGCGGGGCATCGCCGCCCACCACGCGGGCATGCTGCCCACCTTCAAGGAGGTCGTGGAGGAGCTGTTCGTCCGGGGTCTGGTGAAGGCCGTCTTCGCCACGGAGACCCTGGCGCTGGGCATCAACATGCCCGCGCGCACGGTGATCCTGGAGAAGCTCGTCAAGTGGAACGGCGAGCAGCACGCCGACATCACCCCCGGCGAGTACACGCAGCTGACCGGCCGGGCCGGGCGGCGCGGCATCGACGTCGAGGGCCACGCGGTGGTGCTGTGGCAGCGGGGCATGGACCCGGCCGGGCTCGCCGGGCTCGCGGGTACCCGTACGTATCCGCTGCGCTCCAGCTTCAAGCCCTCGTACAACATGGCCGTGAACCTGGTCAGCCAGTTCGGGCGGCACCGCTCGCGCGAGCTGCTGGAGACCTCCTTCGCGCAGTTCCAGGCCGACCGCTCGGTCGTCGGGATCTCGCGGCAGGTGCAGCGCAACGAGGAGGGACTGGAGGGCTACCAGGAGGGCATGACCTGTCACCTGGGGAACTTCGAGGAGTACGCGCAGCTGCGCCGCGACCTGAAGGACCGTGAGACGGAGCTGGCCAAGCAGGGCGCCGCCCAGCGCCGGGTGCAGGCGGCCAGTTCGCTGGAGAAGCTCAAGCCGGGCGACATCATCCACGTCCCGACGGGCAAGTTCGCCGGGCTCGCGCTGGTCCTGGACCCGGGCGTGCCGGCCGGGCGGGTCCACGGGCACCGCGGCTACGAGTACGCGGAGGGCCCGCGCCCGCTGGTGCTCACTGCCGAGCGGCAGGTCAAGCGGCTCGCCGCGATCGACTTCCCGGTCCCGGTGGAGGCGCTCGACCGGATGCGGATCCCCAAGACCTTCAACGCGCGCTCGCCGCAGTCCCGTCGGGACCTGGCCTCGCAGCTGCGGAGCAAGGCCGGGCACATCACGCCGGAGCGGCGGGCCCGCGGCCGCGCCGCGGCGGCCGACGACCGCGAGATCGCCCGGCTGCGTTCCGAACTGCGGGCGCATCCCTGCCACGGCTGCGACGAGCGCGAGGACCACGCCCGCTGGGCGGAGCGCTACCACCGGCTCAAGCGGGACACCCTGCAGCTGGAGCGGCGGATCGAGGGCCGGACGAACACCATCGCCCGCACCTTCGACCGGATCCACGCCCTGCTGACCGAGCTGGACTACCTGCGCGAGGACGAGGTCACCGTGCACGGCAAGCGGCTCGCCCGGCTGTACGGGGAGCTCGACCTGCTGGCCTCCGAGTGCCTGCGGGCCAAGGTGTGGGAGGGGCTGAGCCCGGCCGAACTGGCCGCCTGCGTCTCGGCGCTGGTCTTCGAGGCGCGGCAGTCCGACGACGCGGTCGCGCCGAAGGTGCCGGGCGGCGCGGCGAAGGAGGCGCTGGGCGAGATGGTCCGCATCTGGGGCCGCCTCGACGCGCTGGAGGAGGAGCACCGCATCAACCAGGCGGAGGGCGTGGGCCAGCGGGAGCCGGACCTCGGCTTCGCGTGGGCGGCGTACCAGTGGGCCTCCGACAAGAGCCTGGACGAGGTGCTGCGCGAGGCGGAGATGCCGGCCGGTGACTTCGTGCGCTGGTGCAAGCAGGTCATCGACGTGCTCGGGCAGGTCGCGGCGGCGGCCCCCTCGGCCTCCGGCGACAGCGGGAGCACGGTGGCGCGCAACGCCCGCAAGGCCGTGGACGCCCTACTGCGGGGCGTAGTGGCCTACAGCTCGGTCGGCTAGCCGGTTTTGGGGCTTCCTCCGAGAGCGGGGCTGGCCTGATCTGATCTCTTGCCATGATCGAATTCGCGTGCCCTGTGCGACGATCGGTCCATGAGTGGGGGAGCGGACGAGGGTCCGAGACGGGTCGGTCGGCCACGCGCCGACCGGCTGAGACCGCAGAGCGGCCGGCCGCCGCGCGAGGAACTCCTCTGCGCGGCGGCCGAGTTGTTCACCGTCCAGGGGTACGCGGCGACCACCACGCGGGCGGTCGCCGGGCGGGCCGGAATGCGCCAGGCCACGATGTACCACTACTTCCGCGGCAAGGAGGACCTCCTCGCCGAACTGCTGGAGTCCACGGTCGCGCCCTCGCTGGTCCTGGCCCGCCGGCTGCTCGCCGAGGACGCCCGGCCCGCCGCGCGGCGGCTGTGGGAGCTGTGCCGCTCCGACGTGCTGCTGCTGTGCGGGGGCCCGTACAACCTGGGGGCGCTCTATCTGCTGCCCGAGGTGGGCGCCGCGCGCTTCGTGCAGTTCCGCCGGATGCGCGCGGAACTCAAGCACGCCTACCGGGTGTTGCTCGGCGGGACCTGCGCCGGCGCCGAACTGGCCGGGGACGGGGCGGGGCTCGCACTCCGCAACGACCTGGTCTTCGGACTCATCGAGGGTGTCATGCTGATCCACCGGGCCGATCCGGCGCGGCCGGTGGGGGCCTTCGCGGAGGCCACCGCCGACGCCGCGCTGCGGATCGCGGGGGTCGGCCTGCCCGGGAGCCGGTGACCCTTCCGGCTGTGGCGCAGGTCACGGGAACCCGGCCCCCGGTGCCGGACAGCCGACAGGAGTGACCACAGAAATGCGAACCCGGGTGCGGTCCGGGGATCCCGAGGCCTTCGCGGAGCTGTTCGACGGCCATGCCCGCACCCTGTACAACCATGCCTTCCGGCTGACCGGGGACTGGTCCGTCGCGGAGGACGTCATGTCGGCCGCCTTCATGGAGGCGTGGCGGCTGCGCGCCCGGGTGGACCCCGAAGGGGGCTCGCTCCGGCCGTGGCTCCTCGGCATCACCACCAACATCGCCCGCAACCACTGCCGGAGCAACCGGCGTTACCGGGCGGCGGCCGCAGCCGCCGCAGGCGCCGCGGCGGCCGCGGCCGTTCCCGACCACGCGGACGAGGTGGCCGGCCGACTCGACGACCGGCAGCGCATCGCCGTCACGCTGAGCCGGCTGAGCGCGCTGCGCAGGCCCGAGCGCGAAGTCCTCCTCCTGTGCCTGGGGGAGGGACTGGAGTACGCCGACGCCGCGCGGGTCCTCGGCATCCCGGTCGGCACCGTCCGCTCCCGGCTGTCCCGGGCCCGCGCCAAGCTGCGCAAACTCGCCGACGCGGAACTGAAGAAGAAAAGACGGGAACCCGGCGGTCGCCCGCGACAGACACATGGCGACCGCACGAACGCGGTCCGGTCCGCACAGGAGGGAATCTGATGAACGCCAACCTTTCCCAGCCCCAGCCCGGCGAGCGGGAAGAGCGCGCGCATCTCCTGCCGCACGTCGAGCGGGAGCTTCCGGCGGACCGCCACCGGTTCCACAAGGAGCGCCTCATGACCATGATCCAGGACGACCTCGGCGACCGCCGCACCGCCGGCGCCGCCCCCGCCCGCACCACGAAGCGGCTCGGCCCGCAGCTGCGCCGCGCGATCCTCCTGCCCGTGGCCGTCTGCGTCCTGGCCGGCACGGTGGTGGCCGGCGTCCAGGTCCTGTCCGACCAGGGCGACACGGTCACCGCGATCGCCACGGGCCCCGTCCTGACCACCCGGATCGGCGCCGCGAACCCCGCCGGGGCCGCGCAGCTCCTGGACCGGATCTCGCTCGCCGCGGCCGAGGTCTCCGGGCCGGCGGTGCGCAAGGACCAGTACATCTACATCGGTGTGCAGCAGGCCAGCACGTACGTGCGGACGGACCGCGGCAAGAACACCCTGGTCAGCGAGGAGCCGCACCTGCGCCAGACCTGGAACTCCCCGGACGGCGCCAGGGGCTGGCTGATCGAGCCCGGCAACACCGGCCCCGAGGGCTTCACCCTGGACCGCAAGACCAAGTCGGGCAAGCCCCCGCAGCCGTACCTCAACGCGCCCACCCACGACTACCTCGCCACGCTGCCCACCGACCCCGACGTGCTGCTGCGGAAGATCTACACCGAGACCCAGGGCATGGGCAGGACCCCCGACCAGGAGGCCTTCACCACGATCGGCGACCTGCTGCGTGCGAGCCACCCGCCGGCCGCCCTCACGGCCGCGCTCTACAAGGCCGCCGCGAAGATCCCCGGCGTGGTCCAGGTGGACGAGGCGGTCGACGCGGTGGGCCGCCACGGGGTCGCGGTCGCCCACCTGGACGAGACCTCCGGGCAGCGCACCGAATGGATCTTCGACAAGGACAGCCTCGTGTTCCTCGGCGAACGCACGGTCCAGGTCAGCGGCAGCGCGGGCGAGGGGGGCCTGATCAAGCCCGGCACGGTCGTGTCCACCAGCGCCGTCCTGACCCGCGCGGTCGTCGACCGGATCAAGGAGACTCCCGCCGGATCCCGCTGACCGGCTCGGTACCGGCCTCCCAGCCGGAGCGGTCGTGCCAGGCCTGGAGGGTGCGACCGCTCTCGAACCGGTGGGCGGTCCCGGTGACCGGGTCGGTGAACTCCAGGACCCGGGCCAGGAGCTGCAGCGGCCTGCGGTAGTCGTCCGGGGCCGGGTCGGTGACCCGCGGGTACACCGGGTCGCCCAGGATGGGCAGGCCCAGGCCGTTCATGTGCACCCGCAGCTGGTGGGTGCGGCCGGTGTGCGGGGTCAGCCGGTAGCGGCCCAGGTCCCCCCGGGTGCCGGTCAGTTCGATCAGGCTCTCGGCGTTGGGCTCGGCGCCGGGCACCTCGGTCGCCGCGATCACCCCGCGGGCCTTCTCGATCCGGCTGCGGACCGTGCGCGGGAAGGCGGGGGCGAGCGCGGGGTCGTGCAGGGCGAGGGCCTCGTACTCCTTGTGGACCTCGCGCCGCTGGAAGAGCAGCTGGTACGCGCCGCGGTCCTCGGGCCGGATGCTGAACATCACCAGCCCCGCCGTCAGCCGGTCCAGCCGGTGCGCCGGGCTGAGCGCGGGCAGGTCCAGCTCCTCGCGGAGCCGGGCCAGGGCGGTCTCGGTGATGTGGCTGCCGCGCGGGGTGGTCGCCAGGAAGTGCGGTTTGTCCACGACCAGCAGGTGCGGGTCCCGGTGGACGACGCGGACCGCGAAGGGCACCCGCGGCTCGGGCTCCATGTCCCGGTGGAACCACAGGTAGCCGCCCGGCTCGTACGGGTCCCCCGCGTGCAGGATCCGCCCGCCGGGGCCGAGCACCCGGCCGGCGGCCAGCAGGCGTGCGATGGAATCGGCGCCGCGGGTGCCGGCGTAGCGGGCGGTGAGGTAGGCGCCGAGGTCCGGCCAGATCCCGTCCGGGTCGGGCGGCAGCCGCAGCCGGACCGGGTCGATGCCGGACCGCTGGGGGAGGGGCGAGGGGGGTGCCTGGGCTCTGCGTCTCATCGGGGGACAGGCTATGCGGCTACGGCTGGGTGAAGGTGCCCAGGTGGTTGACGTCGAGGTACTCGACGCGGAGCGTGCCGTCGGCGAAGGTCACCCCGGTGCGGCCGACCGCGTTCTCGCCCGTGGTCTCGAAGCTGAAGGTGTCCCCGTCGTAGTGGGTGAGCGGGAAGCGCAGCGGCTTCGGGCCGAGGGCCAGGGTGAGCGCGCCGTCGTCGGCCGCGGTCACGGTCGCCTTGCCGTAGTAGGGGTTGTCGTAGGTGCCGGTGTACGCGGCGCTGTCCCGGGCGGGCTTCGCGCCGACGGGCGGGTGGGCGTAGTCGGTGGTGGAGCGGCCCGGGTCCTCGAGCGCCTGGGCGTAGGCGGACGCGGCCAGGGCCAGCCAGTCGGTGCTGACCTTGCCGTGCTCGGCGAAGTCGAAGAAGTCCAGGGCCACGGCGTCGGGGAGGCCGACCGGGGCGCCGTTGGTCAGGACGACGATGCCGAGCTGCTCCAGGGGGAGCATGGTGACGTTGGTGTTGGCGCCGAGTTCGAAGGCGCCGGAGTGGCTCAGGCGCAGGCGGCCGGCGCTGTCGTAACTCACGTTCCAGCCGAGCCCGTAGAAGCTGGTGGTGCCCACCGCGTTGGCCGGCTGCGACACGATCTCGGGCAGGTGGGTGCGGGCGAGGGTGTCGGCGGGGACGATCCGCTTCCCGTCGAGGGTGCCGCCGGCCAGCTGCAGCCGCAGCCAGCGGGCCATGTCGGTGGCGGTGGAGCTGACGCCGCCGGCCGGGGCCTGGGCGTCCGGGTCGCGGACGTAGCGGGGGCTCCAGGTGCCGTCCGGGTTCTTGACGTGGGTGGAGGCGTGGTCGGGGGAGTTGACGAAGGCGGAGAACTCGGTGCTCGTACGGGTCATGCCGGCGGGCTTGAAGAGGGTGTCCGCGCTGAGCTTCTGCCAGCTGCTGCCCTTGGCGCGGGCCACGGCCTCGGCGGCCGCGGTGAACCCGAAGTTGGTGTAGGCGTAGCTCGCGCGGAACGGGGCGAGGGCTTCGAGGCGCAGGTGGTCGAGGACGTACGCCTGGTCGTAGCCGAGGTCTTCGAGGAGGTCGCCGGCGTGGTCGGGCAGGCCGCTGCGGTGCGAGAACAGGTCGGTGGTGGTGACGTGGTCGGTGACCCAGGGGTCCTTGAGGGAGAACCCGGGAAGGGTGGTGCGGCTGTCCCACTCGTCGGGGCCGGTGAGGGCGCCGGCCACCACCGTGGAGGAGACGGGCTTGGAGAGGGACGCGATCTGGAAGACGGTGTCGGGGCCGACCTCGGCGCTCTCGCCGGTTCTGCGCAGCCCGTAGCCCTTGAGGTGGACGACCTCGTCGTCGTGGACGACGGCCACGGACACGCCGGGGACGCCGGTGCGGCGCATCATGTCCGCGACGGTGCGGTCGAGGCGGGCGACGGCCTTGTCGACTGCGTCGTCGCTGATCAGGGGCCGGGGTGGGGGCGGTGGGGTGGGCGCGGCGGTTGCCGCGGCGGCGGCGGTTGCCGCGGTGGCGGTGAGCAGGGCCGTGGTGGCGGCTGCCGCGAGTGCGCGGAGCGTACGCATGGCGCCATTGTCCTGCCGGACGGGTGGGGGCGCGCGGGGTGGCTCCTGCCGGGGCCGTCTGCGCGGCACCGTTGCGGGGGCGCTGCCCCCGAGCCCCCGCGCCTCAAACGCCGGCGGGGCTGGAATGCCGGGGCTCCGCCCCAGACCCCGCGCCTCAAACGCCGGCGGGGCTGGGGTGGGGCGGCGGGGCTGGAATGCCGGGGCTCCGCCCCAGGCCCCGCGCCTCAAGCGCAGGCGGGGCTGGGGTGGGCGCAGGAAGGTTACGCCGCTGCGGCGTGGTCCTGTTCGGCTTCGATGGTGGCGTTCCAGTCGCGCTTGATCGCGCGCCAGCCCTCGTCCGTTTCGCCCAGGCGCCAGTAGCCCGAGATCGAGAGGCGTTCGCGGGGGATGCCGCGTTCCAGGCGGAGGTGGCGGCGGAGGTCCTTGACGAAGCCGGCCTCGCCGTGGACGAAGGCGTGGACGTCCGTGGAGGGGAACGCCAGGGCGGTGACCGCCTCCACCAGTGCTTCGCCGACCGGGCGGCCGGCGCGGTGGAGCCAGACCGGGACCACGCCGTCCGGGGTGGCGACCTTCAGCTCGTCCTGCGGGCCCTCGATCTCCACGAAGGCGTGGACCCGGGCGCCCGCCGGCATCCGCTCCATCGCCGCGGCGATCGCCGGCAGCGCGCTCTCGTCGCCGACGAGGAGGTGCCAGGCGGCCGTCGGGTCCGGGGCGTAGGCGCCGCCGGGGCCGAGGAAGTGCACGCGCTCGCCCGGCTGCACCCGCGCCGCCCAGGGGCCGGCCACGCCCTCGTCGCCGTGGACGACGAAGTCGAGGGTCAGCTCCAGGTGCGCCTGGTCCCAGCTCCGTACGGTGTACGCGCGCTGGCGCGGCCACTGGGCCCGCGGGAAGTGGGCGCGGATCTCCTCGAGGTCCCAGGGCTCCGGGTAGACGACGCCGGTCGGGGGAAAGAGGATCTTGACGTAATGGTCGGTGTACTCGCCCGCGCCGAATTCGGCCAGGCCCTCACCGCCCAGCACGAGCCGCACCATGTGCGGCGAGAGCCGCTCGGTGCGTACGACGACGGCGGTGCCGACGGTGCGGGCGCGTCCTTCTGCCACGGTGTCTCCCCTGACTCCCCTGAAACTTAGCCTTACCTAAGTTAGCACCTCAGTGGAGCAGTGCACTGCTCAGCCGGGAGACTGCTCCACCGAGACCCCACCGATGGGCTAGTGCCTCGACCAGTTCGGGCTGCGCGGGAGCCTTCGGAAGGGCCGGATCGAAGGGCGGCAGCGGCACGTCCGAAGCCACCTGGACCACCTTCGGGGCCACGGCCAGATACGGTCGCGACTCGTCCAGCCGCTTGCGCTGAGTAGGGGTCAGCTTCGACTTCGGGTCGTCGACCGCGGCGATGATCCCGGCCAGGCTGCCGTACGCGTCGAGGAGCTTCGCCGCCGTCTTCTCGCCGATGCCGGGGACGCCCGGCAGGCCGTCGCTCGGGTCCCCGCGCAGCAGCGCCAGGTCCGCGTAGCCGGGGCCGTCGACCCCGTACTTCTCGCGCAGCCAGGCCTCGTCGGTCACCTGGAGGGTGCCGACGCCCTTCAGGGGGTACAGGACCCGGCGCTGCCGGGCGTCGTCCACCAGCTGGTAGAGGTCGCGGTCGCCCGTGACGATGTCCACCGGGCCACTAGCGCGGGCCGTTAGGGTGCCGATCACGTCGTCCGCCTCGTATCCGGCGACGCCCACCCGGGCGATGCCGAAGGCGTCCAGCGCGGTCTCGATGACGGGGACCTGGGGGGCGAGGGTGTCCGGGGTCTCCTCGACGTCGGGTCCGCTCTCGGTCTCCTCGGCGACCCGGTGGGCCTTGTAGGAGGGGATCAGCTCCACCCGCCAGTGCGGGCGCCAGTCGGCGTCCATGCACGCCACCAGATCGTCCGGGCGGTGGTCCTGCACGAGCCGGCCGATGAAGTCGAGCAGCCCGCGCACGGCGTTGACCGGGGTGCCGTCGGGGGCCTTCACGGAGTCCGGCACACCGAAGTAGGCGCGGTAGTAGAGGGAGGCGGTGTCCAGGAGCATCAGGCGTCGTGTCGTCACGGAGACGATGATGCCGCAACCCTTCGGCACGGACCGTGAGCGGTCGGGTACGGGAAGGCCCGTGCACGCGAAACCGGGGCCGGTTGCTGCGTAAGGTGCTTACAGCACACCGATGTGCGACGGACATGGGGAGGGCAGCCCCGACATGAACGACAGGGACGGCACCGACGGTACGGACGGCCTGGGCCGCAAGCTGACCGACCGGGACGAGAAGAGCAAGGACAAGGACGGCAAGGAGCCGCTGCGGGTGGGAGTCGCCGTGCGCAAGCGGCGCCGCGCGCTGCACCTCACGCTGGCCGCCGTGTCGGCGCGCAGCGGCCTGTCGGTGCCCTTCCTGAGCCAGATAGAGAACGAGCGGGCCCGGCCCAGCATGCGGTCCCTGGAGCGGGTCGCGGACGCGCTGGAGACCACGGCCGTCGAACTGCTGGCCGCGTCCGACACCGCGCGCACGGTGGACCTCGTACGGGCCGGCGACGCCTCCGGGCTGGGCCCGGTCCACGGCGTACGGCCCCTCGTGCGCGGGCACCACCAGCTGCACGCCCTGGAGTTCACCGGGGACCAGGACGCCGGCCGCGAGTACCAGCACCGCAACGACGAGCTGATGTACGTGGTCGAGGGCGCCTGCCAGGTGGAGGCGGAGGGGCGGGCCTACCGGCTGGAGAGCGGCGACGCGCTGTTCCTGTCCGGGGGCGTGCGCCACCGCTGGCGGGCCGTCACCGAGGACACCCGGATCCTGGTGGTCGCGGTGGGCGAGCACATCCACGCCACCTCCGAGCCGCCTTCGCCCGGGCACTGAGCCGGTGCGCGTCGTCTCGCTGGTGCCCTCGCTGACGGAGGCGGTGGCCGTGAGCGCCCCGGGCCTGCTGGCCGGGGTCACGGACTGGTGCACGCACCCCGCGGACCTCGGGGACGCGGTGCGGATCGGGGGCACGAAGAACCCCGACGTACGGAGGATCGCGGAGCTGCGCCCCGACCTGGTGATCGCCAACGAGGAGGAGAACCGGGCCCCGGACCTCGCGGCGCTGCGGGCGGCCGGGCTGGAGGTGCTGGTCACCGAGGTACGGGACCTCCCGCAGGCGCTGCGGGAGCTGGACCGGGTGCTGGTGGGGGCGCTGGGGCTGACGAGGCCGGGGTGGCTGGCGGACGCCGAGCGTGCGTGGGGCCGGGCGGAACCGGTCGGCGCGCTCACCGCTTTCGTGCCGATCTGGCGGCGGCCGTGGATGGTGCTGGGCCGGGACACCTTCGCGGGGGACCTGCTGGCGCGGCTGGGCGTCCGCAACGTGTACGCCGGGCACCCGGAGCGGTATCCCCGGGTGCCGGTGGAGGAACTGGCGGCCAGTGGCTGCGATCTGGTGGTGCTGCCCGACGAGCCGTACCGCTTCACGGCCGAGGACGGCCCGGAGGCCTTCCCCGGCCTGTCGGCCGCCCTCGTCGACGGCCGGCACCTGACCTGGTACGGACCCTCGCTGGCCACGGCGCCGGCGGTACTGGCGCAGGCGCTGCGAGGGGCTTTGCCTAGCGGGGGGCGGCGAGCAGGCGGCCGGTGAACAGGCCGCGCAGGGTGTGGGCGGCGGCCAGCAGCCAGGCGGTCAGCAGGGCGAGGAACAGTGCGGTGGCGAGCCAGGCGAAGGCGGTCAGGCCGGTGTGGTGGGCCAGGCCGGTGGCGCCGGTGACGCAGGTGCCGACGGGGAAGGTGAGGGCCCACCAGGTCATCGCGAAGCCCATGCCGTTCCGGGCGGCCCGCACCAGCATGGCCGCGGCGAGGGCCAGCCACAGCAGTGCGAACCCCATCACGGGGACCCCGTAGACCACGGCGAAGGCGCTCATCGCTCCGGCGTAGGGGGCGCCGATCGACTGGTGGGCGACGTCGGCGAGCTGGTTCACGGCGGTGGTGGACTGGCCGAGGGGGCCGAGGACCAGGAAGAGGGTGGGGGTCAGGGCGAGGGGCAGGGGCCCGCCGACGATCAGCCGGCCGAAGATCAGGGGGAGCATCAGCAGGGTGGCGAGCAGGCTGATGCCGAACATGGCGTAGCAGGCGAGCAGCAGGGCCTCGCGGGGCTGGCCGGCGGGCAGGTGGGGGACCAGCAGGGGGCCGAGGGCCGCGGAGACCATCGGGGCGACCAGGGGGAGCAGCCAGACGGGAGTGGCCTGGCGGGGCTCGACCTTGTGGCGCACCACCATCAGGTAGGGCACGGCTACGGCCATGACCAGGCCTATCGCGGTGCCGACGGTGAAGAGGACGGCGTCCACGGCGACGGCCGCGCCGGTCCCGATGAGGTCCTTGCCGACGATGAGGGTGCCGCCGCCGACGGCCAGCAGGGCCATCGACAGACAGCCGTAGAAGGGGGCGACGGCGGGGTCGAGGAGGTGGGCGCGGGCCTGGTCGCGGTGGTGGATCCAGTGGCCGGCTCGCGCGGTGAGCAGGACGGCGAGGACGGCGGCGGACAGGGCCCAGAGGAGCTGGCAGGCCACGCGCTGCCCGGGCAGCTGGTACGGGAGGGTCGCGCCGGCGTTGGCGATGATCGCCGTGCCCATGACGGACGCGTACCAGTTGGGGCCGAGGTGCCGGAGCGCGGGAGCCTTGTGGGCGGCGGGCAGCCGGGAAATCGTGGTGCGGGGTCGCACGAGGGTGGTGGCCATGGCTCCAGCCTCGCGCCGGGGCGGACGGGGCGGCAGAGGCCATCCCTCTATGAGGTCATAAACTGATGTTATGGGTAATGAGGAGTGGGTTCCGCTGGCGCACCGGGTGCCGGACCTGGGCGCGCTGGAACTGCTGCTCGCGGTCGCGCGGGTCGGCAGCCTGAGCGGCGCGGCCCGGCGGCTGGGCATCACCCAGCCCGCGGCGAGCAGCCGGATCCGGGCGATGGAGACGCGGCTCGGCGTGGCCCTGGTGGACCGTTCTCCGCGCGGGTCGACGCTGACGGCCGAGGGCGCGCTGGTCACGGACTGGGCCCGGCGGGTGGTGGAGGCGGCGGAGGCCTTCGACGCGGGCGCGCAGGCCCTGCGGGGCCGGCGGGACTCGCGGCTGCGGGTGGCGGCCAGCATGACGATCGCGGAGTACCTGCTGCCGGGGTGGCTGATCGCGCTGCGCGGGGAGCGGCCGGACACGGCGGTCTCGCTGCACGCCGGGAACTCGGCGGTCGTCGCCGAACGGGTCCTCACGCACGAGGCCGACCTCGGCTTCGTGGAGGGGCTGACGGTGCCGGAAGGGCTGGACTCGGCGGTGATCGCACAGGACCGGCTGGTGGTCGCGGTGGCGCCGGGGCACGCGTGGGCGCGGCGCACGCGGGGGGTCGAGGCGGCGGAACTGGCGGCGATGCCGCTGATCCTGCGGGAGCGGGGCTCGGGGACGCGGCAGGTGCTGGACGCTGCGCTGGCCGGGTGCGGGGGGCTGGCGGCGCCGCTGCTGGAACTGGCCTCGACCACCGCGGTGAAGGCTGCGGCGCTGAGCGGTGCGGGGCCGTGCGTTCTGTCGGAGCTGGCGGTGGGGGACGAGCTGGCGTCGCGGCGGCTGGTGGAGGTGCCGGTGTCGGGTGCGGGGCTCGGCCGGGCCCTGCGCGCCGTCTGGCCGGCCGGCTCCCGCCCGGCCGGCCCGGCCCGCGACCTGCTGTCGCTGACCCGCAGCCTGGCCTAGCCGGGGGCCGCACCCCGCGCGGGGGCTTCCGCCCCGCGCCCCGCGCCTCAATCGCCGGCGAGGCTTAAGGACCGGGGCTCCGCCCCAGACTCCGTCCGGGGGGACCCCCACGCCTCAAACGCCGGCGAGGCTGAAAGGCCCGGGGCTCAATCGGCGGCGGGGCTTGAAGATGCGGGGTTGGGGCCGCGCCGTCAGGACACCGGGACCGCCGCGCGGGCGTGGGCGGCTTCGATCAGGGATGACATCACCCGGGTGTCCTTGTCCCGTTCCGGGTGCCACTGGACGCCCAGGATCCACCGCTCGGGGTCGGGGACCTCGATCGCCTCCACCGTGCCGTCCAGCGCGTGGGCCGAGACCACCAGGCCGCGGCCCAGGCGGTCGACGGCCTGGTGGTGGTAGGTCGGGACCTGTGCCTCCTCCGGGACCAGCTCCGCGTACCGGGTGCCCGGGACCGGGCGGACCGGGTGCCAGGAGGTGCCGCCCGGTGCGTCGACGTGGCCGTCGATGTGCTGGATCAGGGTGCCGCCCAGGGCCACGTTCAGCGCCTGCATGCCCCGGCAGATGCCGAGTACGGGGGTGTCCGACTCGAGTGCGGCGGCGATCAGGGCCAGTTCCCAGTGGTCGCGGACCGTCGCGGGGGCACCCGTACGGGGGTCGCGCGCGGCGCCGTAGTGGACCGGGTCCACGTCCGGGCCGCCCGCGACCACCAGGCCGTCCACCCGGCTCAGCACCTCCGCCGCCGACCCGGGTTCGTCCGGCGGGAGCAGCACGGCCGCGCCGCCCGCCGCCTGGACGAGCTCGTAGTACCCGGTCGGTACGAGGGACGTCGGGAGGTCCCACACCCCGTAGCGGGTGGATTCCTCGACGTAGGTGGTGATGCCGATGAGCGGCCTGGGCACGTTCGTTACCTCCAGCAGGGGTCCGGGCAGGGCAGGAACAGGGTTTCAGTCACGGCTCAGTTCCGCCTCGGCTTCCGCCAGAGCCGCGAACTCCTCCTCGGGCGCCGAGGCCACGAGGTGGTGCCGACTGTAGAACGCGAAGTAGGCGAGGGCGACGGCGTACACGGCCAGGGCGATGAACGCCGCGTCCTTGTCCACCAGGAAGGTGGCGACCAGGGCCGACAGGGCGAGTGTGAAGGCCACCGAGGAGGTCAGGATCCCGCCGGGGGTGCGGTACGGGCGCTCCAGGTCGGGCTCCCGGCGGCGCAGCACGATGTGCGAGAGGGCCATCAGGGCGTAGGAGATGGTCGCGCCGAACACCGCGATGTTCAGCATGCGCGCGCCGTTCCCGGTGGCGGCGGCCAGGGCGAAGCCGATCGCGCCGGGGATGACGAGACCCAGGTACGGGGCCTTGCGCTTCGAGGTGAGCGAGAGGAAGCGGGGCAGGTAGCCGGCCCGGGAGAGGGCGAAGAGCTGGCGCGAGCCCGCGTAGATGAGGGAGAAGAAGGAGGCCACGAGGCCGGCGAGGCCCGCGTAGTTCACGAAGCGGCTCAGCGCGGTGGGGCCGTCGTCCCCCTCCAGGGCGACGACCAGCGGGTTGCCGGCCGCCTTGACGGCGTCGGCGCCCTGGGCGCCGGTCGCGGCGAAGAAGGTGATCAGCGCCAGCAGGGCGAGGATGCCCATGGAGATGGCCAGGGCCTTCGGCATGGAGCGGACCGGGTCCTTGGCCTCCTCGGCCGCCAGCGGTACGCCTTCGACGCCGAGGAAGAACCACATGCCGAAGGGGAAGGCGGCCCAGATGCCGAGGACGCCGAGCGGCAGCCAGGAGTTCGAGCCGAAGGCCTCCGGGTCGACGGGGATGTCGTTGAGGCCGTCGGCGCTGAACTCGGTGAAGGCGCCCACGGCGAAGATGAGCAGCGCGGCGACGGCGATCGCGGTCACGACGAGGCTGAAGCGGAGGGCCTCGCCCACGCCCCAGAGGTGGACGCCGATGAAGACGACGAAGCAGCCGAGGTAGACCGGCCAGCTGGAGGTCAGGCCGAAGAGGCCGAGGGATTCGACGTAGTCGCCGATGAAGATGACGATCGCGGCCGGGGCCAGGATGTACTCGATGAGGATGGCGGTGCCGGTGAGGAAGCCGCCCCAGGGGCCCAGCGCGCGGCGGGCGAAACCGTAGCCGCCGCCCGCCGTCGGCAGGATGGTGGACAGCTCCGCGAGGGAGAAGACCAGGCAGGCGTACATCGCACCCATGAGGACGGTGGCGATGGCGAGGCCGCCGAAGCCGCCCTTGTCGAGGCCGACGTTCCAGCCGGAGAAGTCGCCGGAGACGACGTAGGCGACGCCGAGGCCGGTCAGGAGCAGCCAGCCGGCGCTGCCCCGGCGCAGGGTGCGGCGCTCCAGGTAGTCGTCCGTGGCTGCGCCGCCGTCCTCGGCGGACTTGGTGGGTGCGGGTACGGCTGCCAGCCGTGCCTCGATGTCGTCGGCCATCGTGCGCTCCTGCCTCAGGGCAATGGTTGTGGGGCGTACCTTTGCTCTAGTGGGGTGGAGAGCGCAAGACCTCTGCGTTAAACAGAAGTTACGAAAACCTCCCGGGCCCCCCGTTCCGGTTCCGCTCCCGGCCCCGTTCCGGTGCCCCTCGGGCCCCGTTCCGGTTCCGCTCAGGCCAGGAAGCCCCGCAGCAGCGCGGCCGTGCCGCAGCAGTGCTCGCGCATGGTCTCGCGCGCCCCCGGCGCGTCCCTGGCCAGGACCGACTCCACCAGCGCGGTGTGCTGCTGCTGCGAGTGCTCCAGGTTGCGCACGAGCAGCGGGATGCAGTCCAGCAGGTCGTTGACGGTGGCGCGGACGGCCGCGTACTGGGCCGTGAGGGTGGCGGATCCGGCGAGCTCGCACAGGGTCAGGTGGAAGAGCGTGTCCTGGCGGCGGTAGTCGGCGAGCTGGGCGTCGTGCGTGGCCCCCAGCGCGGCGAGCAGCCGCTCGGAGCCCTCCTCGGTCAGCCCCTGGGAGGCGCACAGCCCGGCCGCCCCCACCTCCAGCACCTCGCGGAAGCGCAGCGCGTCCTCGATGTCCACGCCCGCGACGCGCCGGCGCAGCTCTTCCTCGGCGCCGCCCGCCGGGGTGTCGGGGCGGGGCAGCACGAACGTCCCGCCGTACCGTCCGCGCCGGGCCTCGACCAGGCCCTGGTCCTGCAGGACCTTCAGCACCTCGCGCAGGGTGACCCGGCTGATCCCCATCCGCTCGGCCAGTTCGCGCTCGGGCGGAAGGCGTTCGCCGCCCGGTACCAGACCCAGCCGGACCACCTGGAGGATCTGCTCCAGCGCCTCCTCGAAGCCGTTGCCCGCCCGCACCTGCCGCAGTACGGGATTCAGCCGCGCGATCGCGTCGCCTTCACTCGCCGTATCGGTCATCTCGGCTCCTCCCCTTCCCAAGCAATGGTTCTATTCAATACCTTAGGCGCACTCGGCTCACCGAAGGAGAGATTCCAGTGGTAGACCGCACGCCGCCGCTCGCGCCCGAGGAGCTCCGCTCCCTCGTCGCCAGCGGCGAGATCGACACAGTGGTCCTGGCCTTCCCCGACATGCAGGGGCGGCTCCAGGGCAAGCGGTTCGCCGCACAGTTCTTCCTCGACGAGGTCCTCGAACACGGCACCGAGGGCTGCAACTACCTTCTCGCCGTCGACACCGACATGAACACCGTCGACGGGTACGAGATGTCCTCCTGGGACCGGGGCTACGGCGACTTCGCCATGCACCCCGACCTCGCCACCCTGCGCCGCATCCCCTGGAACCCCGGCAGCGCCTTCCTCATCGCCGACCTCGCCTGGAACGACGGCACGCCCGTCGTCGCCGCGCCCCGGCAGATCCTGCGCCGCCAGCTGGAGCGCCTCGCCGAACACGGGTACACGGCGATGGTCGGCACCGAGCTGGAGTTCATGGTCTTCCAGGACACCTACGAGCAAGCCTGGAACGCCAACTACCGCGGCCTGACCCCCGCCAACCAGTACAACATCGACTACTCCGTCCTCGGGACCGGCCGCGTCGAACCCCTGCTGCGCCGCATCCGCAACGAGATGCAGGCCGCGGGACTGATCGTCGAGTCGGCCAAGGGGGAGTGCAACCTCGGCCAGCACGAGATCGCCTTCCGCTACGACGAGGCGCTGACCACCTGCGACCAGCACTCCGTCTACAAGACCGGGGCGAAGGAGATCGCGGCCCAGGAAGGCGTCTCGCTCACCTTCATGGCGAAGTTCGACGAGCGCGAGGGCAACTCCTGTCACATCCACCTCTCGCTCGCTGATACCGACGGACGCAATGCGATGGCCGGGGACGGACCAGGCGGAATGTCACCGGTGATGCGGCACTTCCTGGCCGGCCAGCTGGCCGCGCTGCGCGACTTCTCCCTTCTCTACGCCCCCAACATCAATTCGTACAAGCGTTTCCGGCCGGGATCCTTCGCGCCGACCGCCGTCGCCTGGGGCGTGGACAACCGGACCTGCGCGCTGCGGGTCGTCGGCCACGGCCGCTCCATGCGCTTCGAGAACCGCCTCCCCGGCGGCGACGTCAACCCGTACCTCGCCGTCTCCGGCCTGGTCGCGGCCGGTCTCTACGGCATCGAGAACCGGCTGGAGCTGCCCGAGGCCTGCGGCGGCAACGCCTACACGGCCGACTACGCGCACGTCCCCGCCACCCTGCGCGAGGCCGCCGAGCTCTGGGAGAACAGCGAGATCGCCAAGGCGGCCTTCGGCCCCGAAGTGGTCGCCCACTACCGGAACATGGCCCGCGTGGAACTCGACGCGTACGACTCCGCGGTGACCGACTGGGAGCTGCGCCGCTCCTTCGAACGCCTCTAACCGCCCCGCCGCCCCGCCGAACCACCGAAAGTCTGTGAGGCAACACGTGTCCGATGAGCTGGCCCCACTCACCCTGCGAGTGCTGAACCCGGCCACCGAGGAAACCGTCGCCATCGTCCCGGCCGCCACACGGGACGATGTCGACGCCGCCGTCGCCCGGGCCGCCACGGCCCAGCGCGCCTGGGCGGCCGCCGCCCCCGCCGACCGGGCCCGGCTGCTGCGCCGCTTCGCCGCCGTCGTCGACGGCCACGTCGAGGAACTGGCGCAGCTGGAGGTCCGCGAAGCCGGCCACACCATCGGCAACGCCCGCTGGGAAGCCGGCAACGTACGCGACCTCCTCGACTTCGCCGCCGGGGGAGTGGAACGGCTCTCCGGCCGCCAGATCCCCGTCGCCGGCGGCATCGACGTCACCTTCCTCGAACCCCTCGGCGTCATCGGCGTGATCGCCCCCTGGAACTTCCCCATGCCGATCGCCGCCTGGGGCCTGGCCCCGGCCCTCGCCGCCGGCAACGCCGTCATCCTCAAGCCCGCCGAGACCACCCCGCTGACCGCGCTGCGCCTCGCCGAACTCGCCCTCGAAGCCGGGATCCCCGAGCACCTCTTCCAGGTGCTCCCCGGCCACGGGGCGGTCGCGGGCGACGCGCTCGTCGAACACCCCGGCGTCGCCAAGATCGTCTTCACCGGCTCCACCCGCGTCGGCAAGCAGATCATGGCCAAGTGCGCCGACCGGGTGAAGCGCGTCACCCTCGAACTCGGCGGCAAGAGCCCCAACATCGTCTTCGCCGACGCGGACCTGGAGGCCGCCGCGGCCGCCGCCCCGATGTCCTTCCTCGACAACACCGGCCAGGACTGCTGCGCCCGCACCCGGATCCTCGTACAGCGCTCCGTCTACGACCGCTTCCTGGAGCTCGTCGCCCCCGGCATCGCCGCGGTGGCCGTCGGCGACCCGCTCGACGAGAAGACGCAGATGGGCCCGCTGATCTCGCGGACCCAGCTGGACCGCGTACGGTCCTTCGTCACCGACGACCTCACCGCCATCCGCGGCACCGCACCCGAGGGCCCCGGCTTCTGGTACCCGCCGACCCTCGTCACGGACGTCGCCCCCACCGCACCCGTGGCCGCCGAGGAGGTCTTCGGCCCGGTCGCCGTCGTCCTGCCCTTCGAGGACGAGGAGGACGCCGTACGCCTGGCCAACGCGACCGAGTACGGGCTCTCCGGCTCCCTCTGGACCCGCGACATCGGCCGCGCCCTGCGCGTCTCGCGCGCCGTCGCCGCGGGCAACCTGTCCGTCAACTCCCACAGCAGCGTCCGCTACTGGACCCCCTTCGGCGGCTACAAGCAGTCCGGCCTCGGCCGCGAGCTCGGACCCGACGCCCTCACCGCATTCACCGAGACCAAGAACGTCTTCATCAGCACGGAGGCCTGAAGAACATGACCAGCCAGACCCCTGAAGAGATCGTCTGCCGCCGCCTGGTCGGCCGTACCGCCGTCATCACCGGAGCCGGCAGCGGCATCGGCCTCGCCACCGCCCGGCGCCTCGCGTCCGAGGGCGCCAACATCGTCTGCGCCGACATCGACGAGACCGCCGGCAAGGCCGCCGCCGAGGAGGTCGGCGGGACCTACGTGAAGGTCGACGTCACCGACAAGGAGCAGGTCGACGCCCTGTTCAAGACGGCCTTCGACACCTACGGCTCCGTCGACATCGCCTTCAACAACGCGGGCATCTCGCCGCCGGACGACGACTCCATCCTCACCACCGAGCTCGACGCCTGGCGGCGCGTCCAGGACGTCAACCTCACCTCCGTCTACCTGTGCTGCAAGGCCGCCCTGCCCTACATGCAGCGCCAGGGCCGCGGCTCCATCATCAACACCGCCTCCTTCGTGGCCATCATGGGCGCCGCGACCTCCCAGATCTCCTACACCGCCTCCAAGGGCGGCGTCCTGGCCATGTCGCGCGAGCTCGGCGTGCAGTTCGCCCGCGAGGGCATCCGCGTCAACGCCCTGTGCCCAGGGCCGGTCAACACCCCGCTGCTCCAGGAGCTGTTCGCGAAGGACCCCGAGCGCGCCGCCCGCCGCCTCGTGCACATCCCGCTGGGCCGCTTCGCCGAGCCCACCGAGATCGCCGCCGCCGTCGCCTTCCTCGCCAGCGACGACTCCTCCTTCATCAACGCCACCGACTTCCTCGTCGACGGCGGCATCTCGGGCGCGTACGTCACCCCGCTGTAGACCACTGCGCTGTGGACCACCCCGCAGCAGAGCACCCCGTTCCGAGCCGGCCGGGCGCCGCGAGGCGCCCGGCCGTTCCGTGCCCGAACCCCGAGGAGCAGCATGCGCAGCAACAGAACCGCCACCCTCGCCCTCGTGGCGGCCGCCGGCTCCGGACTCCTGCTGGCCCCGCCCGCCGAGGCGGACCAGAGCCACTGCCGCCGGGTGACGGTCGGCTCCGGCTGGTACGGGGACAACCAGGCGCGCCTGCAGCAGCTGATCGACCGGTACGGCAGCTGCAATCCGTACCGGCCGGACCGCGCCAGGCCCGTCGCCGTCTTCGACTGGGACAACACCGTCGTCAAGAACGACGTCGGCGACGCCACCATGTTCTGGCTGCTGCGCAACGGGAAGATCCGCCGCCCCGCCGACTGGGCCGCCACCAGCCGCCACCTCACCCCCGCCGCGGCCGGGGCCCTCGCCGCCGCCTGCGACGCACTCGCCCGCCCCGGCGCCCCGCTGCCCACCGGCACCCCCGCGGGAACCGGCTGCGCGGACGAGATCAACGCCGTCTACGGGACCGCCGCCACCCGCACCGGAGCCGCCGCCTTCGCCGGCTGGGACCGCCGCACCACCGAACCCTCGTACGCCTGGCTGCCCCAGCTGATGCAGGGCTGGACCGCCCGCGAGATCCGCGGCTTCGCCGCCGCCGCCCGTGCCGAGAACCTCGCCGCGCCCGTCGGCGCCGCGCAGCGGGTCGGCAGCGGCACCGCCACCGGCTGGGTGCGCTACTACGACCAGCAGAAGGACCTGATCGGCGCCCTGCAGAAGTCCGGCTTCGACGTCTGGATCAGCTCGGCCTCGCCCCAGCCGGTCGTCGAGGTGTGGGCCGAGGGCGTCGGCATCGACGCGGACCACGTGATAGGCATCCGCAACACCACCACCCGCGGCGGGAAGTTCACCTCCCACCTGCAGGGCTGCGGATCCGTCCGGGACGGCGCCGACACGATGATCACCTACATCGACGGCAAGCGCTGCTGGATCAACAAGGAGGTCTTCGGCGTCCGCGGAGCGGCCGCCGAGAAGGTCCGGCCCGCCGCCCGCCGCCAGGTGTTCGCCGCCGGCGACTCCGACACCGACATCTCCTTCCTGCGCGACGCCACCGCCCTGCGGCTCGTCGTCAACCGCAACAAGAACGAGCTGATGTGCCGGGCCTACGACAACAGCGACGGCCGCTGGATCGTCAACCCCATGTTCATCGAGCCCAAGCCGCAGAAGACCGCCCCCTACCCGTGCGCGACGACGGGCTACGTCGACCACGACGGCACCAAGGGGCCGGTCCTGCGCGGCGACACCAGCGTCATCCCGGACCAGACGGACTCGGTCTTCCAGAGGAACGGCTAGAGGAAGGTGCGGCCCTCGCCCCGGTAGGTCGGGGCGGTGGCCGTCACCCGGTCGCCCTCCACCAGGTGCAGCGTGTCGAAGCGCTCGCACAGCTCGCCCGCCTTCGCGTGCCGGAACCAGACCCGGTCGCCGATCAGCAGATCGTCGGCCGGGCCGCCCAGCAGCGGGGTCTGCACCTCGCCGGCCCCCTCCTGGGGGTCGTAGCGCAGCCCCTGCGGCAGGTACGGAACCGGCAGCCGGTCGGCGCCGGCCGCACCCGAGGCCGGGTAGCCGCCCCCGAGCACCGTCACCACGCCCACACCGGGCCTGCGCACCACCGGCTGGGCGAACAGCGCCGCCGGACGCCCGCTGAAGGAGCTGTAGTTGTCGAAGAGCCGCGGCAGGTACAGCCCCGACCCGGCCGCCACCTCCGTCACCGCGTCCTCGGCGGCGGTCTGCTGCACGCTGCCGGTCCCGCCGCCGTTGACGAACTCCAGGTCCGGTACGACGGCCCGCACGGCCCGCACCACCTCGGCCCGCCGCGCCGCGAGCTCCCTGCGGGCCGCGCCCTGCATCAGCCGGATGGCGCGGGAGCGCAGCGGCCGGCCGGCCAGTGCGTCCCCGACCCCGGCGACGTGGCCCTCGTACGCCATCAGGCCCACCACCCGGAAGCCCGGCCGGGCGGCGACCGTACGGGCCAGCGCGGCCAGCTCGGCCGGCTCGCGCAGCGGGGACCGGCGGGCCCCGACCCGTACCCGGCCGCCGAACAGCTGCAGGGCGGTGTCCAGTTCCAGACAGACGCGGATCTCCTCGGCGCCCCCGTCACGGGCCCCGTCCATCAGCTCCAGCTGCGCGGGATCGTCGACCATCACCGTGACCGCACCGGCCAGCTTGGCGTCGTTCGCCAGCTCGCCGAAGCCGGCCCGGTCGGCGGAGGGGTACGCCAGGAGCACGTCCTCGAACCCGGACCGGGCCAGCCACAGCGACTCGGCCAGGGTGTACGACATGATCCCGGCGAACCCGGGCCGGGCCAGCACGCGTTCGAGCAGCGCGCGGCAGCGGACCGACTTGCTCGCGACCCGGACCGGCTTCCCGCCGGCCCGGCGCACGAGGTCGTCGGCATTGGCGTCGAAGGCTTCGAGATCCACGAGGGCCAGCGGCGCGTCCAGGTGCGCGGTCGCCCGGTCGTACCGGGCGCGGTCGGCGGCGGGGGAGTTCATGGGCGGCAGCTTGCCAGAGGTCTCTACCGGTGGGTAGGGGTCGACGGCGCCCGGAGGCGGGGACACCGGCCCCGCGGCCCCCCGTCGGGGACCCCGTAGAGTACGGGCAGGCAGCCGTACGGAACGGGGGGCGGAGCCGCCGGATGACCACGACGACACCGCGGACCACGATCCCGGGCGAGCCCGACCCCTGGTCCCAGCCCCTGCACACCCCGCCGCGCCGCCACCCCGGACGCGTCCTCGCCGCCGCGCTCTGCCTCCTCCTCGGGGGCGGCCTCGTCGGCGGAGCCGCCGTCACCACCTGGGCGGAACACCGCGCCGAGAACCGCCCGTTGCCCGCCGACGCCGCCTACCGCAAGGCCGGGTCGCTGTGGCGGTCCGCGCCCGTGGACCAGCTCCTGCCGCCCGTCGTCACCGGCCCCGCGGCCGGCCCCGGCGGCGCGGACCGGACGTGGACCCGCATCGCGCTCGCCCCCGACGCCGACTGCGCGTCCGGCCTCGCCGCCGACTGGCAGGGCCTGTTGGCCGCCACCGGCTGCACCCGCGTGCTCCGCGCCACCTACACCGACGCCACCCGCAGCTCCCTGACCACCGTCGGCCTGGTCTTCACCCCCGGCGACGCCCCCGCGATGACCGCCCTCACCGGGCGGATCACCGCCCCGGCCGCGTACGGATTCACCGACGCCCAGCGCGCGGCATGGGCCGCGTCCGTCCTCGACGAGGCCCCCGTCGTCGTCTACACCGTCTCCGCCTTCGCCGACGGCCGCCCCCTGGACGCGCCCCGCCCCGCCGAGGACCTGATGAAGAAGGACGCCACCGGAGCCGCCGCCCGGGCCGGACTCGGCCACGAGGCCAAGGCGGTCGCCGACCGCATCGGGCACGCCGTGGCCCTCCTCGCCGCACCGCCCGTCACACCCGCCCCGAAGGCCCGCCGATGACCCCGCACCGGGCGCTCGGGCAGGCCGCCGCCGCCCTGACCGCCGCCGCCCTCCTCACGGCCGCCACCGCGTTCCCGGCCACCGCCGACACCATCCGCGACCGCCAGTGGGGGCTGCTCGCGCTGCGCGCCGAGGAGGCCTGGGGCACCACCCGCGGCGACGGGGTGACCGTCGCCGTCCTCGACACCGGGGTCGACGACTCCCACCCCGACCTCGCGGGGCAGGTCCTCGAAGGCACCGACCTCATCGGCATGGGCGCCGGCCGCGGCGACCGCTCGTGGGCCCGCCACGGCACCGCCATGGCGAGCATCATCGCCGGGCACGGCCACGGCCCCAGCCGCGGCCAGGGCGTCCTCGGGATCGCCCCGCAGGCCCGGATCCTGCCGGTCCGGGTGATCCTCGAAGAGGGCGACCCGGGCCGCGGCAAGGCCCGCGACAGCAAGGGCGGAGCCCTCGCCGAGGGCATCCGCTGGGCAGCCGACCACGGCGCCGACGTGATCAACCTGTCCCTCGGCGACGACAGCGAATCCGCCCACCACGAGGCGGGCGAGGACGAGGCCGTCCAGTACGCGCTCGCCAAGGGCGTGGTCGTCGTCGCCTCCGCCGGCAACGGCGGCGAAACGGGCGACCGCGTGTCCTACCCGGCCGCCTACCCGGGGGTGATCGCCGTGACCGCCGTCGACCGCCGGGGCAAGAAGGCCAAGTTCTCCACCCGCAACTGGTACGCCACCGTCAGCGCCCCCGGCGTCGACGTGGTCATCGCCGACCCCGACCGCTCGTACTACGAGGGCTGGGGCACCAGCGCCGCCGCGGCCTTCGTCTCCGGCGCCGCGGCCCTCGTCAAGGCCGCGCACCCCGACCTGTCCCCGGCCCAGATCAAGAAGCTGCTGGAGGACACCGCCTCCGACTCCCCGGCCGGCGGCCGCGACGACGCACGCGGCCACGGGACGGTGGACCCCGCCGCCGCCCTCCAGGTCGCGGAGGCGATGCAGCCCGAGGCCGCGGTGCCCGCGCCCGCCGCGGCCGAGCGCCCCTACTTCGGCCCCGGTCCCGAACCGGTCCGGCCGCCCGAGCGCAGCGCCCGGCTCGGTGCCCCGGCGGCCGCGGTCGCGGGGGCGGTGCTGCTCGTACTGGCCGCCGTACTGGGCCGCCGCCCGCGGCGGGGCACCCGGGGCCGGGACCGCGCACCCCTCACCGCGCCCTCGCACCCGGCACAGTAGGGTCGGGTAACTGTGGCGAACATGGCGAACAAGAACATTCCCGACCCGGGCTTCTCCGACGACGACGGCTCGGCCGATCCCCGGCTGACCGCGGCCCTGGCCGCCTGGTCCGAGGACCGGGCCAAGGAGCCCGAGGTGCTGGCCGCCCTCAAGGGGGCCAGGCTGCTGGTCCCCGTGGTCGCCGTCCTCGGCGAGGTGGAGACCGACCCGGAGACGGGCCTGAAGCGCGAGAAGACCAGCGACATGGCCGTCCCGACCCTGCGGGCGGGCGACCGGCGGGCCCTGCCGGCCTTCACCTCGACCGCCTCGCTCGCGCTCTGGGACCCGGCCGCCCGCCCGGTGGCGGTCCCACTGCACCAGGCCCTGGCCGCCGCCGCCCACGAGAAGGCCGACACCGTGGTCCTGGACCTGGCCGGGCCCGTCACCTACCAGCTGACCGGGCCCGCGCTGCTCGCCCTCGCCGAAGGCCGTACGGACGCGGGCCCGCTGGCCGACCCCGCCGTACGGGAGGCCGTACGGGCCGCCGTGTCCGCGGAGCCCGCCGTACTGCGCGCCCACCTCGGCCCGGGCGGCGCGGACGCCGACGGCACCCTCGCGATCGTGCTGGCCGGCGGGGCGCAGGCGGCCGCCGCGGCCCGCCGCGTCGCCGAGGCCCTGGCGGCGGACACCACCCTGCGGGCCCGGCTGGTGCGCGGGCTGGACCTGGCGCTGCTGCCGCCGGACGCCCCGGCTCCGCCCGGCGAACCGCTCTTCACCCGCTGACCGGAAGGGCCCCGAGAGCCGATACGAAGAGGAGAGGCGTGTCACACGGGAACCTCCCGTGTGACACGCCTCTCCTCTTCGTATGTGCGGCGTCCGCGCGCGATCAGGCGAAGACGGGACCCGTGAACTTCTCGCCCGGACCCTGGCCCGGCTCGTCCGGGACGATCGACGCCTCGCGGAAGGCCAGCTGGAGCGACTTCAGGCCGTCGCGCAGCGGGGCGGCGTGAAAGGAGCTGATCTCGGTGGCGCTCGCGGTGACCAGGCCGGCCAGGGCCGTGATCAGCTTGCGGGCCTCGTCGAGGTCCTTGTGCTCGGAGTCCGGCTTGTCCAGGCCCAGGTTGACGGCCGCGGCGCTCAGCAGGTGCACGGCCACCGTGGTGATCACCTCGACGGCGGGCACGTCCGCGATGTCGCGGGTCATGGCGTCGTAGTCGGGGGCGCCGTCGGCAGCGGGGTCGGTGGAGGGTGTCGCGTCAGTCATGCACCCCACGATATGCCGTGCGGCGGGCTTGCAACGCGGGTGCTAGTATGTACTTCGACCGGCCGGACACTTCTGTGCCCGGCCCACAAGTGGAGGCTCCGTTTCTCCCACCTGACCGTCCTCCGGGACGGCGGGTCACCGGTCAGGCGGCATCCATCGTTCCGTACGGACGATGGAAAGCCGCCCGAGTCTACGCCCCGCGGTTCGCACGCGTCGGTGTTCCGGTTGTATTGGAGCCCCTGCCTGTGCCCGGCGGGGCTTTTTTGGTTTCCCGCTGTGGTCGGTCTGACGGAAATACACGTCAGCGGCTGTCTGCCAGGCAGTCGTGTGGTGCTACCGAGGAGGATCCATCAGCACCGAGCCCCGCATCAACGACCGGATTCGCGTTCCCGAGGTACGGCTTGTCGGTCCCAGCGGCGAGCAGGTCGGCATCGTGCCGCTTGCCAAGGCGCTTGAGCTCGCGCAGGAGTACGACCTCGACCTGGTCGAGGTCGCGGCGTCCGCACGCCCGCCGGTCTGCAAGCTCATGGACTACGGCAAGTTCAAGTACGAGTCGGCCATGAAGGCCCGTGAGGCGCGCAAGAACCAGGCGCACACGGTCATCAAGGAAATGAAGCTCCGGCCGAAGATCGACCCGCACGACTATGACACCAAGAAGGGTCACGTCGTTCGGTTCCTCAAGCAGGGCGACAAGGTCAAGATCACGATCATGTTCCGTGGTCGCGAGCAGTCCCGGCCGGAACTCGGCTACCGACTGCTGCAGCGTCTCGCTTCGGACGTCGAGGACCTCGGGTTCATCGAGTCGAACCCGAAGCAGGACGGCCGAAACATGATCATGGTCCTCGGTCCGCACAAGAAGAAGACCGAGGCGATGGCCGAAGCCCGCGAGGCGCAGGCCGCCCGCAAGGCCGAGCGCCAGGGTGTCGCCCACACCGGCGACGAGGCTCCTTCCGAGGAAGCCGCCGTCGAGGTCGAGGACACCACCGAGGTCGCCTCCGCCGACGTCACCGAGGCCCCCGCCGACGGGACGAACGCCGAGGCCTGATCCCGAGACAGCCCGTCTCGGATCACCGACACAACATGACGCTCCCACGAGCCGGTCCCGCAACGGACCGGTGGGAGCGCCACCGACGAGGAGATAACGGCGCCATGCCGAAGAACAAGACGCACAGCGGTACCAAGAAGCGCTTCAAGGTCACCGGCTCCGGCAAGGTGCTCCGCGAGCGCGCCGGCAAGCGCCACCTGCTCGAGCACAAGTCGTCCCGTGTCACCCGCCGCCTCACCGGCAACGCGGAGATGGCCCCCGGCGACGCCGCGAAGATCAAGAAGCTTCTCGGCATCTGATGTCCTCCGCTCCCCTTGCGGGAGCGGTGACGTCAAGACCGGGACCCCATCGAATTCGGGCCGTGTGAAGACACCCACGGCCCCGCTACAAGGAGTTAAAAAGTGGCACGCGTCAAGCGGGCAGTAAACGCCCACAAGAAGCGCCGGGCAATCCTCGAGGCGGCCTCCGGCTACCGCGGTCAGCGTTCGCGCCTGTACCGCAAGGCCAAGGAGCAGGTCACCCACTCGCTGGTCTACAACTTCAACGACCGCAAGAAGCGCAAGGGCGACTTCCGTCAGCTGTGGATCCAGCGCATCAACGCTGCTGCCCGCCAGAACGGCATGACGTACAACCGCCTCATCCAGGGTCTGAAGGCCGCCAACATCGAGGTGGACCGCAAGATCCTCGCCGAGCTGGCCGTCAACGACGCCAACGCGTTCGCCGCGCTGGTCGAGGTCGCGCAGAAGGCGCTTCCGGCCGACGTCAACGCCCCCAAGGCCGCTGCCTAAGGGCTAGCCGGCCCAGCTTCACGCGGCCGGCCCCCACGGACCCGCAGGCATTCGCCTGCGGGTCCGTGTGCTTTCGCCCCGCGGGCCCGAGAGCCCCGCGAGCCCCCGTACGGTCCGTGCACGGCCGCGCCCCCGCCCCTCCTGCGCGCGGCGCCCGCCCCCCGCGGCCGGCCCTCGCCACCGCGCCCCCGCTTCCCCGCGCCCCGCGCGCATCGGAACCCCGAGAGAGAACCGCTGAGACCATGGGTACCCCCGCCGAGCTGATCTCCCCCCGATCCCCGCGGGTGGCCGCCGCCAGGCGACTGGCGCGGCGCAACTTCCGCACCAAGGAGCGCCGGTTCATCGCCGAGGGCCCGCAGGCGGTCCGCGAGGCCGTCGAGCACCGCGGGCCCACCGGGGCGTCGACCCTGATCGAGCTGTTCGCCACCGTCGAGGCGGCCGAGCGCTACACCGAGATCATCGCCGCGGCCCTCGACGCGGGTGCCCGCGTGCACTACGCCTCCGACGAGGTGCTCGCCGAGGTCTCGCAGACCGTCACCCCGCAGGGCCTCGTCGGCGTCTGCCACTTCCTGGACTCCCCGTTCGAGGAGATCCTGGCGTCCGGGCCCCGGCTCGTCGCCGTCCTCGCGCACGTCCGCGACCCCGGCAACGCCGGCACGGTGCTGCGCTGCGCCGACGCCGCCGGCGCCGACGCGGTGGTGCTCACCGACGCCTCCGTGGACCTCTACAACCCCAAGTCCGTACGGGCCTCCGTGGGCTCCCTCTTCCACCTCCCGGTCGCGGTCGGCGTCCCCGTGGAGCAGGCCGTCGAGGGCCTGCGCGCGGCCGGCGTACGGATCCTCGCGGCCGACGGCGCGGGCGAGGACGACCTCGACGCCGAGCTGGACGCGGGCACCATGGGCGGGCCCTCCGCCTGGGTCTTCGGCAACGAAGCCTGGGGCCTGCCCGAGGAGACCAGGGCCCTGGCGGACGCCGTGGTGCGGGTCCCGATCCACGGAAAGGCGGAGAGCCTGAACCTGGCGACGGCCGCCGCCGTGTGTCTCTACGCGTCCGCGCGTGCACAGCGGGCGCCCGGAGGGTGCCGCTCCGTGACCCCCAGCTAGTAATGTGGCGGCCCGGGGGCCCACTGCGCTACTCGGAGATGTGGGGTACGGGGACATGACCGTCGGTACGAACAGCTCACCGGGGGCCGGCACGACGGCCGGTACACCGGTGCCGGCCGCCGTCGGCGGCCGCGAGGTCCGCCCGGTGGGCGACGAACTCTCCGGCGTCCCGTCGCAGGCTCCGCCCCCGTCCGCCGCCCGCAAGGGCCGGCCCGCGGCCCGGGCCGGCGGTGTCCGCGCCGACGCCGTCCCCCCGGTGCCCACGTCCGGAACGCGCTGCCCCGTACCGCCGCAGGCCGGGCCCCCGCAGGCCGGACCCCCGCTGTCCGGGGCCCGCGCGGCGGTCCCGGGCAGCGGCGCCCCCGACGAGGGGACCGGCTTCGGGATCGACCCCGACAGCCTGCCCGACGGACTCGTCGTCGCCGACGAGACCGGGCGGGTGATCTGCTTCAACGCCGCCGCCGCACGGATCACCGCCCTGGCGCCGGAGCAGGCGCTCGGCACGCGCATCGACCGGGCGCTCCCGCTGGAGGACCTCGAAGGCCGCCGCTGGTGGGCGATGACCGACCCGTACGGGGGCCTCGCCACCCGCCGCGGACAGCCCGAGCGGAACCTGCTGCTCCCCGGCGGCCGCGAGGTGCTGGTATCCGCCAGCTACGTCCGCACCCACCCCACGGGCCCGCTGCGCCGCCTCGTCATCACCCTGCGGGGCACCGAGGCGCGCCGCCGCACCGAGCGCAGCCACGCCGAGCTGATCGCCACCGTCGCCCACGAGCTGCGCTCCCCCCTGACCTCCGTCAAGGGGTTCACCGCCACCCTGCTCGCCAAGTGGGAGCGGTTCACCGACGACCAGAAGCGGCTGATGCTGGAGACCGTCGACGCCGACGCCAACCGCGTCACCCGCCTGATCGCCGAACTCCTCGACATCTCCCGCATCGACTCCGGCCGTCTGGAGGTGCGCCGCCAGCCCGTCGACATCGCCACGGCCGTCGGCCGCCACGTACAGGCGCTCACGGCGAACGGCCAGGCCCCCGAGCGGTTCCTCGTGAGCGTGAGCCGTCCGCTCCCCGATCTGTGGGCCGATCCGGACAAGATCGACCAGATCCTCGGCAACCTCCTCGAAAATGCGGTGCGCCACGGAGAGGGAACGGTCACCATCGGGGTATCGCCGCATGAGAAGGGAACCGCCGTCACCGTGTCCGACGAAGGCCCCGGGATCCCCGAGGAGTCGATGGGCCGCGTCTTCACCCGCTTCTGGCGGGGGAGCAAGCGCGGCGGCACCGGCCTGGGCCTGTACATCGTCAAGGGCATCGTGGAGGCCCACGGCGGCACCATCACGGTCGGCCGCGGCCCCGGCGGCGGCGCCGAGTTCCGATTTATCCTGCCCGTGAGCGCCCCGGCGTACCTCACGCAGTAGCCCTGCTGAGCATCTCGCCAGACGGCCCACGGGCTCCTTCACCCCCAGCGACCTTTAGACTCGTCCTTTGGCACCTTTGTGTCCTTGTGCCGAGCGCGTCCTGCGCGTCGCGCGGGGGACCCATCCAGCCAGCCATCGGAAGTACGGGAAGAGATGTCGGCACCGAACAAGTCGTACGACCCTGTCGAGGTCGAGGCACTGAAACCGGAAGAGATCGAGCGCATGCGGGACGAGGCGCTCGCCGCCTTCGCGTCCGCCGGCGACCTCGACGCGCTGCGTGAGGCGAAGACCGCGCACATGGGCGACCGCTCGCCCCTGGCGCTCGCCAACCGCGAGATCGGCGCGCTGCCCCCGCAGGCCAAGGCCGAGGCGGGCAAGCGCGTGGGCCAGGCCCGCGGCGCCGTGAACAAGGCCTTCGGGGCCCGCACGGTCGAGCTCGAAGCCGAGCGCGACGAGCGGGTGCTGGTCGAGGAGGCCGTGGACGTCACGCTGCCCTACGACCGCGTCCCCGCCGGCGCCCGGCACCCCCTGACCACGCTGATGGACCGCATCGCGGACATCTTCGTGGCCATGGGGTACGAGGTCGCCGAGGGTCCCGAGGTCGAGGCGGAGTGGTTCAACTTCGACGCCCTCAACTTCACGCCCGACCACCCGGCGCGCCAGATGCAGGACACCTTCTTCGTCCGGGGCCCCGAGGGCACCGAGGGCGACGAGTCCGGTGTCGTCCTGCGCACCCACACCTCCCCGGTGCAGGCGCGCTCGCTGCTGGAGCGCAAGCCCCCCGTCTACATCGTCTGCCCGGGCCGCGTGTACCGCACCGACGAGCTCGACGCGACGCACACCCCGGTCTTCCACCAGGTCGAGCTGCTCGCCGTGGACGAGGGCCTGACCATGGCGGACCTCAAGGGCACCATGGACCACATGGTCCAGGAGCTGTTCGGCGAGGGCACCACCACGCGCCTGCGCCCGCACTTCTTCCCCTTCACCGAGCCGTCCGCCGAGATGGACATGCAGTGCTACGTGTGCCGCGGCGAGTCGGTGGGCAACCCCGACCGCCCGTGCCGTACCTGCTCCAGCGAGGGCTGGATCGAGCTGGGCGGCTGCGGCATGGTCAACCCCAAGGTGCTCGTCGCCTGCGGTGTGGACCCCGAGAAGTACAGCGGGTTCGCCTTCGGGTTCGGCATCGAACGGATGCTGATGTTCCGTCACAACGTTGAAGACATGCGAGACATGGTCGAGGGTGACGTTCGCTTCACCCGGCCGTTCGGGAGTGAGATCTGATGCGCGTCCCGCTTTCCTGGCTGCGGGAGTACGTCGACCTGCCCGCGGGCGAGACCGGTCGTGACGTGGCCGCCAAGCTGGTCGACGCCGGCCTCGAGGTCGAGACCGTCGAGCAGCTCGGCGGCGGGCTCAAGGGCCCGCTCGTCGTCGGCCAGGTGCTGACCATCGAGGAGCTCGAGGGCTTCCGCAAGCCGATCCGCTTCTGCACGGTCGACGTCGGCCAGGCCAACGGCACCGGCGAACCGCAGGAGATCGTCTGCGGCGCCCGGAACTTCTCCGTCGGCGACAAGGTCGTCGTGGTCCTGCCCGGCGCGGTGCTCCCCGGCGACTTCGCGATCGCCTCGCGCAAGACGTACGGCCGCACCTCGCACGGCATGATCTGCTCCGGCGACGAGCTGGGCATGGGCGACGACGGCACGCACGGCATCATCGTGCTGCCGCACGAGCACGAGGTCGGCACCGACGCCATCGAGCTGCTCCAGCTCGTCGACGAGGTCCTCGACATCGACATCACCCCGGACCGCGGCTACTGCATGTCCATGCGCGGTGTCGCCCGCGAGGCGGCCACCGCCTACGGCCTGCCGCTGCGCGACCCGGCGCTGCTCGACGTGCCCCAGCCGAACTCGTACGGCTACCCGGTGAAGATCGACGACCCGGCCGGCTGCGACCGCTTCACCGCCCGTACGGTGACCGGCCTCGACCCCGACGCGCGCTCCCCGATCTGGCTGACCCGCCGCCTGCAGAAGGCGGGCATGCGCCCGATCTCGCTCGCCGTCGACATCACCAACTACGTGATGCTCGAGCTCGGCCAGCCGCTGCACGCCTACGACCGCTCCAGCATCGACGGCACCATCGGTGTCCGCCGTGCCGAGCAGGGCGAGAAGTTCACCACCCTCGACGGCGTCAAGCGCACGCTCGACGCCGAGGACCTGGTGATCACCGACAACAGCGGGCCGATCGGTCTCGCGGGTGTCATGGGCGGCGCCAACACCGAGATCGCCGACTCCGTCACCGACCCCGAGACCGGCCAGGTCACGGGGACCACGGACGTCGTCATCGAGGCCGCGCACTTCGACTCCGTGTCGATCTCGCGCACCGCCCGCCGCATGAAGCTCTCCTCCGAGGCCTCCAAGCGCTTCGAGCGGGGCGTCGACCCGCAGGCCGCCGCCGCGGCCGCGCAGCGGACCGTCGACCTGCTCGTGCTCCTCGCGGGCGGCACCGCCGAGGCGGGCGTCACCGAGGTCCTCGCCCCGGGCGCGCCGCGCACCATCGCCATGCCCGCGGACCACCCGGACCGGGTGGCGGGCATGGAGTACGGCCGCGAGACCGTCGTGCGCCGCCTCCAGGAGATCGGCTGCGACGTCTACGGCCAGGACGAGCTCGTCGTCACCGTCCCCTCGTGGCGGCCGGACCTCGCCGCGCCCAACGACCTCGCCGAAGAGGTCATCCGGCTGGAGGGCTACGGGAACCTCCCGTCGACCCTCCCGCAGGTGCCCTCCGGCCGCGGTCTGACCGCCCGGCAGCAGCTGCACCGCCGGGTCGGCCGCGCGCTGGCCGGCGCGGGCTACGTCGAGGCGCTGAGCTACCCCTTCATCGGCGAGGGCGTCTTCGACCAGCTCCAGCTCCCCGCGCACGACGCCACCCGCCAGGTGGTCAAGCTCGTCAACCCGATCTCCGACGAGGAGCCGGCGCTGCGCACCACGCTGCTGCCGGGTCTGCTCGGCGCGCTGCGCCGCAACGACAGCCGGGGCAGCCACGACCTCGCGCTCTTCGAGACCGGTTCGGTCTTCCGGGCCGCCGCCCAGCCGGGCGTCGCCGTACGGCTGCCCGTGGACCGGCGTCCCACCGACGAGGAGATCGCCACCCTGAACGCGGCCCTGCCCGCGCAGCCGCGGTACGCCGCGGTCGTGCTGGCCGGTGCGCGCGAGCAGGCCGGCTGGTGGGGCAAGGGCCGACCGGCCGACTGGGCGGACGCGGTCCAGGCCGCCCGCTCGCTGGCCGTCGAGGCCGGCACGGAGCTCGTCGTCCGCCAGGGCCAGTACGGCCCCTGGCACCCGGGCCGCTGCGCCGAGCTCGTCGTCACCATCGACGGCGTCGAGCAGGTCATCGGCCACGCCGGCGAGCTGCACCCGCGCGTGGTCAAGGCGATGGGCCTGCCGGCCCGCACCAGCGCCATGGAGCTCGACCTGGACCGCCTCGCTGCGGCCGGCGGCGAGGCCCTGCAGGCGCCCCGGATCTCCACCTTCCCGGTGGCGACCCAGGACGTCGCGCTGATCGTGGACGCGTCGGTTCCGGCGTCCTCGGTGGAGGCCGCCCTGCGCAAGGGCGCGGGCGAACTCCTGGAGTCGCTGCGGCTGTTCGACGTGTTCACCGGTGAGCAGGTCGGCGAGGGCAAGAAGTCCCTCGCCTACGCGCTGCGCTTCCGCGCGGCCGACCGGACGCTGACCGCCGAGGAGTCCACGGCCGCGCGCGACGCGGCGGTGGCCCTGGCGGGCGAGCGGACCGGGGCGGTGCTCCGGGGCGCGTAGCCGCACCGCGTAAGGCCAGTTGAGGGCGCATCCGGACCACCGGATGCGCCCTCACTCGTTCGGGTGAGAAGCGCGGAGGCCCGTGTCCGGGGCGCCGGTCGGTCGACACAATCGATCCGGCCGGAGGGGAGCCTACGGATGATCACGCGCGGGGAGATGCCCCAGCTGCGCCGGGTGTGCGTCGTGGCCTGGGGCGGTGCCGCGGTGTCCTGGGAGCTGGCCACCCCGGGGCGACTGGTGCCGAGCCTGGCCACCTGCGCGGCCTTCCTGCTGCTGGCCACCGGGTGCGCCCTGCACATCCGGCGCGGGCTGCTGAACGAACTGCGCCGCTCGCAGGAGATCGCGGGCGCCGCGCAGCGGGCCCTGCTGCGGCCGTTGCCGGGGCGGATCGACGGTCTGACGCTGGCCGCGGCGCAGCTCTCGGCGAGCCGGGGCGCGGCGGTGGGCGGGGACCTGTACGAGGCCGTGCCGACGGCGTACGGGGTGCGGGTGGTCATCGGGGACGTACGGGGGCACGGACTGCCGGCGCTGGGTGCGGCGGCGGCCGTGCTCGGGGCCTTCCGCGAAGCGGCGTACGACGAGGTGGCGCTGGGCGGTGTGCTCCGGCGGATGGAGCGGGCGCTGTCCCGCCACGTCCGTGACCGGGCCCGGTCGGAGCATCCGGCGTCCTGCCCCGCGGAGCCGGAGTCGCCCTCGGCGGAGGAGTTCGTGACGGTCCTCCTCCTCCAGATCGCCCCGGACGGCACCCTCCTGGCCCTGAACTGCGGCCACCCCTGGCCGTACCTGCTGAGCCCAGAACACTGCGCTCCGCGCAGCCGGGGCTCCGCCCCAGACCCCGCTCCTCAAACGCCGGAGGGGCTGAAATTGCCAGGGTTGTGCGTCGCGCGCTTCACGGACGGCAGCGGGGAAAATCCAGCCTCGCCGGCGTTTGAGGCGCGGGGTTCGGGGCGGAGCCCCGGTCTTTCAGCCCGTCCGGCGTTTGAGGACCGGGTTCGGGCGGAGCCGGGCGTGGGCGTACAGGCGGTCGACGGGGGTGAGCCGCTGCCGCCGCTCGGGGTGGTGCCCCTGCCGGTGGGAGTCGAACCGCACCCCGTGGGGGAGCTGCACCCCGGCGAGACCCTCTTCCTGCACACCGACGGCGCCGAGGAGGCCCGGGACGCCGCCGGTGCGTTCTTCCCCCTGCGCAGCGTCCTCGCAGAGGCCCCGGCACCGCGAACGCCCGCGCGGCTGGTCGCGGGCGTGCACGCGGCCCTGCTCCGGCACACCGGCGGGCGACTCGCCGACGATGTCGCCCTGCTGGTGCTGCGCAACGACCGGTCCTGACCGGCCGGCTGCCGGGGGGCCGGCTCCGCCGGGGCCCGGCGACCAACCGGACGCCGGCGGAGCCGGAACACGCCGCCCGCCTGCCGTGGAGTGTCGGGCAGACAGCAGGACGGGCGGCGCGGTGCGGGTCGTCGCACTGTACGAGGGGGAGCCGACGACCCGAGCCGCCTCTTTGGCGAGGCCCTTAAGTGAAGCGCCCACGGGGGCCCGTGCGGCAGAGTGCGCATCGCATTTATGCGCGTACTCGGTTCACACCCCGTGTGAACCGCGCACCCACTAGCCTGAGACCGACGAGCCCTTGGAGCGGCCCATGCAGCCCAATGTCCTGCTCGACGCCCTCCTCGCCGAGGCGGGCATGTCCCATGCCGGACTCGCCGCCTACGTGAACCAGGCAGGCCGCACCCGCGGACTCGCCCTGCGCTACGAACACACCGCCGTGGCCCGGTGGCTGAAGGGCCAGCGGCCCCGGGGCCAGGTCCCCGACCTGATCTGCGAGGTGCTCGGCGGCCGGCTGCGGCGCCCCCTCGGGCTGGACGACATCGGGCTGGGGGCGGCCGACCGGCCCGTCTCCCTGCACGCCTCCCCGCTCAGCGGGTTCGTGGACCGGGCCGCCGCCCTCTGGCGTTCCGACGGCCAGGCCCGGCCCCAGCTGCTCGCCGCCGAGGCGGTCACCGGCACGCCCGCCGTCATCCCGGTCTGGGAATGGGAGAACCCGCCCGAGGACGCGGACGTCTCCCGCGAGGGGCCGAACCGGATCGGTCCCGAGCACATCGAGATCCTGAAGGCCGCCCGCGCGCACTACGAGCTGATGTACCGCCGGGCCGGCGGGGTGGCCACCCGGGACCGGATCGTCCGCTTCCTTGGCAGTGAGACGGCGCCCATGCTGCGCGGCAGTTACTCCGACGGCCTCGGCCGCCAGCTGCACCGGGCCACCGGGTCCCTCGTGGCGGTGGCGGGGATCTGCGCGTACGACTCGGACGCCCACGGGCTCGCCCAGCGCTACTTCCACCAGGCGCTGCGCCTGGCCAAGGCGTCCGGGGACCGGGGGCTCGGTGCGTACGTGATCGCGCTGATCGTCAACCAGTCCCTGCACCTGCGCGAGTACCGCCAGGCCGTCGCCTTCGCCGAGGCCGCGCTGCGCGCCGCCGGCCGGCACACCACCCCGGCGCTGGCCGCCGACCTGTACGCGATGCAGGCCAAGGCGTACGCCCAACTCGGCGACACCCAGGCCGCGCTGGCCTGCATCCGCAACGCCGAGGCGGCCGCCGAGCGGATCCACCCGGGCACCGAACCCGACGAGACCGGCTACGTGCAGCCGGGGCTCGTCAACGTCCAGGTCGCCGAGGCGCTGCTCAGTCTGGGGGATCTGGAGGCGGCCCGGATCCAGGCGGCCGCCGCCGTAGGCACCCCGGCCCACGACCGCGGCCGGGTGCACCGGCTGGCGATGCTGTGCGAGATCCAGCTGCGCCAGGGCGAGGCGGACCGGGCCGCGGCGTCCGCGGCGGAAATGGCCGAGCGGGCCAGGGGAATGGAGTCGCTGCGGCTGCGCGACCGGCTGCGGACGGTCCGCGAACAGCTTCTGACCAGCGGTTCTCCGGACGCGGCGCAGACCGCACAGCTCATCGACGGGGCGCTGCGCGTTCCGCTGTGACCGGTCAGCTGCTGCCATGTTTGCCACCTACTCGAACGGAAGGTGGCACAGCCGTGCAGTGGATGAACCTGAGTGAGCAGACTGTGTACAAGAACCGCTGGTTCGACGTGAATCTCGCCGATGTGGAACTTCCCGACGGCCGGCACCTGGACCACTTCGTGATCCGGCTGCGTCCGGTCGCCGTGGCCACGGCCGTCAACGAGGCCAACGAGGTGCTGCTGCTCTGGCGGCACCGCTTCATCACCGACAGCTGGGGCTGGGAGCTGCCCGCCGGGGTGGTCGAGGACGGCGAGGACATCGCGGTCGCGGCGGCGCGGGAGATGGAGGAGGAGTCGGGCTGGCGGCCCGGCCCGCTCCACCACCTGATGACCGTCGAGCCGTCCAACGGGCTGACCGACGCCCGCCACCACCTCTACTGGGCGGACGGGGCCACCCACATCGGTCATCCCGAGGACGATTTCGAGTCCTCGCGCCGGGAATGGGTCCCGCTCAAACTCGTGCCGGACATGATCGCGCGCGGGGAGATCCCGGCCGCCAACATGGCGGCCGGGCTGCTCCTGCTGCACCACCTGCGGCTCGGTCAGCCGTAGGTGGCAGTGGCGGGGATCAGGCGTACGGGTAGAAGCCCGCGCCCGTCTTGCGGCCCAGGCGGCCCGCGTCGACCATCCGCTGGAGCAGCGGGGGAGCGGCGTACAGCGGCTCCTTGTACTCGGCGTACATCGAGTCGGCGATCGAGGCGATGGTGTCCAGGCCGATCAGGTCGGACAGCTTGAGCGGGCCCATCGGGTGGGCGCAGCCCAGCTCCATGCCGTTGTCGATGTCCTCGCGGCTCGCGATGCCGGACTCGAACATCCGGATGGCGGAGAGCAGGTACGGGACGAGGAGCGCGTTGACGACGAAGCCGGAGCGGTCCTGGGCGCGGACCGCGTGCTTGCCCAGCACGTCCCGCACCAGGGCCTCGGCCCGCTTTACCGTCTCCTCGCCCGTGGTCAGCGCGGGGATCAGCTCGACGAGCTTCTGCACCGGGGCCGGGTTGAAGAAGTGGATGCCGATGACCTGGTCGGGCCGCGAGGTCGCGACGGCCAGCTTGACCAGCGGGATCGAGGAGGTGTTGGAGGCCAGGATCGCGTCCGGGCGGGTGATCACCTGGTCGAGGACCTGGAAGATCTCCGTCTTGACCTGCTCGTTCTCGACGACCGCCTCGATGACGAGGTCGCGGTCGGCGAACTCGCCGAGGTCGGTGGTGAAGGTGAGGCGGGCGAGGGTGGCGTCGCGCTCCTCCTCCGTGATCTTGCCGCGTTCGGCGGCCTTGGTCAGGGAGTTGTGAAGCCGGGTCCGGCCGATCTCCAGGGCTTCGCCGGTGGTCTCGGCGACCTTGACCTCAAGGCCACTGCGGGCGCACACCTCGGCGATACCCGCGCCCATCTGGCCACAGCCCACTACGCCGACTCGTGTGATGTCGGAAGGGAGGTCAGTCACTTCGTGCCTTTCGCAGCTCTCCGTCGGCGGGTCCCCCGTACGATTCCGGCGCCCGCCACGCCCCCCGACGTTACTCCCGACCTTGCGCCGGGCGGCGGGCCGGGGCGGGCATGCTGGGCGGACATCGTGCAATGTCACTCAGTGAAACGGAGTCGTCACATGACGTACATCGGCCGACGGGCACTGCTGGCCGGAGCCGCGGGGGTGATCGCGGCCGCCACGTCCGGACCGGCCGCCGCGGCGGCGGGGCGGACCTCCTCCGGGCCTTCCGCACGGGCCGCCGCCGACTTCAGGGGGATGTGGATCGCCTCCGTGTCCAACGTGGACTGGCCCTCGCAGAGCGGGCTCTCCGCCGCGCGGCAGCGCACGGAACTGCTCCGGCTCCTCGACACCGCGGTCGCGCGACGGCTCAATGCCGTGATCCTCCAGGTCCGGCCGGCGGCCGACGCGTTCTGGCCCTCGAAGCTGGAGCCCTGGTCGCAGTGGCTGACCGGGGAGCAGGGGGCCGATCCCGGCTGGGACCCGCTGGGCACGGCCGTCGCCGAGGCGCACGCCCGCGGGCTGGAGCTGCACGCCTGGTTCAACCCGTACCGGGTGGCCAACCACACCGACCCCGACCGGCTGGCGCCCTCCCACCCGGCCCGGCGCAATCCGGGCTGGACCGTGGAGTACGGCGGCAAGCTCTACTACAACCCCGGCCTGCCCGAGGTGCGGCGCTTCGTCCAGGACGCCATGTTCGACGCCGTCACCCGCTACCCGGTGGACGCGGTGCACTGGGACGACTACTTCTACCCCTACCCGGCCGACGGCGAGTACTTCGACGACGACGAGGCCTACGAGGAGCACGGGAGCGGTTTCTCCTCCCGCGCCGCCTGGCGCCGCCACAACACCGACACCCTGGTCCAGGAGATGTCCGCGCGGCTGCGGGCGCTGCGCCCGGCGGTCCGGTTCGGCATCAGCCCCTTCGCGGTCTGGCGCAACTCCGACCGCGACCCGCTCGGCTCCCCGACGCGGGCGGGCCTGGGAACGTACGACGACCTGTACGCGGACACCCGCAAGTGGGTCCGGGAGGGCTGGATCGACTACATCGTGCCGCAGGCCTACTGGCACATCGGCCACCCGACGGCCGACTACGCCGACATCGTCCCCTGGTGGGCGCGGACCGTAGCGGGCGCGGGCGTCGACCTCTACGTGGGGGAGGCGCTCTACCGCTGCGACGCGGACAGCACCACCGCGGCCTGGCGCGATCCGGGGGAGCTGTCGAAGCACGTGCGGCTCGCCGCCGGACACCCGGAAGTCCGCGGCCACGTCTACTTCTCGGCGAAGCAGGTGGCCGCGGACCCCAATGGAGCAATGGCCCGGGTGGTCGCCGACCACTACGGCTCGGCGGTGCCCCCGCGCTGATTCAGTGTTCGGGGTCTACGGGGTGACGGACCACGCAGTCGGGCCCGGGGGCCATCAGGGCCTCGTGCCCGTCCTGGAAGCGGACCCGGTACGGGGGGGTTCCGTTCTCGCCCAGCACCTGGGTGATCTCGCCCACCTTGTCGTGCTGTCCGACGATCCTGCCGTGCTGCACCAGCTGGTCGCCCTCGGTCGCGCGCATAACTGACCTCCTCGGTGGCGGTCCGATCCGGTGCTAGCAGTTTAGGTCGTTCCGGGGCTATTTGACCCGTTGAGTCACCGCGATGCAGACGAGGACCGCGCAGGCGGCCGCCGGTGCGGCGGGAGTGAGGTGCTCGCCCAGCAGCGCCACCGACCAGACCAGGGTCAGCAGCGGCTGGGCGAGCTGGAGCTGGCTCGCGCGCGGCGCGCCGATCTCGGCCATGCCCCGGTACCAGACGTACAGGCCGAGGAAGGTGGAGCCGGCCGCCGCCCAGACCAGGCCGGCCAGCCCGTGCGCGCCGAGGCGCACCGGCTCGTACGCGAGCCCGAGCGCGGACCCGGCCAGGGTGAGCGGCAGGCACAGGACCAGCGCCCAGCCGATCACCTGCCAGCCGGGCAGGGTCCGCGCGAGGCGCCCGCCCTCGGTGTACCCGGCGGCGCAGACCAGCAGGGCGGCGAAGAGGTAGGCGTCGCCGGCCGAGAGGGAACCGCCGCTCTGCGCCACGGTGAAGCCCAGGACGACGGCGGCCCCGGCGACGGCCGCCGCCCAGAAGGTGCGCGAGGGGCGGGAGCCGGTGCGCAGCGCGGACAGGGCCGCGGTGGTGAGCGGCAGCAGGCCGACCACGACGGCGGCGTGCGAGGTGGTGGAGGTCGTCAGCGCGAGGGTGGTGAGCAGGGGGAAGCCGACGACCACCCCGGCGGCGACCACGGCGAGACCGGCCCAGTGCTCGCGGGCGGGCAGCGGGACCCGGCGGGCCAGTAGGAAGGCTCCGGCGATGACGGCGGCGAGCACGCTGCGCAGGGCGACGAGGGACCACGGGCCGAAGCTCTCCAGACCCCAGGCGGTGGCGGGGAAGGTCAGCGAGAAGGCGAGGACGCCGAGCGAGGCGAGGGCGGTGCCCCGGCCCACCGGACTCTTGACCGCTATCGGCTTCGGGAGAGTAGCGCTATTCTGTGCTGTCATGTATGAGCGTAGCAGTGTGGCAGAACTGGCAGAATCCCTGCGGTCCGAGCTGAATCGCTACTCGGTGGGTGGAAAGCTCCCGTCGAGCCGCGCCCTGGTCGAGCGCTACCGGGTCAGTCCCGTCACCGTCTCCCGGGCCCTGGCGCAGCTCGCCGCCGAGGGCCTCGTCGTCACCCGGCCCGGCGCCGGCGTCTTCCGCGCCTCCCCGCGCACGGCGCCCGCCGCGCCCGGGGACACCTCCTGGCAGGAGGTCGCCCTCAGCGCGGAGGCCCCCGGCGAGATCGTGCCGCGCTCGGTGGACGCCTCCGGGGTGCTGGTTTGTCTGGCCGCACCGCCGCCCGGGGTGATCGGGCTCAACAGCGGCTACCTGCACGCCTCCGTCCAGCCCCAGCGGGCCATGGCCGCCGCGCTCGCCCGGGCCGGGCGGCGCCCCGGGGCCTGGGACCGCCCGCCCATGGAGGGGCTGCCCGAGCTCCGGGACTGGTTCGCCCGCGAGATCGGCGGGGCCGTCGCGGCCGCCGACGTCCTGGTCACCGCCGGCGGGCAGAGCGCGCTGACCACCGCCCTGCGGGCGCTGGCCCCGCCCGGGGCGCCGATCCTGGTGGAGTCCCCGACCTATCCCGGACTGCTGGCCATCGCCCGCGCCTCCGGATGCCGGCCCGTGCCCGTCCCGGTGGACGCCGAGGGGGTACGGCCGGAGCTGCTGGCCGCCGCCTTCGAAGCGACCGGGGCGCGGGTGTTCGTATGCCAGCCGCTGTTCCAGAACCCGACGGGCGCGGTCCTGGCTCCCGCGCGGCGGGCCGAGGTGCTGAGGATCGCGCGGGCCGCCGGGGCCTTCGTGGTGGAGGACGACTACGCCCGCGCCCTGGGGCACGACGACGCCGGTCCGCTGCCAGCGACGCTGGCAGCCGAGGACCACGACGGGGTGGTCGTGCACGTCCGGTCCCTGACCAAGGCCACCTCGCCCAGCCTGCGGGTCGGCGCCCTCGCGGCCCGGGGCCCGGTGGTGGACCGGCTGCGCGCCATCCAGGTCGTGGACAGCTTCTTCGTCCCCCGGCCGCTCCAGGAGGCCGCCCTCGAACTGGTCGGCGCGCCCGCCTGGCCGCGCCACCTGCGCACCGTGGCCGCCGAGCTGCGCCACCGGCGGGACGTGCTCGCGGGGGCCGTGCGGCGCGAGCTGCCCGGGCTGACGCTGCCGCACCTGCCCTCGGGCGGATACCAGTTGTGGGTCCGGATGGCCGACGGCGCCGACGACGCGGCCTTCGCGGCGGCGGCCCTGCGCGCCGGGGTGGCGGTGGCCCCCGGCCGCCCGTACTTCTGCGCCGAACCGCCCGGCCCGTACGTCCGGCTGAGCTTCGCCGGGGTGTCGGGACCGGGGGAACTGGTGGAGGCGGTCCAGCGGCTGCGGGCGGGCCTGGACGACTAGGCCGCACCCGGCCCCGCCGACGGCCCCGTTCCGGAAAGCTTGACCCCCGGCCGTTCGCGGCTCACCATCACCGCATGCATGTTCGGGTTTCGCTGGTCGCCGCAGCCCGTAGTTCCTCGCTGCTCGCCGAGCGCTTCGACGACGACCGCCCGCTGGACGGAGCGGGCTGGCGGTCGGTGGAGTGCGCCGCCCGGGACCTCGTGCCCCTGGGCTCGGCCGAGCTGCGCTACTGCTCTCCGACCCCGCGCAGCCGGGCCACGGGCGAGGCCCTCGGCTACGCGCCCCTCGCGCAGCCCGCGCTGCGCGAGTGCGACATGGGCCGCTGGCGGGGGCTGACCCTGGCCGAGGTGACCGCCCGAGAGCCCGGGGCGGTGGACCTGTGGCTCGCCGATCCGCGGTCCGCCCCGCACGGAGGCGAGTCCCTGCTCGCCTTCATCTCCCGGATCGGCGGCTGGCTGGACACCCGTCCCGCCGACGACGGCGGCGAGATCGTGGCGGTGGCCGAGCCCTCGGTGGTCCGGGCTGCCCTGGTCTACGCGCTGCAGGCGCCCCCGCTGACCTACTGGCACGTGGACGTCCGGCCGCTGTCCACGCTCACCCTGACGGGCTGGTCGGGGCGCTGGTACCTCTCCCTGCAGGCCCCGGCGTAAACGCGTTCGAGGCCTCCCCGGGCAGTCGTTAGGGTGCGGGGGTGACCGCGATACTGATCACCACGCTCGCCGAGCGGCCCGAACTGGCGGACCGGCTCTGGGACATGAAGGACCCGTGGCCGCCCTTCGCCGCCCACGACGCGGTCGCCTGGCTGCTGTACCCGCGGATGACGGCCGAGCTGGCGGACTACGTCCTGGTCGCCACCGACGGGGACGCGGTGGCCGCCCGGGGCTTCAGCGTGCCCTTCGCCCTGCACGCCGACGGCCGTGACGGGGAGCTGCCCGCGCAGGGCTGGGACCGGATCCTCCTGTGGGCCTTCTCCGACCTGCGCCGCGGGGTGCGGCCCGACACGGTGAGCGCGATCGAGATCACCGTGGCCGCCGACCGGCAGGGCGAGGGGCTCTCCGGGCTGATGCTGGCCGCGATGCGGGACAACGCCCGGGCCCTCGGCTTCGCCGAGGTGGTGGCCCCGGTCCGGCCCAGCGGGAAGCCGGCCGAGCCGGACACCCCGATCCACGAGTACGCGTACCGGACCCGCGAGGACGGCCTCCCGTACGACCCGTGGCTGCGCGTCCACGTCCGCGCGGGCGGGGTCGTCCACTCGGTGGCGCCGCTGTCGATGACGATCACCGGCTCGCTCGCCCAGTGGCGCGAGTGGACCGGACTGCCCTTCGACGCCGCCGGCCCCGTGCGCGTCCCGGGCGCCCTGGCGCCGGTGCGCTGCGAACCGGAGCAGGGCTACGCGGTCTACGTGGAGCCGAACGTATGGGTCAGGCACCGTCTCGTCGACGGGACGCCCCCGCCGGCGGCCGGCGCGACCGGCTGACGGGAAGGCGGAATCGCCGCCGGAGCGGGGCCTTTCCTGCTAGACATCTTCTCCAGGGCGCCACAGGCGCCGGATCCTCCCGCGCACCCCTCCCGCCGAGATCCAGAACATTGCATAAACGTGCGGACGTACGTATAGTCATGCCATCGATGAGGAGGGTCCGATGGTGGTACGTGTAGCGGTGGCCGGAGCGAGCGGGTACGCGGGCGGAGAAGTCCTGCGCCTCCTGCTCTCGCACCCCGAAGTGGAGATCGGCGCGCTGACCGGCCACTCCAACGCCGGACAGCTCCTCGGCCCCCTGCAGCCGCACCTCGTGCCGCTCGCCGGGCGCACCCTGGAGGCGACCACCCCGCAGGCCCTCGCCGGCCACGACGTCGTCTTCCTCGCACTCCCGCACGGCCAGTCCGCCGCCGTCGCCGCCGAGCTCGGCGAGGACGTCCTCGTCGTCGACATGGGCGCCGACCACCGGCTCAAGGACTCCGCCGACTGGGACGCCTTCTACGGCGCCCCGCACGCCGGGACCTGGCCCTACGGGCTCCCCGAGCTGCCGGGCTGCCGCGCCGCGCTGGAGGGCACCAAGCGCATCGCCGTCCCCGGCTGCTTCCCCACCGCCGTCTCCCTCGCGCTCTTCCCCGCCTACCAGGCGCAGCTCGCCGAGCCGGAGGCCGTGATCGTCGCCGCCACCGGAACCTCCGGCGCGGGCAAGGCCCTCAAGCCGCACCTGCTCGGCGCCGAGGTGATGGGATCGGTGACCCCGTACGGCGTCGGCGGCAGCCACCGGCACACCCCCGAGATGGTGCAGAACCTGAGCCCGCTCGCCGGGCAGCGCGTCTCCGTCTCCTTCACGCCGACCCTCGTGCCCATGGCGCGCGGCATCCTCGCCACGTGCTCGGCCAAGGCCCTCCCCGGCACCACCGCCGAATCGCTCCGCGCCGCCTACGAGAAGGCGTACGCCGACGAGCCCTTCGTGCACCTGCTGCCCGAGGGCCGGATGCCGTCCACCAAGTCCGTCCACGGTTCCAACGCCGTCCAGATCCAGGTCGCCTACGACGCGTCCGCCCAGCGGATCATCGCCGTCAGCGCCATCGACAACCTGACCAAGGGCACCGCCGGCGGCGCGGTGCAGAGCATGAACATCGCCCTCGGGCTCCCCGAGCAGCTCGGGCTTTCCACGATTGGAGTCGCGCCGTGAGCGTTACGGCTGCACAGGGATTCACGGCGGCGGGCATCGCCGCCGGGATCAAGGCCAGCGGCAACCCGGACCTGGCCCTCGTGGTCAACAACGGGCCGCGTCTCGCCGCCGCGGGCGTCTTCACCTCCAACCGCGTCAAGGCCGCCCCCGTGCACTGGTCCGAGCAGGTCCTGCGGGGCGCCGCCGTCAGCGCGGTCGTCCTCAACTCCGGCGGCGCCAACGCCTGCACCGGCCCCAAGGGCTTCCAGGACACCCACGCCACCGCCGAGAAGGTCGCCGACGTCCTGAACGGGCTCGGCACCGGCACGGAGTTCAACGCCGGCGAGGTCGCCGTCGCCTCCACCGGCCTGATCGGCGTCCTGCTCCCCATGGACAAGCTGCTCCCCGGCATCGAGACCGCGGCCGCCGCCCTGTCCGAGGACGGCGGCGAGGCCGCCGCCATCGCCATCAAGACCACCGACACCGTGCACAAGACGGCCACCGCCTCCCGGGGAGACTGGACCGTAGGCGGCATGGCCAAGGGCGCCGGCATGCTCGCCCCGGGCCTGGCCACCATGCTCGTCGTCCTCACCACCGACGCCGACCTGGACAGCGCCACCCTCGACAAGGCGCTGCGCGCCGCGACCCGCACCACCTTCGACCGGGTCGACTCCGACGGCTGCATGTCCACCAACGACACGGTGCTGCTGCTCGCCTCCGGCGCGTCCGGCCAGGTGCCCGTCTACGAGGAGTTCGCGGAGGCCGTGCGCACGGTCTGCGACGACCTGGCCCGCCAGCTGATCGGCGACGCCGAGGGCGCCAGCAAGGACATCCGCATCGAGGTCATCGGCGCGGCCAGCGAGGACGACGCGGTCGAGGTCGGCCGGTCCATCGCCCGGAACAACCTGCTCAAGTGCGCCATCCACGGCGAGGACCCGAACTGGGGCCGGGTGCTCTCCGCGATCGGCACCACCGGGGCCGCCTTCGACCCGGACCGCCTCAACGTCGCCATCAACGGCGTGTGGGTCTGCAGGAACGGCTCGGTCGGCGAGGACCGCGACCTGGTGTCGATGAAGGACCGCGAGGTCCGCATCACCGCCGATCTGTCCACCGGCGGCGAGTCGGCCGTCATCTGGGCCAACGACCTGACCGCCGACTACGTCCACGAGAACAGCGCCTACTCCTCATGAGCGACGAGAAGGCCGGCCAGCCCGGCACCTCCGGCGGCACCGCCCGCAAGCACACCGCCCTGCCCAAGGCGCAGATCCTCATCGAGGCCCTGCCCTGGCTCACCCGCCACAACGGCAAGATCGTCGTCATCAAGTTCGGCGGCAACGCCATGATCGACGAGGACCTCAAGGCCGCCTTCGCCCAGGACGTGGTCTTCCTCCGCCAGGCCGGCCTCAAGCCGGTCGTCGTGCACGGCGGCGGCCCCCAGATCAACGCCCAGCTCGACAAGCAGGGCCTGGTCAGCGAGTTCAAGGCCGGCCTGCGCGTGACGACCCCGGAGGCCATGGACGTCGTACGGATGGTCCTGGCGGGCCAGGTCCAGCGCGAGCTGGTCGGACTGCTCAACCAGCACGGGCCGCTCGCCGTCGGCATGACCGGCGAGGACGCCCACACCATCACCGCGACCAAGCACACCCCGCAGGTCGGCGGCGAGGCCGTCGACATCGGGCGGGTCGGCGAGATCACCGCCATCGACACCGGCGCGATCGAGGCGCTGCTGTCGGACGGCCGGATCCCGGTCATCTCCTCCATCGCGCGCAGCGCCGACGACCACCACGTCTACAACGTCAACGCCGACACGGCGGCCGCGGCGCTCGCCGCCGCGCTGGGCGCCGAGACGCTGATGGTCCTCACCGACGTCGAGGGGCTCTACGCGGACTGGCCGCACAGCGACGAGGTCATCAGCAAGCTCACCGTCAGCGAGCTGGAGAAGCTGCTGCCCGAGCTGTCCAGCGGCATGGTGCCCAAGATGGAGGGGTGCCTGCACGCCGTGCGCAACGGCGTGAACACCGCCCGCGTGCTCGACGGGCGGGTCCAGCACTCGATCCTGCTGGAGATCTTCACGGACTCGGGCATCGGCACGATGGTCGTGCCCGACCCACAGCCCGGACAACAGCCAGGGGGAGCGGAATGACGAAGGGCACCGGCAACCAGGAGTACGGCGCGCGCTGGCAGGGTGCGCTGACCAACAACTACGGAACCCCCGCGGTCGCCCTCGTGCGCGGCGAGGGCGCCCAGGTGTGGGACGCCGACGGCAAGCAGTACACCGACTTCGTCGGCGGCATCGCGGTCAACGCGCTGGGCCACGCCCACCCGGCGATCGTGGCGGCCGTGACCGAGCAGATCTCCACCCTCGGCCACGTCTCCAACCTCTTCATCTCAGAGCCGGTCGTCGCGCTCGGCGAGCGGCTGCTGCAGCTCTTCGGCCGCCCCGGCAAGGTCTTCTTCTGCAACTCCGGGGCCGAGTCCATCGAAGCCGCCTTCAAGATCGGCCGGCTGACCGGGCGGACCCACATGGTCGCCACCGACGGCGGCTTCCACGGCCGGACCATGGGCGCCCTCGCCCTCACCGGGCAGCCGAAGAAGCAGGAGCCCTTCCGGCCGCTGCCGGGCGACGTCACGCACGTCCCGTTCGGCGACGTCGAGGCCCTGCGGGCCGCCGTCACCGAGGAGACCGCGCTCGTCGTCATCGAGCCGATCCAGGGCGAGAACGGCGTGGTCGTTCCCCCGGCCGGATACCTGACGGCCGCCCGCGAGATCACCCGCGCCACCGGCACCCTGCTCGTCCTCGACGAGGTCCAGACCGGCATCGGCCGGTGCGGCCAGTGGTTCGAGCACCAGGCCCACGAGGACGTCGAGCCCGACATCGTCACCCTCGCCAAGGGGCTGGGCGGCGGCCTGCCGATCGGCGCGGTGGCCCTCTTCGGGGCCGCGGCCGACCTGTTCCAGCCCGGCCAGCACGGCACCACCTTCGGCGGGAACCCGGTCGCCTGCGCCGCCGGCCTCGCCGTGATCGACACCATCGCCTCCGAGGGCCTGCTCGACCAGGTCAAGGCCCGCAGCGAGCGGCTGCGGGCCGGGATCGAGGCCTCGGGGCACGCGCTGGTCTCCCACGTCCGGGGCGCCGGCCTGCTGCTGGGTATCGTGCTGACCGAGCCGCTCGCACCCCAGGTGCAGCAGGCGGCTCAGGATGCCGGATTCCTGGTCAACGCGCCCGCCCCCGACGTCGTACGGCTCATGCCCCCGTACGTACTCACCGAGGCCGAGGCGGAGGCGTTCCTCCGGGCCCTGCCCGGCATCCTCGACGCAGCCAACGGGGACGGATCCGGAGAATGAGACGACGATGAGCCAGCCGCAGGACAACGAGCAAGGCGGCCAGGCCGTCCCGCAGACCCGCACCGCGCGCCACCGCCGGATCGTGGACATCCTCAACCGGCAGCCGGTCCGCTCCCAGAGCCAGCTGGCCAAGCTGCTCGCCGACGACGGGCTGAGCGTCACCCAGGCGACGCTCTCCCGGGACCTCGACGAGCTGGGCGCGGTCAAGATCCGCAACACCGGTGGCGAGCTGATCTACGCGGTGCCCAGCGAGGGCGGGTTCCGCACCCCGCAGGCCCCGCTCGGCGAGTCCGCGAAGGAGGAGCGCATGAGGCGCCTCTCCGGGGAGCTGCTGATCTCGGCGGAGGCCTCCGCGAACCTCGTGGTCCTGCGCACCCCGCCGGGTGCCGCGCAGTTCCTCGCCTCGGCGATCGACCAGGCCGAACTCCGGGCGATCCTCGGCACGATCGCGGGCGACGACACCCTGATGCTGATCAGCCGCGACCCGGCGGGCGGCCAGGCCCTCGCCGATCACCTCCTGCGTCTGGCGCAGAAGGAGGGCTGAGCGGGGAGGCCCGGGGGGCGGCGGAAATCCCGTGCCGGACCGACGCCCGCCGACATAGCCTCGGGGCGTGCTCCAACTCGTCCTCGCCATATGGGCGTCCGTCATGACCGCCGCCGTGTACGGGCCCATCGGCCTGCGGTGGCGGCGCCGGGCCCGGATCCGGCGCGAGATCCTCCGGCTCGTCGCAACCGTCGAACCGGAGCCGTACCACGCCGCCCTGTGGCGCAGCGAGGCGACCGAGGCGGCGGCCGCCGAACTCGTCCTCGGCGGCCACCTCCGGATCGACGGGGAGGGAGCCGCGTTCCTGACCGAGGAGGGCCGCGACCCCGCCCGGACTCCCGCCCACCCGCTGCCCGCCACCCTGCTGGAGGCTGTACGCCGGCACGATCCGGAGCCCGTGTCGATCGGCTGGATCGACCGGTACGACGAGGAGTACGTGCGGCGGCGCAGCGCCTACGCGAGCGAACGGGACGCCCTGCTGCCCGACCTCCCGCGGATGCCGGACGGCGAGGGGAACCGACTGCTGGCCTGCTGCGGCTGCGCGGGCCTCTTCTTCGTGATGATGTCCTGGGGCCTGGTGGGCGTGCTGCTGGTGGCCGAGCGCCCGCAGGGCCCGGGGGAATGGGCCTGCGCCGCGGTTGCCGCCCTCGGCCTGATGGCGCTGGCGTTCGCCGAGAAGGCCGGCCGGGAGGTCCGGGAACGGACGCAGTGCGGCGACCCGCTGGGGGACCGGATCCGCGCCGAGCCGCATCCGTCCCTCGCGGCCCTGGACGAAGGGCAACGGCGCCACGTCGTGCGGAGCATCGATGACCGCGACCGGTGGCGCGGCGTCGACCAGGCCGATGACGACGACGACGATGACGAGGCCGACGAGTGGCTGGACGACAAGGTCTGGTGGGAGGACGCGTACGAGTACCGGGCCACCGACGAGGACGAGGACGAGGACGAGCCCGAGGCCAAGGGGCCCGGTAGCGGGTGACCTAGGCAGTGTCCTGGCGATCACGAACGGAACCAGATGATGGGTGCGGCTGCGGTGACGGTGCCGAGGTAGAGGTAGCCGCGCTTGTCGAACCTGGTCGCAACCGCACGGAAGGCCTTCAGCTTGTTGATCGCCCGTTCCACTGTGTTGCGCTTCTCGTAGCGGTCCTTGTCAAATCCGGGCGGCCGACCCCCGGCGCTGCCGCGTCGGACCCGGTTGGCGGCCTGGTCGGCTCTCTCCGGGATGACGTGCCGGATTCCTCGTCTGCGCAGGTAGCTGCGGGTTCGGCGGTTGCTGTGGCCCTTGTCCGCAATGACGCTGTCCGGCCTTATGCGAGGACTGCCGCAGGTCAGCCTCGGCACGCGGATCTTGTCCAGGACCGGCTCGAACTGGGTGCAGTCGGCGCACTGCCCGGGCGTGACGACCAGCGAGAGCACCCGGCAGCGGCCGTCCGCACTCAGGTGGATCTTGGTGGTGAACCCGCCGCGCGAACGGCCGAGCGCCTCACCTCCCGCGCCACCTCCGCCAGGCGGTCGATCAGTTCCGCCCGGATCCGAGCGGCTCTGACCGTCTGCGCGGAGCCCCCTTTGAGGACGGGCGGCGGAGCCTGCCGGGCGCCGGCCGCATGGTGATGCGCGCGCACGGATGTGGAGTCGACCGAGCCGTCCCAGTCAATCTCGCCGGCCGCGTCCCCCTCGGCCTGGACCCGCCGCAGGAGCATCTCCCACGTCCCGTCCGCCGACCAGCGGCGATGCCGCTCATTCACCGTCTTCCACGGACCGTACCGCTCTGGCAGATCGCGCCACTGCACGCCGGTCCGGATCCGGTACAGCACCCCGTTCACAACCTGACGATGGTCCCGCCACCTGCCACAACGCCCGTTGCTGACTGGCAGAAGCGGCCCCAGTCGCTCCCACTCGGCATCCGTGAGATCGCTCCTACTTCCCATGGTCGTATCAACGATTCAACTGAACAGCGGCCACGACCAGGTGCGCGGCGGGCAACGGTCTGCCCTCCCTTCCACTCTCTGCCAACCACCCAGTGAAGACAAGACTGCAATTTTTGTTCTCCACCCCGGACACTCATCACCGGGCGGAGGTCTACGCCGCTCCCCAACGGGAGGACGCTCATGTCAGAAATCTGGGATCCGCATGGCAGCCTGCAGCGCACTCTGTGGATCGGCGGCGCACAGTGGTCCGGCAAGACCACCGTGGCAGAAATCATCGCCAAGGAGCATGGCTTGACGGTGTATCACTACGACTATCATGACGCCCGCGGCCACCAGGATCGCCGGATCGCGCGCCGGGTCGCCCTGGGTGAGCCCGTGGGAGACCCCACTCCCGACCATGTCTGGGTGGAACAGAGCCCGGAGGAAATGGTCTCCGAGACGCTGGCCGGCTTCCCGGTCCGCTTCGAGTGGGCGTTGGACGACCTGCGCGCGCTGTTCACCGGCCGGCCGGCGATCGCTGAGGGATGGGGACTGCGACCGGAGCTCGTCGCGCCGCTGCTCGACTCGCTCCGGCGAATGGTCGTCCTCGTCCCCACCGAAGACTTCCGCCACCACCAGCTCCACACCCTTCCGCGCGCAGGAGCCCTCAACGTTCCTGTCACCAACCCAGCCCGCGCCCAAGCCAACCGCATCGCCCGCGACCGGCTGATTGCCGAGGATGCGGCACAGAACGCCCGCCGCCTCGGCATTCGCGTCATCGAAGTCGACGGCACGCTCAACGCGACGGCGGTGGCGGCGGAGGTGGCCGAGCACTTCGCCCCTTACCTGGGTGCGGCGACAGCTGCGTGAACGCTAGGCGCAAGCAGCCTTCCACTCTTGATCGCCAGGACACTGCCTAGTACCGGGTGACGGCGAGCGGCCCCTCCGCCGTGCCGATCGCGATGTGCGGACGCCGGCGCGGGTCCGCCCAGCGCAGGATCGCCCGCATGGCCCGCTCGGGCACCGACACGCAACCGGCCGTCGCACCCTTGCCGTTGACGTGCAGGAAGATCCCGGCGCCACGGCCGCGTACGGGCCGCTCGTAGTTGAAGGCGATGAGCAGGGCGTGCGCGTACTGCTTCTCGTACGTCACCAGGTGCTCGGCCTCGCCCGGCGCGCAGTCCGCGGGCAGCGGCTCCACCCAGCGGTTGTAGTGCGCGGACGCGTTGTCCTGGCACCACCAGGAGTCGCCCCGCACCCGCCGGTAGCCGTACTCCGTGCCGGCCGGCGCCCGCCGGATACCGAAGGCGTATGGGAGTGCGTACAGGCCCGTCGGCGTGGTGCTGGTGCCCTGCGTACGGGTCGCGCCCTCGGTGAGGCCGTTCGCCCCGAACCGGGCGGGCGCGCTCCCGGCCTCGTGCCAGCCCCCGGACCACCGGTCCCACCAGGTCAGCCGGCCGGTGGTGGATCCGGGGGCGGGCGCGACGGCGATGATCAGCTGACTGCCGCCGCCGGTGTCGGTGAGCCGGGAGGGCAGGGACGCGGGGCCGTGCGGGAGCAGACTCGCGGCGATCAGTGAACCGGTGACGAGAGCGGTACGCAGCACATGTCAGACGGTACGGGGCGGAAGGGGCAGGGGCAGCGCAGGCAGGCCGTCGACGCTCGTCCCGATGAACTCCTTCTTCTCGCAGTACGCGGCGAACTCCTCGTCCGTCTTGCGGCCGAAGTACTCCGAATGGAGGGTGCGCTCGCCCTGGTACTCCATCAGGGGGACGGCGTACCCGCAGACATCGGCGATCCGGCAGGCGCGGACGAGGATGATCGCCCGCGCCGCGGGTCCGTCGGCCTCGCCGAAGAGGGCGATCAGCTCGGCCCAGCGCGCGTCGTCGCGGAAGACCGCCTCGCCCTCGCCGTGGATGCGCACGATGTTCGGCGGGCCGCTGAACGCACACCACATGAGGGTGATCCGGCCGTTCTCGCGGACGTGCGCGATGGTCTCGGCGCCGCTGCCGCCGAAGTCCAGGTAGGCGAGCGTCTGTTCGTCGATGACCACGAGGGTCCCGGCGCGGCCCTTGGGGGACAGGTTGACGTGGCCGTCACCCGCCAGGGGTGCGGTCGCGGTGAAGAAGACCGGCTGTTCTTCGATGAACTTGCGCAGGCGGCCGTCTATGCGTTCGTGGAGTTTTCCCATGGTGATCAGTATCCGTCCGTCGTGGTTCGTGTGCGGGGGAGCCCGAGCTGTGCGCGCATCCGCTGCAGGACGTAGTCGCTGAACACTCCGGTGCAGCGGTCCAGCAGGACGCCGACCTCGGGGTCCCGGATCGGCAGGGCCGGCGGCCGGTGGGGGGACCACAGGCTCTGCAGGCGCTGCCGGGCGACCATGCGCAGTCCCGGGTCCTCGTCCGACAGCAGGTCCACGGAGGCCCGCAGTCCGGCCACGCCGCCGCGCGCGAACAGCAGCCGGTAGGCGGCCCGGCGGGTGGTCAGCGGCTGCCCGGGAGCGATGCGGGCCAGCAGCCAGTCGGCGGGCAGCTGCCCCGCCGAGGCGCGCAGGCTCACCGAGGCCTCCCGGGCCACGCCCGGGGAGGGGTCGTCCAGCAGCGACCGCAGCAGCGCGAGGTCGGTGACGTCCAGGAGGCGCAGTCCCGCGACGGCCGCCGCCCGGACCGCTCCGACGGGGTGGTCCAGCAGGGCGCGCAGCAGCGGGGCGTCCGCGCGGGCTGCGCACTCGGCGAAGCCGGTCACGGCGTACCGCGTGATCCGGTCCGGGTCCTCGACCAGCTCGCGGAGGTAGGCGTACGGATCGCCGCCGCCCTGGCGCAGGAGCCAGCGGGCACAGGCCCGGACCGTTCCGGAGCGGTCGGCGAGGTGGTGCACGGCCTCGGCGGCCCGCCCGGCCCCGCGCAGGGCGGTGACCCCGGCGGCCCGGACCATCGGGAGGTGCCCGCCCAGCAGGGCGTCGACGGCCGCGTCCGCGTCGGCCCGGTCAGGTCCGTCGTCCGGAGCCCCGGCGGCCAGGGCGGCCAGCGCGGCGTCGGTCCACAGGGTGCCCGTCACCGCGTCCTGCTCGACGGCGGCCCGCCGGGCCAGTTCCCGTACGCGGAACAGCCCGAGGTCGAGGGTGATCCGGGTGGCGAAGCGCCGGGTCGCCACGTCCGGGTTCCAGCGCAGCCACGCCAGTACGGTGTCGGGCTCCTCGCCGGTGCGGGTGTGCGCGGGCCGCTCGGCCCGCCACCAGGTCGCGGGCCGGGCCGGCCGCCACCACGGGGCGAGGACGGGGTCCTCGGCGCGCAGGGCCGCCTCGAACCGCTCCAGCGCCCAGGCGCCCTGCTCCCGCCGTCCCAGCCGCAGGACCAGCGGGGTCAGTTCGGTCAGTGTCCGCGCGGGATCGGCGGCCAGGGCCTCGCCGAGGACCCGGCGGGCGCGCTTGCGCACCGCCGGGACCCAGTCGGCACACCGGATCGCGACGAGCGGGAGCGCCGGGTCCGGCTCGGCGAGCGCGGCCTCGCGGATCCGGCCGTCCCGGTGGCACAGGCGGGTCTCCAGGCGGTCGTAGGAGGGCAGCGAGGTGCCGTGGGCGCGGGCCTGCCGGACCTCTTCGTCGAAGGCGGTCCAGGCCGCCGGCCGGTCGGGGAGGCGGACTCCGCCGATCCCGAGGCGCCTGCCGGCGAGCAGCCCCGCCGCGGCGGCCCGCCCGTTCTCCGCGTCCTGTCGCTCCCAGACGCTCATGCGCCCTCCCCCTGTCCGTGCGTACCCGGTGAGCCTAGGCGGTGGCCGGGCGTTGGCGCGCCCCATATTCGCCCTGGTCAGGGGCCTCACGGTGGGGTCGATTGACGAAACATACGGAGTAGTGCATAGTTATGCCTGTCGTTGATTGCACCGTAAGGAGAAACCCGTGACCGAGCGCGTCGTACTCGCCTACTCGGGCGGCCTGGACACCTCCGTCGCCATCGGCTGGATCGCCGAGGAGACGGGCGCCGAGGTCATCGCCGTTGCCGTGGACGTCGGCCAGGGCGGCGAGGACCTGGACGTCATCCGCAAGCGCGCGCTCGACTGCGGTGCGGTCGAGGCCGAGGTCGCCGACGCCTCCGACGAGTTCGCCAACGAGTACTGCCTCCCGGCGATCAAGGCGAACGCCCTCTACATGGACCGGTACCCGCTGGTCTCGGCGCTCTCCCGGCCGGCCATCGTCAAGCACCTGGTCGCCGCCGCGAAGAAGCACGGCGCCACGACCGTCGCCCACGGCTGCACCGGCAAGGGCAACGACCAGGTCCGCTTCGAGGCGGGCATCGTCGCCCTCGCCCCGGACCTCAAGTGCATCGCCCCGGTCCGTGACTACGCGATGACCCGCGACAAGGCGATCGCCTTCTGCGAGGAGAAGCAGCTCCCGATCGCGACCACCAAGAAGTCCCCGTACTCCATCGACCAGAACGTCTTCGGACGCGCCGTCGAGACGGGCTTCCTGGAGGACATCTGGAACGCCCCGATCGAGGACATCTACGAGTACACCTCGAACCCGGCCCTGCCGCGCGAGCCCGACGAGGTCGTCATCTCCTTCAAGGAGGGCGTCCCGGTCGCCATCGACGGCAAGCCCGTCACCGTGCTCCAGGCGATCCAGCAGCTCAACGACCGCGCCGGCGCCCAGGGCATCGGCCGGATCGACATCGTCGAGGACCGTCTCGTGGGCATCAAGTCCCGTGAGGTGTACGAGGCCCCGGGCGCGATCGCGCTGATCACCGCCCACCAGGAGCTGGAGAACGTCACCGTCGAGCGCGAGCTGGCCCGCTACAAGCGGCAGGTCGAGCAGCGCTGGGGCGAGATGGTCTACGACGGCCTGTGGTTCTCCCCGCTCAAGCGGGCGCTGGACGGCTTCATCAACGAGGCCAACCAGCACGTCACCGGTGACATCCGGATGACCCTGCACGGCGGCCGCGCCGTCGTCACCGGCCGGAAGTCGGACGAGTCGCTGTACGACTTCAACCTCGCGACCTACGACTCGGGCGACACCTTCGACCAGTCCAAGGCCCAGGGCTTCATCGAGATCTTCGGCCTCTCCTCGAAGATCGCGGCGCGGCGCGACCTCGCCTGACCGATCAGCAGTACGTGACCGCCTCCCCGTTTCCTCCGCGGCGGGGAGGCGGTTTCACATCCGAAAAGCATGCCGTACAGGCCGTACAGGCCATGCAGTCCTGAGGAGCAGTAGCTGTGAGCAGCAACAAGGGTGACGTCCGGCTCTGGGGCGGCCGGTTCGCCGACGGTCCCGCCGAGGCCCTCGCGAAGCTGTCCGCGTCGGTCCACTTCGACTGGCGCCTCGCGCCCTACGACATCGCCGGCTCGCGCGCCCACGCCCGCGTGCTCCACAAGGCGGGCCTGCTCACGGCCGAAGAGCTCGACCGCATGATCGCCGGGCTGGACCAGCTGGAGGCCGACGTGGCCGACGGCTCCTTCACCGGCACCATCGCCGACGAGGACGTGCACACCGCCCTGGAGCGCGGCCTGCTGGAGCGGCTCGGCGCCGACCTCGGCGGCAAGCTGCGCGCCGGCCGCTCCCGCAACGACCAGGTGGCCACCCTCTTCCGGATGTACCTGCGCGACCACGCCCGGACCATCGGCGGTCTGGTCGCGGACCTCCAGGACGCGCTGGTCGGCCTCGCCGAGAGCCACGCGGACGTCGCGATGCCGGGCCGGACCCACCTCCAGCACGCGCAGCCGGTGCTCTTCGCCCACCACGTACTGGCCCACGTGCAGTCCCTGTCCCGGGACGCGGAGCGGCTGCGGCAGTGGGACACCCGGACCGCGGTCTCCCCCTACGGATCGGGCGCCCTCGCCGGCTCCTCCCTGGGCCTGGACCCGGAGGCGGTCGCCGCCGACCTCGGCTTCGAACGGGGCTCGGTCGGCAACTCCATCGACGGCACGGCCTCGCGCGACTTCGTCGCCGAGTTCGCCTTCGTCACCGCGATGATCGGGATCAACCTGTCCCGGATCGCGGAGGAGATCATCATCTGGAACACGAAGGAGTTCTCCTTCGTGACGCTGCACGACGCCTTCTCCACCGGCTCGTCGATCATGCCGCAGAAGAAGAACCCGGACATCGCGGAGCTGGCGCGCGGCAAGTCGGGCCGCCTCATCGGCAACCTGACCGGTCTGCTCGCCACGCTCAAGGCGCTGCCGCTGGCGTACAACCGGGACCTCCAGGAGGACAAGGAGCCGGTCTTCGACTCCTGCGACACCCTCGAGGTCCTGCTGCCGGCCTTCACCGGCATGATGGCCACCCTCACGGTCAACCGGGAGCGGATGGAGGAGCTGGCCCCGGCGGGCTTCTCGCTCGCCACCGACATCGCGGAGTGGCTGGTCAAGCAGGGCGTGCCGTTCCGGGTGGCGCACGAGGTGGCCGGCGAGTGCGTCAAGGAGTGCGAGGCGCTCGGCATCGAGCTGGACGAGCTCACGGACGAGCAGTTCGCGAAGATCTCGGAGCACCTGACCCCCGAGGTCCGGACCGTCCTCAACGTCAAGGGCGCGCTCGCCTCCCGCAACGGCCGCGGCGGCACCGCCCCTTCGGCGGTCGCGGTCCAGCTGACCGAGCTGAAGGCCGACCTGGTCATCCAGCACGCCTGGGCGGTCCACAAGCAGTAGTCCCGAAAGCAGTAGTCCCGAGCACGGCCGGGGGCGGGGGAGCGGATGGGCTCCCCCGCCCCTTCGGCGTTTACAGGCAGACGATGCTGATCGAGAACGGCCGGTCACTGTCCACGGCGGCGTTGCCGCCCGCGGACGGGGTCGCGGTGCGGACGAAGAGCGTGTTCGCGTTCACCTGGCCGACCAGGATGGACGAGCTGCCCGGCCCGGGGTCGCTGCCGCCGTTGGTGTTGATGGTGCCCAGGAGGGCGCAGTTGTTGATGTTGGACGTCGTGGTGATGTTGTAGCGGCCGGCGCCGAAGTGGTTCACGGTTCCGGTGATGCCCTGCGCTCCCAGGAACTGTCCGCTCGCGGAGACCTTGGCCCAGGCCGTGGTGGTGGCCGCCGCCCGGACCGCCTCGTGCGGTTCGGCCGACGCCGAGGACACGGCGACCACGCCGCCGACCGTCAGTGCCATCGCCGTGGCCGCGAGGGCCAGCTTCCTCGATGTGTTCATGGTTCTCTCCCTGCCGAAAGAAGGACTCGGTGCAGGTGAACCCGCCCCGGGTAAGGGCTCACTGGAGAGGAGCCTCCCGCTTTCCGCACCGGCCCGGGAAGGTCTTGCGGGCACGGTCACTCCAAATGATCAGAGCCTGCGGAGAGGGGAGCGTTCGTTCGATGGGGGATTTTCCGGCGGGGCCCGTTGACGACCGCGCATCATCCGTGCGAACACGGGTAGTAGTCATCGAATCACAGTGAGTGCGCCCAGTTCGCAAGGGTGTCGAAGTCCTCCCCGGTCAGCCCGATCCGCTCGTCGATCCGCAGGAGCAGGGCGTGCGCCGGGTGGTGCTGCTCGACGTACTCGTGGTCCATGGCGCCGATGTCGTCGTCGATCCAGGCGAAGGGCCGGCCGCCCGTGTACTCGAGGATGTACTGGGTCTTCCAGAAGGTGCCGCGCGGTGCGCGGCCGTGCATCGACGGCCAGTCGATGAAGGGCAGCCGGGGCAGGCCGAGATGGGGGGCTATCCAGTCGTTCGCCTCGTCCTTCCACGTGGTGGCCCAGACCAGTTCGTACGCGTCCGCGAGGGTGAGCAGCTCCTCCCCGTGGGCGGGATTCAGCCAGACCCGCAGCGGCTTCGCGCTCTCCGCCTCCCTCCAGCCCGTGGGTCGCATCCGGTGCGTGGTGTAGCCCTCGGGGCGGCGCTGGGCCTTGGCCGCGTAGGGGTTCAGCGGTCCGTCGACATCGATCAGCAGCAGTGGCTTCATCGGCTCAGATTCCCTTCCGGCTGCCCGCGAGGCAGCCCATTTTTCGCGAGAATGAGACATTGACGTCTCATTCGGGGTATGCTTGTCTCATGGCCATGGATCGTGACCAGGTGCTCCGCGACGCCGCAGCCCTGCTCTCCCGCAAATCGACCGCCACGATGGACGAGGTCGCCCGCGCCGCAGGGATCGGCCGCGCGACCCTCCACCGGCACTTCGCCGGGCGCGACGCCCTCGTACGGGCCCTCGAAGAACTCGGCATCCGGGAGTTCGAGGTGGCGTTCGACAACGCCCGCCTCGACGAGGGCACGGCCGTGGAGGCGCTCAGACGCCTCGTCGCGGAGGCCGAGCCCAACGCCGAACTGCTGGCCTTCCTCGTCACCGAGAACCAGCTGTTCGAAGGCGAGGAGATCCACGAGGGATGGGCCCGGCTCGACGCCCGCGTCACCGCCCTGTTCCGGCGCGGCCAGGAAGAGGGCGACATCCGGATCGACCTGAGCCCGGCCTGGCTCACCGAGGCCCTCTACGGCCTCATCGGCAGCTGCGCCTGGGCCGTCATGGACGGCCGGGTCGCCGCCAAGGACTTTCAGTACATGATCATCGAGCTGCTGCTCGGTGGCGTCAGACGGAGTGTGGAGAAATGAGCCGTACCGAACAGCTGAGCAGGCAGACGGGGACGGAGGGGAAGAGCAAGGGGCGCTGGCTCGCGCTCTCCGTGCTCGTCCTGGCCGTGCTGCTGGTCGCGGTGGACGCCACCGTACTCGGCCTCGCCACCCCCTCCCTCAGCGAGGACCTCAAGCCGTCCGGCACCCAGCTGCTGTGGATAGGCGACATCTACTCCTTCGTCATCGCCGGACTCCTGGTGTCGATGGGCAGCCTCGGCGACCGCATCGGCCGCAAGAAGCTGCTCCTCGTCGGCGCCACCGCCTTCGGCGCCGTCTCGGTCCTCAACGCCTACGCGACCAGCCCCGAGATGATGATCGTCGCCCGGGCCCTGCTCGGCGTGGCGGGCGCCACCCTGATGCCGTCCACCCTCGCGCTGATCCGCAACATCTTCCACGACCCCAAGGAGCGCAGCCTCGCCATCGGCATCTGGGGCGCCACCGCCTCGGCCGGCGCGGCCGTCGGCCCGGTCGTCGGCGGAGCCCTGCTCCAGCACTTCTGGTGGGGCTCGGTCTTCCTCATCAACCTCCCCGTGATGATCGCCCTCGTCCTCGTCGGCATCAAGCTGCTGCCCGAGTCCAAGAACCCGGTCGCCGGCCCCTGGGACCTGGTCAGCGTCGGCCTCTCCCTCGTCGGCGTCATCGCCGTGGTCTACGCCGTCAAGGAAGTCGCCACCCACGGCCTGACCTGGGAGGTCGTGGCCACCGCAGGGCTCGGCGCGGGCGCCCTGTACGCCTTCGTCCGCCGCCAGTTCACCCTGCCGTCCCCGCTGCTCGACATGCGGCTCTTCAGGCACCGCGGCTTCTCCGGCGCGGTCCTCGCCGACCTGCTCACCGTCTTCGGCCTCTCCGGACTGGTCTTCTTCCTCTCGCAGTTCCTCCAGCTCGTCCAGGGCCGCGGGCCGCTGGAGGCCGGCCTCGCCGAACTGCCCGCCGCCGTCGGCGCGGTGGTCACCGGCCTGATCGCGGGCAACTACGCCCGCAAGTACTCCGTACGGTCCATCGTGGCCGGCGGCCTCGGCGCCATCGGCCTGGCCCTGGCCGTCCTGACCGTGATCCACAAGGAGACCGGCTACCCGCTGCTCGGCGTGGCCCTGCTCGTCGTCGGCCTCGGCGCCGGCTTCTCCTTCACCGTCACCGCCGACGTGATCCTCTCCAGCGTGCCCAAGGAGCAGGCCGGTTCGGCCTCCGCCGTCTCCGAGACCGCGTACGAACTCGGCGCCGCCCTCGGCATCGCCCTGCTCGGCTCCATCGTCACCGGCGTCTACCAGGGCTTCACCGCCCCGGCTTCCGTCGGCGGACCGGTCGCCGACGCCGCGCACGAGTCCCTGGGCGGGGCGGTCGAGGCCGCCAGGTCACTGGACCCGGCCACCGCCACGCAGATGGTGGGCGCCGCCCAGGACGCCTTCGTCGACGGCCTGCGCCTCGCCTCCGGCGTCGGTGCGGCCGTGCTGCTGGCCACCGCCGCGGCCGCCTGGTTCCTGCTCAAGGGCCAGCGGCTCCAGGACGGCGTCGAACACTGACGTCCCGCCAGAGGGTGGTGTCCCGAACGGAGTTGACAGTCCGTCGAACCAAGGGACACCATCCCGGCGATGGAGATCAACGACCTGACCCCGGCCGAGCGCCGCATCTGGGACGCCTTCCCGCGCGGTGAGGGCGTCGACTTCCGCGAGCACCCCGACGACAGCTCCGTGGACGGAGCCGGCTGGGGGCCGGACCGCACCGTCCGCGCCGAGGTGCTGCGGGCGCTGCTCCTGGGCGCCGGCCGCGCCGAGCCGGGCCAGGTCGCCGGACTGAAGGTCAAGGGCGCGAAGATCACCGGCAAGCTCGACCTGCGCTACGCGGTCGTCGACCACCCGATCCGGCTGCGCGACTGCTGGTTCGAACGCAAACCGCTCCTGTACGGCGCCCAGCTGAAAGCCCTCGTCCTGGGCTACTCCACGCTGCCCGGCCTCACCGCGGCCACCATGCGCGTCGAAGTGGTCCTGCGGCTCTCGTGCTGCCGGATCAGCGGCCCCGTCCGGCTCCAGGGCGCCAAGATATCCGGCGGCCTGTTCCTGCAGGGCGCCGTGGTCGGCCCCACGACGGGCGAGGAGGCGGACGAACCCCCGCTCCAGCTCAACCACGTGGAGATCGGCACCGACATCATCGCCAACGACCTGACCGTCCACGGCCAGCTGCGCCTCAACGGCGCCGTCGTCGGCGGCCAGGTCAGCCTCGACAACGCCCGTCTGCTCACCCCGGACGGCATCGCCCTGCACGCCGAGACCCTGTCCGTCGGAACCGACCTGCGAGCCCACCGCATGGAGGCCCGCGGCATGGTCAATCTCACCGGCGCCCGGATACCCGGCCAGCTCAACCTGGCCCGCGCGGTATTCGCCAACCCCGGCGGAACCGCCCTGCGTGCCTCCAGCTGCACCATCGGCGAGGTCTGGCTGCGCGGCTGCGACCGGATCCAGGGCATGATCAACCTGCGCCGCTCCCACCTCGACATGCTGCACATACCGACCGAGACCTGGCCCGATCAGATCCGCATCGACGGCCTGACGTACCGCACGCTGGCCCCGCACCTGCCCGCCGAGGAGCGGTTGCCCGCGCTGGAGCGCGAGGAGTCCGGCTACCTCCCGTACGCCTACGAGCAGCTGGCCGCGGCCTACCGCACCGCAGGCGACGAAGCGGCCGCCCGTACGGTCATGCTCGCCAAGCTGCGCCGGCACCGGCGCACGCTGCCCCGGCACACGCGCCTGTGGGGACTGCTCCAGGACGCCACCGTCGGCTACGGCTTCCGGCCGCTGCGGGCCACGGGCTGGCTGCTGGCGCTCCTGCTGACCGGGACGATCGCCTACGGACTCGCCCCGCCCCGGCCGCTCAAGCAGGGGGAGGCCCCCGACTTCAACGCGGTCTTCTACACGATCGACCTGATGCTGCCGATCATCGGCTTCGGGCAGGAGTCCGCCTACGCGCCGAGCGGCTGGTACCAGTGGCTCTCGTACCTGCTGATCGTGACCGGCTGGATCCTCGCCACCACCACGGCGGCGGGCGTCAGCCGGTCCCTGCGCAGGCAGTGACCGCTACGCGGCCTTCGCCTTCGTCGCGTACATGTCCACGTACTCCTGGCCGGAGAGCCGCATGACCTCGGCCATCACCGAGTCGGTGACGGCGCGCAGCACGTAGCGGTCGCGGTCCATGCCCTCGTAGCGGGAGAACTCCATCGGCTCGCCGAAGCGGACGGTGACACGGCCCGGGCGCGGCATGCCGGCGCCGCCGGGCTGGAGCTTGTCGGTGCCGATCACCGCGAACGGGACCACGGGGGCGCCGGTCATCAGGGTCAGGCGGGCGATGCCGGTGCGGCCGCGGTAGAGCCGGCCGTCGGGGGAGCGGGTGCCCTCGGGGTAGATGCCGAAGATCTTGCCCTCTTCGAGGATCCGGCGGCCGGTCATCAGGGCCGCGACCCCGCCGTTGGCCCCGTCACGGTCGACGGGGATCATGCCGGACCCGGTGAAGAACCAGGCCATGGCGCGCCCCTTGACGCCCTTCCCCGTCACGTACTCGTCCTTGCCGATGAAGTGGACCGTACGGTCGCAGACCAGCGGAAGGATCATGGAGTCGATGAAGGTGAGGTGGTTGCCCGCCAGGATCACCGGTCCGTCGCCGGGGATGTTCTCGACGCCCTCCACACGGGTGCGGAACATCATGCGCATGACCGGTCCGACTGTGGCTTTGATGAGGCGCGTACGGAACAACGTGGGCCCTCCGGCATCAAAAAGCGGTTCTCGCACTCACCGCACGGGCGGTGGTGCAGGTGAGGACGATACTCGCGGGTCAGGTCCGAGCGCACATCGGGTTCACGTGTCGGATACGCAGTGTTGACACTCGTTTGCGCCAAGTTCCCCGGATGTGCCGTCGCCGCACCCCCTGCGGCCACCCCCCTTTGCCTACCATCGGCACGCCGATCAGGGGCCGCGAAATGCCGGGACATCGGAGTTCCGGTGGCCGCGGACCTTCACGACGACGAGGAGTGGCACGCATGACACAGGGTGGGGCAGCGCGGCGCACGGTCCTGGGGGCGGCCGTCCTGGCGGCCGGGAGCGGCATCACCGGACTCGCGGCGGGACCGGCGTCCGCCACGAGCGGCGGGCACGGCGACGGAGGCCACCGGGACCTCCCGCACCCGACGGTCATCGGCCACCGCGGAGCCAGCGGCTACCGGCCCGAGCACACGATCGGTTCCTACCAGCTCGCGCTCGACATGGGCGCCGACGTCATCGAGCAGGACCTCGTCCCCACCAAGGACGGGCATCTGGTGTGCCGCCACGAGAACGAGATCGGCGGCACCACGGACGTCGCCGACCACCCGGAGTTCGCGGCGCGCCGGACCACCAAGTCCGTCGACGGGGTCTCCGTGACCGGCTGGTTCACCGAGGACTTCACGCTCGCCGAGCTGAAGACCCTGCGCGCGAAGGAGCGCATCCCCGCCGTCCGCCAGCGCAACACCCTCTACGACGGCCAGTGGGCGGTGCCCACCTTCGAGGAGGTCCTGCGCTGGGCCAACCGGGAGGGCCGCCGCCGTGACAAGCAGGTCTGGCTGCACGTGGAGACCAAGCACCCCAGCTACTTCCGGGCGCTGGGCCTCGGCCTGGAGGAGCCCCTGGCCACGCTGCTGCGCCGCTACGGACGAGACCGCCGCGATGCGGCCGTCTTCCTCCAGTCCTTCGAGCCCTCCAGCATCCAGCGGCTCTCCCGGCTGGTCTCCGCGCCCCGCGTGGTACTGCTCTCCGCGGCGCACACGCGTCCCTGGGACTTCGAACTGGCCAAGGACCCGCGGACGGTCGCGGACCTGGTCAAGCCCGAGGGCCTGAAGTGGATCGCCGGCTTCGCCCAGGGCATCGGCCCGACCATGGACCTGATCCTCCCGCGCACGGCGGACGGCCGGCTCGGAACCCCGACCACCCTGGTGAAGGACGCCCACGCCCGCGGGCTGGTGCTGCACCCCTATACCGCGCGCAATGAGAACAGCTTCCTGCCGGCCGAGTACCGCAAGGGCACCGATCCGGCCGCCTACGGCGACGCCCTCGCCGCCTTCCGGACGTACTTCGAACAGGGCATCGACGGAATCTTCACCGACAACCCGGACACCGGACTGCTCGCGGCCGAGGCCTTCCGCCCGGGCCGACGGCCCGTCAACGGCTGAGCGCGCCTTCCCGAACGAGTGGGCCGGGCCCGGCTGGGAAACCGCCGGGCCCGGCCCACTCGTCCCGCCCGGCATGGACCTGCTGAAGGCTGACCTCTTTGAGAAGCTCGGCCCGCTGCTCTCCGCGGAGGCGGCCGCGGAGGCCGCGGGCACCGGAGTGGACGCGGCCGACCTGGAACAAGCCGTCTGGGTCAGGCTGCTGGAGAGAGGCCGGAGCGCCCCCGATCCCGCCGAGCCGGCGGAACCTGCACGCTGGCTGCGCCGGGCGGTACGCGCGGAGGCCCGCCTGGCCCGGCGCCGGGCCCGCCGGGAGATCCCGTACGACGGCCCGCCGGCCGGCGACAGCGCGGGAGACGAACCGGCCGCCAGGCGCGAACCGGCCGTGGGGGCCGAACCGGAAGACGCCCTTCTGCACGGGGAGGTGAACCGCGCACTCCGATCGGCGGTCGCCCGGTTGCCCGGGCGCTGTCCCGAGCTGATGAAGGCATTTCTTTCGCCCAGAGACCTCACTTACCGTGAAATCGCAGGAGAGTTGGGTATCTCACAAGGAAGTTTGGGGCCCGTCCGTTCCCGATGCCTGGGATGTCTGCGCAGAATGCTGGCTGCAGAGGTTGCGGCTCCTGGCCTTCGGGGAATGGAGCGGTAGACCAACGGGCTACCAGGTGAGCTGGAGGCATGCGCACATGGGCATGAGCGTGACCATTTCGGCGGCGGCTGCCGAGGACGCTGAGCAGATCTTCAAACTGCAGTACCTGGCCTTCCAGCGCGAGGCCGAGCTGTACGGCAACTACCTCATCCAGCCGCTCACCCAGTCCCTGGACTCCCTCAAGGGAGAGCTGGCGACGGACACGGTCCTGGTGGCCCGGCTCGGCGACGAGATCGTCGGCACCGTGCGCGGCAACGTGGACGAGGACGGCACCGGCAAGATCGCCAAGCTGTGCGTCCACCCCCGCCTGCAGGGTCACGGACTCGGCGCGCGCCTGCTGCGCGCGGTCGAGGAGGCCCTCGCGAGCCCCGGCACCACCACCCGCTTCCGCCTGCACACCGGGCACAAGAGCGAGTCCAACCTGCGCCTCTACCGCAAGGCCGGCTACGTCAAGGTCGGCGGCCGCACGGCCTCCGACGGGGTCCAGCTGGTGATCCTGGAGAAGGAGGCCAAGGACCCGACCGACTTCACGGTCAGCGCGTAGCGGGTCGGGCCGCAGCCGCCCGGCGCTCGTTCGCTCCGCGCCCGTTCGCCCGGCACCCGTTCGTTCAGCGCTTCGTGCGCAGCCAGAGCATCCCGGTGATCGGCAGGATCACCGGGATGAACAGGTACCCCATCCCGAAGGCCGACCACACGGTCGTGTCGGGGAAGGCGTCGGGGCTGACGAGGGACCAGGTGCCCACGGCCAGGACGCCGGCCAGCTCGGCGGCGCAGCAGACGAGCGCCGCCTTGCGGGCCGTCTCCCCGCCGCGCACCAGCGAGTACGTGATGAAGGCGTAGGCCAGCGCCGCCACGGCGGACAGTGAGTACGGGAGCGGCGCCTTGTCGAACTCGGTGGAGATCTGGAACGCGGAGCGCGAGACCGCGCCCACCACCATCACCCCGTAGAGCCACACCAGCAGCAGCCCGGGCCCGGAGACCAGCCGCTTGTGCCCGGCGGGAGTGGCGGTCGTCGTCTCAGCGTCAGGCACCGGTGGTTCCCCAGATGTCGTAGAGCCGTACTTCGAGGACGGCGAGGACGACCGCGCCGGCGGCCACCGTCACCGAACCCCACCTGGTCCGCTCGGTCAGCGAGAGCATGCCGGCCGCCGGCACCGCGGCGAACGCGCCCAGCAGGTACGACACGAAGATCACCGTGCCCTCGTCGGGCTTCTCGCCCTGGCCCAGCTTGACCAGGCCGATCACCAGCTGGGCCAGGACCAGCACGGTCACGACGGCCATGCCGATGAAGTGCCAGTCCTTGGTCGGCTGGTCGCGCCATGCGGCGTGGCCGCACCAGGCGGCGAGGGCGAGTGCGGCCACGCCTATGGCGACCGTCAGGGCGTCGAGCATGCAGCGAGGGTATTACGGGCCGAAAGACCCGATGCGCGCGCCCCTTCCGGCCGGGCCGCGCTCCGGTGGCCGCGCGCGGTGCGCGGACCGTGGTCTTGACCACACAGGGCCGTCCCGCCGGGCTCCGGACCGGTGCGGAAGCATGCGCCCCGTGGGCCGCGTCGGCGCAGGTCAGGGGCGAGAGCACGGCACGCGGCAGCCACGGGTGCCGTCCGGTATACGGGCGGATTGCGTCCGCTATCCGGACGTCATTGATCGGTCAGGGGAGACGTCTGCTTTACTTGGGCCCATGACCACGACGAGCAACCGCACCCTTGCGACCGAGGCGACGATGACGCCCGGTGCTCGTTGTATGTGTCGAATGTGCGCCTTCTGAGGGCCCCTTCCTGAGCCTCGCGCCCCGAAGCGAGACCAGCCGCGCCTGAGCGTCACCAGCTGATGAACAGCACGGCTCACTCCTGCCCCGCGCATGCGACCAAGCCATCGTTTTCTGACGGTTCGTCCCGTATCGCGTCCCCAGATGTTTGCCCCGTGCCCGGCACCCCGCTGCGCCGTGCACTCGACAGCGACGGAAATCCTGTGATCACCACATCGGGCCTCACGAAGGTCTACCAGTCCCGTGGCCGCGAGGTCACCGCCCTGGACGGCGTCGATCTCCACGTCCGTGAGGGCGAGGTGTACGGAGTCATCGGCCAGAGCGGAGCCGGCAAGTCCTCCCTGATCCGCTGCGTGAACCTGCTGGAGCGTCCCACCACCGGCACCGTGAGCGTCGACGGAGTCGACCTCACCGCGCTCGCCGGCCGCGGCCGCCGCGCCGGCAAGGAGCTCCGCGAGGCCCGCAGCCGCATCGGCATGGTCTTCCAGCACTTCAACCTGCTGTCCTCGCGCACCGTCCAGGCCAACGTCGAACTGCCCCTGGAGATCCTCGGGGTCTCCGGCCGCGAACGCTCCCGCAAGGCCCTCGAACTCCTCGACCTGGTCGGCCTCGCCGACAAGGCCAAGGCCTACCCCACCCAGCTCTCCGGCGGACAGAAGCAGCGCGTCGGCATCGCCCGCGCCCTGGCCGGCGACCCCAAGGTGCTGCTCTCCGACGAGGCCACCAGCGCCCTGGACCCCGAGACCACCCGCTCCATCCTCAAGCTGCTGCGCGACCTCAACCAGCAGCTCGGCCTCACCGTGCTGCTCATCACGCACGAGATGGACGTCGTCAAGACCGTCTGCGACTCGGCGGCCCTGATGAAGAACGGCCGGATCGTCGAGTCCGGCACCGTCGCCGAACTGCTCGCCACCCCCGGCTCCGAGCTGGCGGGCGAGCTCTTCCCGGTCACCGGCGCGGCCACCGGCCCCGACCGCACCGTCGTCGACGTCACCTTCCACGGCGAGGCCGCCGCCCAGCCGGTCATCTCGCAGCTCTCGCGCACGTACAACATCGACATCTCGATCCTCGGCGCCGCGATGGACACCGTCGCCGGCCGGCTGATCGGCCGCATGCGCATCGAACTGCCCGGCCGCTACGAGGACAACGTCGTGCCGGTGGGCTTCCTGCGCGAGCAGGGCCTGCAGGTCGACGTCATCGACGAGGTCGACGAGATCGACGACGAACTGGCCGCGCTGGTCAAGGATGGTGCGAAGTGACCTGGTCCGAAATGCAGCCCCTGCTCACCCAGGGCACCTACGACACCCTCTACATGGTGCTGTGGTCCACCCTGGTGACCGTGCTCGGCGGACTGCCCATCGGCATCCTGCTGGTCCTCACCGACAAGGGCGGCCTGCTGCAGAACCAGCCGCTCAACAAGGTCCTCGGCGTGATCGTGAACATAGGCCGCTCGCTGCCGTTCATCATCCTGCTGATCTTCCTGATCCCGGTCACCACCGCGATCGTCGGCACCTTCATCGGCCCCACCGCCATGATCGTCCCGCTGGCCATCGGCGCCGTCCCCTTCTTCGCCCGGCTCGTCGAGACCGCCGTCCGCGAGGTGGACCACGGCCTGATCGAGGCCGTCGAGTCCATGGGCGGCGGCATCCCCACCCTCGTCGGCAAGGTGCTCCTGCCGCAGGCCCTGCCCTCGCTGGTCGCCGGCGTCACCACCACCGTCATCACCCTCGTCGGCTACTCCGCCATGGCCGGCGCCGTCGGCGGCGAAGGACTCGGCTCCAAGGCCATCACGTACGGCTTCCAGCGCTTCGAGACCGGCTTCATGGTCGCCACCGTCGCGGTCCTGGTCGTCCTCGTCACGGTGATCCAGCTGGTCGGTGACGGCGTGGTCCGCCTCCTGGCCCGCCGCGGCCGCACCGCCTGACCCGGCCCTCGGGCCACCCCGGACTGTCCCACCCCACAGAGCCCGCACTTGTCGTGCTTGGGCCACCACCAGCAAGTCTTCGGTACTTGTTCAGCAAGAAAGGCACTCTTCGTGCGTAAGAACATCAAGCTCACCGCCCTCGCCGCCACGGCCACCGCGCTCGCCCTCGGCCTCACCGCCTGCGGCAGCTCCTCGGACCCGTCCTCCGCCAAGGCCGACGGCGGCAAGGCCGACGAGAGCAAGCCGCTCGTCATCGCGGCCTCCCCGAGCCCGCACGCCGACATCCTGAACTTCGTCAAGGACAACCTCGCGGCGAAGGAAGGCCTCAAGCTCGACGTCAAGGAGTTCACGGACTACGTCCTGCCGAACACCGCCACCGAGCAGGGCCAGGTCGCCGGCAACTTCTTCCAGCACAAGCCGTACCTCGACGACTTCAACAAGAAGAACGGCACGCACATCGTGCCCGTCGTGAACGTGCACCTGGAGCCCCTCGGCCTCTACTCCAAGAAGGTCAAGGCGATAGCCGACATCAAGGCCGGCCAGACCATCGCCGTCCCCAACGACACCACCAACGAGGGCCGCGCGCTCCAGCTGCTCGCCGCGAACAACCTGATCACCCTCAAGGAGGGTGTCGGCACCAGCGCCAAGCTGTCCGACATCACCGACAAGAAGGGCCTGGAGTTCAAGGAGCTGGAGGCCGCCACGGTCCCGCGCGCCCTGAACGACGTGGACGCCGCCGTCATCAACGGCAACTACGCCATCGAGGCCAAGCTGTCGCCCGCCAAGGACGCGCTGATCCTGGAGAAGGCCGAGGGCAACCCCTACGCCAACTTCCTCGCGGTCAAGGACGGCAGCCAGAACGACCCGCGGATCCAGAAGCTCGCCAAGCTGCTGAACTCCGACGAGGTCAAGAAGTTCATCGAGGAGAAGTACCAGGGCTCGGTCATCCCGGCCTTCGGCACCCCGGCCTCCTGACCCGGCGGGCCGGCCGGCCCCCGGCCCGGCCCCGCAGTCAGGAATCTCGGCCCCGCACGCCCCTGACGGCGCGCGGGGCCGAGCTCTGCCCGCTTCCGGGCAACCCGGCCCTGCACATCCCCCGGTCGATGCTGCATGCTGTGGCCTACGACCCGTCGAGGCGGCCCCGCATGAACGGTCCCTCACCACGGTCGCATCGCACCACGGTCGCACCACGTTTCTCAGGCATGGAGCTGCGCATGACTACCACCTTCCCGGACGTCACCATCAGCACGGACCGGCTGGTGCTGCGCTCCTTCGAGGAAGAGGACGTCACCGCGCTCACCGAGATGATGAACGACGAGTACGTCACCGCCTGGACCACCGCGGCGCACCCCTACACCCACGCCGATGCGCACCGGTGGGCCACCCGCGACTCCCACGCCGAACGCACCGAGGGCCGCGGCATCGTCTTCGCCGTCACCGAGTTCCTCACCCAGCGCCTCGTCGGCATCGTGCACCTCCAGAACACCAACTGGCGCACCCGGGCCACCGAGGTCGGCTACGTCACCGCCCCCTGGGCCCGTGGCGAGGGCTACGCCAGCGAGTCCGTCCTCGCCGTCGCCCAATGGCTCTTCCGCGACCAGGGGTTCGAGCGCCTCGAACTGCGCACCGCCGCCGACAACACCGCCTCCCAGCAGGTGGCCCAGAAGATCGGCTGCATCAGCGAAGGCGTGCTCCGCAACGCGTGGATAGTGCGCACGCAGACCCCCGACGGAGGCTGGAGCGACACCCGCACCGACCTCATCGTCTGGAGCCTCGTCCCCGAGGACCTCGACGAAGGCGACGGCTACGACGGGTACGACTCCTACGACGGATACGCGGGCAGCACCGCCTACGGGCAGCGCGCCGACGCGCACGGCCGCGCCGTCGGCGCCGACTGGAGCTGAACCGATGACCGGGTAGTCTCACCGTGCCCGCCCCCGACGAAGCTACCCACACCCCCCCACACCAGGAGACTGACGACGATGGCCGACCGGGTCACGGTGATCGGCTGGGACGGTTCGCCCCTCACCGCGGCCGCCCGGTCCGCGCTCTCCGCCGCCACCCTCGTGGCCGGCGCCGCCCACCACCTCGCCCTCCCCGAGGTCCCGCCCGCCGCCGAACGCATCCGCCTCGGCAGCCTCGGCCTCGCCGCCCGCCGCATCGCCGGCCACCGCGGCACCGCGGTCGTCTTCGCCGACGGGGACCCCGGCTTCTTCGGCGTCGTACGCACCCTGCGCGCCCCCGAGCACGGCCTGGAGGTCGAGGTCGTCCCGGCCGTCTCCTCCGTGGCCGCCGCCTTCGCCCGCGCCGGCATGCCCTGGGACGACGCCCAGGTCGTCGTCGCCCACCCCCGCACCCTGCGCCGCGCCGTCAACGTCTGCCGTGCCCACGCCAAGGTCGCCGTCCTCACCTCGCCCGGCGCCGGCCCCGCCGAACTGGCCCTGCTCCTCGACGGAGTCCACCGCACCTTCGTCGTCTGCGAGGAACTCGGCACGGACCGGGAGCAGGTGAGCGTCCTCACCTCCGACAAGGCCGCCGACCACAGCTGGCGCGACCCCAACGTCGTCATCGTCATCGGCGGCGCGGGTCAGGCCCCGGCCGTCGAACCGGGCTGGCTGCTCGGCCAGGGCGCCGCCCACTCCGGCGACCGCGGCTGGGCCCGCCCGCAGCCCGACACGGGCGAAGGGGAGTCGGCGCAGCTCCGCGCGGCCCAGCTCGCCCGGCTCGGCCCGCGCACCGGCGACCTCGTCTGGGACATCGGCGCCGGCTCCGGCGGCGTGGCCGTGGACGCCGCCGCCCTCGGCGCCGCCGTCATCGCGGTCGACGCCGACCCGCGCGCCTGCGAACGCGTAACTGCCGCTGCCCGCAAGCGCGGAGTCCAGCTCCAGGTCGTCGCCGGGCGCGCACCGCACGTACTGGAGAACCTGCCCGAGCCCGACGTCGTCCGCGTCGGCGGAGGCGGGGCCGAGGTCGTCGCGGCCGTCGCCGACCGCCGCCCCGAACGGATCGTCAGCCACGCCTCCACCCGCGACGAGGCGGAGGCCATCGGCCGCACCCTCACCGAACACGGGTACGCCGTCGAGTGCGCGCTGCTCCAGTCCGTCGCCCTGGACCCCCGCACCTGGGCCGAACAGGACCGTTCCGTGGTGTTCCTCCTGTCGGCAGAACGCCCTGTGACCCGCTGAGACGAGGGCCGGGGTAGGCTGGCCGATCGTCGTACTGCCCCGGCGTTCCGGGCATCGCGACACCGCCGGAACGCGCGACGTGGCGCAGTCCACAGAGGACCGTGGCGGTTATGGCCGCCACGATGGCTAACGGGCGCGACAATGCTTACTGGTTGTCGTGCAGGCGTATGTGAGACGGACTCGTCGCACGCCGGACCCGCACGGCAACTCCGCTTGGAGGCCTCGTGGGCGACCGGGCGACCGACGAGGCAGAACCGATGGGCGAGGGGTAAGCATGACTGACACCGGCCAGGTACCGGGCGAGGGTCTCCCGGACAGTGCGGGCATGGTGGATCAGCAGGGCATCCCCGCTCCGGTCCAGATCCCGGCACCGATTCCCGGCGGCTACGCCTTCCAGGACCTCATGGACAACCCGGCCGAGCCGGAGGACGAGGAACTGCTGCTGATGCCGAGCGGCCAGGGCGCGTGGAGCGACCCGCAGGTCGTCCCGCCGGCCCCCGTCTTCCCCGTGGACCCCCAGTTCCCCGAGCCGCAGATGTACGCCGACGCCTCCTACGGCACCGAGCCCGCGTACCCGGGGGCCCCGGCCGCGTACGCCGAGCCGGCCGCCTACCCGGAGCCCGCCGGGTACCCCGAGTTCCCCCAGCCCTCCTTCCCCGACAGCGGCTACAGCGCGGGTGCGCACGAGGCGGGCGGCCGTGACTCCGGCGCGCTCGACCTCGGCGGGCTCGTCGTCCCGCCGCCCGCCGCTCCGGTGGCCCCCGCGGCCCCGGTCCGGCGCCCGCTGCACATGGGCCCGCCCGTGCCCGAGGCCAACGGCGGGGTCGTACGCTCCCTCGCCGACCGCGGCCCGGCCGCGGCCCCCGCTCCGGCCGCGCCGATGGCCGCCGTGCTGAGCACCCCTGTGGCGCCGCTCCGCCAGGCGGGGCCCCCGACCACGGGCCCGGAGTACCTGGACGTCCCGCGCGCGGAGGCCGTCGCGGCCCCCGTCCCGCAGCCCGGCGAGATCCCGGCGCAGGCCGGTGCGCCGTGGGCGGCGGATCCGGTCGCCACCCCGGAGCCGGTCGCCGTACCGGAGGCCGCGCCCGCGCCCGTGCAGGCCGCCGAGCCCGCGCAGCCGCCCGTGGAGCCGGAGCCGCCGGTCGTCCCCGCAGAAACGGTGGTTCAGGCCGAGCCGCAGCCCGAGCAGCCCGAGCAGCCGCCCGTGGTCGCCGAGGCCGTCCCGGCCGAGGCGGCGCCCGCGGCAGCCGAGTCCCCCGAGCCCGCCGGGCCGGAGCCGGTCGAGCCCGTCGCGCCGCAGCCCGAGCCGGTCGTCCCGGTCGAGGCCGTCGTGGCCGAGCCGGTCCAGCCGGAGCCGGCCGAGCCGCAGCCCGAGCCCGTCGTCCCGGTCGAGGCCGTCGCGGTCGAGCCGGTCCAGCCCGAGCCGGTCCAGCCGGTCGAGCCCGTCGCGCCGCAGCCCGAGCCGGTCGTCCCGGTCGAGGCCGTCGCCGCCGAGCCGGTCCAGCCCGAGCCCGTAGCCGCGCAGCCCGAGCCGGTCGCCCCGGACGAGCCCGCCGAGCCGGAACCGATCGAGGTGGCGTCGGAGCCGGCCGTCCCGGTCGAGGCCGTCACGGCCGAGCCGGACCAGCCGGAGCCCGTCGAGGCGCAGCCCGTGTCCGAGCCCGAGGCGGTCGCTCCGGCCGAGCCCGCCGCAGGCGACCCGGCCCCCGCCTACGCCGACGCCGAGCGCGAGGCCGTCCTGCGCGTCATGCGCGAGCGCCGCGACATCCGCAAGGGCTTCCGTACCGACCCGATCCCGCACGAGGTGCTGCTCCGCGTCCTGGAGGCGGCCCACACCGCGCCCAGCGTCGGCCACTCCCAGCCCTGGGACTTCGTCGTCATCCGCTCGGCCGAGACCCGCCGGACGATGCACGAGCTCGCCCAGCGCCAGCGCGAGGCCTACGCGAAGTCGCTGCCCAAGGGCCGGGCGAAGCAGTTCAAGGAACTCAAGATCGAGGCCATCCTCGACACCCCGGTGAACATCGTCGTCACCGCCGACCCCACCCGGGGCGGCCGCCACACCCTCGGCCGGCACACCCAGCCGCAGATGGCCCCGTACTCCTCGGCCCTCGCCGTCGAGAACCTCTGGCTCGCCGCCCGCGCCGAGGGCCTCGGCGTCGGCTGGGTCAGCTTCTTCGACGAGCGCGAGATGGTCCGCGAGCTCGGCCTGCCCGAGCACCTCGAGGTCGTCGCCTACCTCTGCGTCGGCTACGTCGACGAGTTCCCCGAGGAGCCCGAGCTCGCGCAGGCCGGCTGGTCGCAGCGCCGCCCGCTCTCCTGGGTCGTCCACGAGGAGACCTACGGCCGCCGCGCCCTGCCCGGCGAGGAGCCGCACGACCTCCTGTCCGAGACGGTCGCCAGCATCCGCCCGCTCGACGCGAAGGCGCTCGGCGAGGCCTGGGAGCGGCAGAAGCGCATGACCAAGCCCGCCGGGGCCCTGGGCATGCTCGAAATCATCTCCGCGCAGCTCAGCGGCCTCTCCCGGGTCTGCCCGCCGCCGATCCCGGAGCCCGCGGCGGTCGCGATCTTCGCCGGTGACCACGGCGTGCACGCCCAGGGCGTCACCCCGTGGCCCCAGGAGGTCACGACCCAGATGGTCGCCAACTTCCTCGGCGGCGGCGCGGTCTGCAACGCGTTCGCGAACCAGGTGGGCGCGGAGGTCTGCGTCATCGACGTCGGCGTCGCGGGCGACCTCCCGGCCACGCCGGGCCTGCTCCCGCGCAAGGTCCGCCCCGGCACGGCCGACCTCTCCACCGGCCCGGCGATGACCCGCGAGGAAGCGATCGCGGCCATCGAGGTCGGCATCGAGACGGCCCGCGACCTCGTCGCGGCCGGCAACAAGGCCCTCCTCACCGGCGAGATGGGCATCGCGAACACCACGGTCTCCGCGGCCCTCATCTCGGTCTTCACCGGCGTCGACCCCTCCGAGGTCACCGGCCGCGGCACGGGCATCAACGACGAGACCCACGCCCGCAAGGTCGAGGTCGTCCGCCGGGCCCTGGAACTCCACCAGCCCGACCCGGCGGACCCGATCGGCGTCCTGGCCGCCATCGGCGGCTTGGAGCACGCGGCGATCGTGGGCCTCCTCCTGGGCGGAGCCTCCCTGCGCACCCCGGTCATCCTGGACGGCGTCAGCGCCGGCGCGGCCGCCCTGGTGGCCCGCGCCATCGCCCCCGAATCCCTGTCGGCGTGCATCGCGGGCCACCGCAGCGCGGAGCCGGGCCACGTGGCGGCCCTGAACAAGCTCGGCCTGCGCCCCCTGGTCGACCTGGACCTCCGCCTCGGCGAAGGCACGGGCGCCCTCCTGGCCCTCCCCCTGGTCCAGAGCGCGGCCCGCGCGATGCACGAGGTGGCCACCTTCGACTCGGCGGGCGTCACCGAGAAGTAGGGCCGACCGGAGCACCCCGCCGCGCGGCGGGGTGCGACCCCCCGGAGCCTGGTTCCCATGAGCATCGGAGCCAGGCCCAGGGTGGTCGTCTCCCCACCGGACACCCGGGGCCTGCGCGAGGTGAGCGCGGGCAGCCGGGTCCTGGGCCGCGTCTGGTCGCTCCGGGAGCTGCGCCGCGTTCTGCACCGGGCCCGCTACCCGTCGGCCATGCCCCTGCGTGACCCGCGCTTCGTCATCTGGCGCGGCGCCGGCCCCGATACCTGGCCCGACCACCCCTGGCCCCGCCGCACGGCGGGGGCCGTGATGGCGCTCGGCCTGGCGGGCTCCGCCGTGCTCCTGGTCCGCATCGGCGCCGTGGACGCGTTCGAGTCCCAGACCTTCGCAGGGCGCCTGACCGGATGGCTGCTGCTCGGCGCGGCCGCGGTGCAGTCCGCGGGGGTCGTCTCCGCGCTCGACTACTGGGGCAAGCGGCGCTGGAAGTACTCGGGAGCCGTGACGCTGATCGGAGCCCTGATCGCTCTGGCGATGAGCGTGCTGCTGCTCAGCATGTGGTTCGAGGCGTCGGAGTTCGTCGTCTACCTGCCGGTCTACGTCGCTCTGCTCGGCTGGTCCTCGTGGGCCTCGTGGCGGCTCTGCCGCCACGAGGCCTGGAAGGGCCTGCCCCACCCCAGGAGCGTCGTCGCGGGCCTGACGCTCTCCGCCGTCCTGGCCGGTGTGAACTTCGCGAACACCACGCTCTACGAACCCAACGCGCGGCGCAGCCTCATCACGACCGAGGCGAAACTGGGGGAGCCCAAGCTCAGTCCGGACGGCAAGATCGTGCACATTCCGCTCAGGGTGAGCATCAAGAACGTCGGCACGGTTCCCGTGGACATCCTCACCACGATCTTCTGGGTGATCGGAGTGAAAACGGTGCTCCACGAGGAGACGAGGCTCCAGTACTGGCGGGAGATCCTGGCCTTCGACGGTGATGCCGAGCAGTACACCGAGGTCACCGGCCGGGACCAGCTGGCCACCGGTACGTTCGGAACCGAGGGCTCCTGGCTCGATCCGGGCAACGAACACGCCGAAGACAAGATCATCCAGATCCCGGCAGGGGTCGAGTACTCCATGATCGAGGCATCGGCCAGGGCGATCACCACGAGAAGGGACCGCGGCAAGATCGCGCCGGGTTACGGGCAACCCCAGTTCTCCTGGCACCCTTCCTCGCCCGGTTTCTCGGCCTGCCCGCTCCCGGGCGGTGACTGCATCGCCTTCCGGGCGCGCATCAGGCACAACAACAATCTGATCAACGTCACCAGGAGAGCCCGCTACGTCACGTCGTGGTGGCAGATGGAACCGGGGGGCCGGAACTCCGAGATCAATTCCGTGATCGGACCCGGAACCCCGTGCCGGGGCGTGCTGCCGCTCAAGGAGGAGCCGGAGCGCTACGGGCTCATGAGGACCCTCTCCGTGACGTCCAGGGTGCCCGCCACCGGGCTCATGCGCCCGTCGGGTGCGCCGACCCCTCCACCCTGACCGGACGGCCCGCGCCGTATGGTGGACCAGCACCGCATCACCGCACGTCAGTACACCGCCGCTCCAGCGCCGCAGCGGCACGCAAGAGCACCGCCGCCCCCAGGAGCCGCATCCGCCATGGCCGACACCCCCGCCTACCCCGTAGGACTCCGACTCGCCGGCCGCCGCGTCGTCGTCATCGGCGGCGGCCAGGTCGCCCAGCGCCGCCTTCCCGCCCTCATCGCGTCCGGCGCCGACGTCCTGCTCGTCTCGCCCTCCGCCACCCCCTCCGTGGACGCCATGGCCGAGACCGGCGAGATCCGCTGGGAGCGCCGCCGGTACGAGGACGGCGACCTGGCCGGCGCCTGGTACGCCCTCATCGCCACCCGGGACCGCGAGGCCAACGACCGTGCCTCCGCCGAGGCCGAGCGCGAGCGGGTCTGGTGCGTCCGGGCCGACGACGCCGGGGCCGCCACCGCCTGGACCCCGGCCACCGGCCGCGTGGAGGGCGTCACCGTCGCCGTGCTGAGCGGCAACGACCCGCGCCGCTCCGCCGCCGTCCGGGACGCGGTCGTCGAGGGGCTGCGCGACGGCACCCTCACGGCCGCCCGCCCCCGCACCCCCGGCGTCTCCCTCGTCGGCGGCGGGCCCGGCGACCCGGACCTCATCACCGTGCGCGGCCGCCGCCTCCTCGCCGAGGCCGACGTCGTCATCGCCGACCGCCTCGGCCCCCGGGACCTGCTCGACGAGCTTCCGCCGCACGTCGAGGTCATCGACGCCGCGAAGATCCCGTACGGCCGTTTCATGGCCCAGGAGGCCATCAACAACGCGCTGATCGAGCACGCCAAGGCCGGCAAGGCCGTGGTGCGGCTCAAGGGCGGGGACCCGTACGTCTTCGGCCGCGGCATGGAGGAGCTCCAGGCGCTCGCGGAGGAGGGGATCCCGTGCACCGTCGTGCCCGGCATCTCCAGCTCCATCTCGGTGCCCGGCGCCGTCGGTATCCCCGTCACCCACCGCGGTGTGGCCCACGAGTTCACCGTGGTCAGCGGGCACGTCGGGCCCGAAGACCCCCGCTCCCTCGTGGACTGGGCCGCCCTCGCCAAGCTCACCGGCACCCTGGTGATCCTGATGGGCGTCGACAAGATCGGCCTGATCGCCGAGGCGCTCGTACGGCACGGGCGCGCGGCCGACACCCCGGTCGCGGTCGTCCAGGAGGGCACCACCGCCACCCAGCGCCGGGTGGACGCCACCCTCGCCACGGTCGGCGAGCGGGTCCGGGCGGAGGAGGTCCGTCCGCCGGCCGTCATCGTCATCGGCGAGGTCGTCCGCGTCAACGCCCCCATCACCAGCGCCTGACAGGCCGTTGGCACCGCACCCAGGACAAGGCAGTATCACCCTGTGGCTGATCTCATCACCGTCGAGGACCCCGACGACCCGCGCCTGCGCGACTACACGGGCCTGACCGACGTCGAACTGCGGCGCAGGCGCGAGCCCGCCGAAGGGCTCTTCATCGCCGAGGGCGAGAAGGTCATCAGACGCGCCAAGGACGCCGGCTACGAGATGCGCTCGATGCTGCTCTCGGCCAAGTGGGTCGACGTCATGCGCGACGTCATCGACGAACTCCCGGCTCCGGTCTACGCCGTCACCCCCGAGCTCGCCGAACGCGTCACCGGCTACCACGTGCACCGCGGCGCCCTCGCCTCCATGCAGCGCAAGCCGCTGCCCACGGCCGAGGAACTCCTCGCCACCACCCGCCGCGTGGTCGTCATGGAAGCGGTCAACGACCACACCAACATCGGGGCCATCTTCCGCAGCGCCGCCGCCCTCGGCATGGACGCGGTGCTGCTGTCGCCCGACTGCGCGGACCCGCTCTACCGCCGCTCGGTGAAGGTCTCCATGGGCGCGGTGTTCTCCGTCCCCTACGCCCGCCTGGAAGCCTGGCCCAAGAGCCTGGACTCGGTGCGGGAGGCGGGCTTCAAGCTGCTCGCCCTCACCCCGCACGAGAAGGCCTCACCGATCGACGTGGCCGCCCCGCAGTCCCTGGAGCGGGTCGCGCTGATGCTGGGTGCCGAGGGGGACGGCCTGTCCACGCCGGCGCTGGTCGCCGCCGACGAATGGGTACGGATCCCGATGGCGCACGGCGTGGACTCGCTGAACGTCGGCGCGGCCGCCGCCGTCGCCTTCTACGCGGTGGCCCAGGGCCGCTAGGCCGGACGGCGCAGGGCGGGCTAGAGCTTCTGGGCCGCGGCGATGCCCAGCGCCACGATCAGCGTCACCAGGACGAACACGATCAGCCGCTGCCGCATCAGCCGCGGGTCCGGCCGCGAGGGTCGCCGTCCGGTGCCCGTCGTCCTGGGCGCCGGGCGGCCGCCCGTACGGCCGGCGGTCGGCCGGGAGGACGGACCGCCGGGGGTGCGCGGGTTGCGGGAGGACGAGGGCCGCGAGTGCGGCCCGCCCGGGGATCCGCCCGGGGCCCGGGGCGTGGTGGAGCCGCCGGTACGACGCTCCGCGCGCTGCTCGACGTAGTCCTCGGGGAGCCGTCCCGTCGGCCGCTCGGTCCGGGCCCGCTGGGCCGGCGGGCGGGACTCCGACAGCCCCTGTGCCTCGCGGGCCGCGATCTCCTTGAGCCGCATCGACAGCTGGAGCGTGCTGGGCCGCTCCTCGGGGTCCTTGGCCAGGCAGGCCCGTACGAGGGGCGCCAGCGCGTCCGGGACCCCCTGCAGGTGCGGCTCCTCGTGCACCACGCGGTAGAGCATGACCTCGGAACTGCCGTGCCCGAAGGGCGAGTCGGCGGTCGCCGCGTAGGCGAGGGTGGCGCCGAGGGCGAAGACGTCCGTGGCAGGGGTGACGGCCGCGCCGCGCACCTGCTCGGGTGCGAGGAAGCCGGGGGAGCCGACGGCGGTACCCACATGGGTGAGCGTGCTCGCCCCGGTGGCCCAGGCGATCCCGAAGTCGATGATCCGCGGGCCCTTGGGGGAGAGCAGGATGTTCGAGGGCTTGAGGTCCCGGTGGACGACCCCCGCCTCGTGCACGGCGACCAGCCCCTCGGAGAGGGCGGCGCCGACGGCGGCGATCTGCGCGGCCGTCAGGGGGCCCTCCTCGGCCACCTTGTCGTGCAGCGAGGGCCCGGGCACGTACTGGGTGGCGAACCACGGCCGCTCGGCCTCCAGGTCCGCCGCCACGAGCCGTGCGGTGCATCCGCCCCGGATCCGCCGGGCGGCGGACACCTCGCGGGCGAACCGCGAGCGGAACTCCTGGTCCTCGGCCAGGTCCGGCCGGATGACCTTGAGCGCGACGCGCTGCCCGCGCCGGTCCGACCCCAGGTAGACCACGCCCATGCCGCCCGCACCGAGCCGCCGGTGCAGTCTGAACGAGCCGACGACACGCGGGTCCTCGCGCCGGAGCCGCATCATCGCCATGTCCACCCCGCTGACCGGTCGTCCTGTTGACGTGCCCAGCTTACGGACCATCCGGCATGCGTGCTCAGAGGCCGCGCCCTCGCCGTGGGATTCGATTGTCAGTGCGGCACAGCACACTTGAGGGAGCCTCAGGGATGCCGGACGGCAGCGCGGCGCGGGCCCTCCGCGCGCCCAAGCACCCCTTGGGTCAAGGGGATTGAGGCCGCGGGGCGGGTCCGGGGCCTCTCCGGTGCAGCCGTACGCCGCCCACGCGCGAGTGGATCTTGTCGAGGGGTGGCGGGCGGACACGCATCAACAGGGAGTGACGGAAGTGAGAGAAGTCACTACCCTCCGGTCATCCCCTCCGGGAAGACCCCGACACCGGGGGAGAGGCCTCCACCCAGGGGAGTACACGGAGGAGGTCCCGTCATCCTCCTGGAGGCCCGGCAATGGGTACGAAGGCATGAGGCCAGGGGCCGTCCGCCCGCCTAGTGTTGAAGACAAGCGGCGGGTGGCGCACTCGTCCCCCGAGGTCACAAGCCCGCCGCTGCCAAACGACAGGGAGAGGGCCATGGCGGACATCGCACGGCAGGGACGCAAGGCATTCGCGTTCAACGGCCACGAGTCCGGCACCCGCCACCCACTGGTGGCCGCGGCCATGGTGCTCCCCCTGGCCGCCCTGCTGCTCTTCCTCTTCGGAGGCTTCGATCAGCTGGTGGCACAGGCGTCGTCCGTGGGTCTGATGCCGGGGCGCTGAGCGGCGCCCCGGGCCCGGAAGAGCGGTCCGGGCCGGGACATCGGCTGTCGAACCCCGTGGGGACGGGGGAGCGACGGACGGACGGCAGGTGAAGGGTGCTGCCCGTACGACTGGGGAGTCGGACGGGCAGCACCCTTTTTCATGCCCCGTGCACGGCGAACGCGAAAGCCCCGGCCGAAGAGACGGCCGGGGCTTTCGATCGGTGCGCGATACTGGGATTGAACCAGTGACCTCTTCCGTGTCAGGGAAGCGCTCTCCCGCTGAGCTAATCGCGCGGGAACCACGGCTCGGAAGCCGCAGGTCAGGCAAGTGATGCCAGGTGCTGCGTGCGCGATACTGGGATTGAACCAGTGACCTCTTCCGTGTCAGGGAAGCGCTCTCCCGCTGAGCTAATCGCGCGGGGATCCTTGCGGATCAGTGGACGATACTGGGATTGAACCAGTGACCTCTTCCGTGTCAGGGAAGCGCTCTCCCGCTGAGCTAATCGTCCTTGGAGGTGGAGACGGGATTTGAACCCGTGTAGACGGCTTTGCAGGCCGTTGCCTCGCCTCTCGGCCACTCCACCATGGAGCTGCAGGGGTTCTCGGGAAGATCCCCCACTTCGAGCGGACGACGAGACTCGAACTCGCGACATCCACCTTGGCAAGGTGGTGCTCTACCAACTGAGCTACGTCCGCAGGTCACCGTGTTCACTCCGGGGTTTTCCCCCTTCGCTCCCTGGCGACGAGTTGAACTCTAGCGGATTCCCGGGCCAGCTCAAAAACGCGTTTCCGCAGCGTGCTGCCACCCGATCACCACAGGTCACCTCCTCGTCACCCCACCGGCGCCGCGTCGTCACCGGTCATAGACTCGCAGCCGTGCACGACCTGCCCCCCATGGCCCGCTTCGGCGGCCTCCTCGCGACCGACCTCCGGGACGTCACCAGTGATCCCGCCGCCCTCGACTCCACCGGCTTCTGGGCGGTGGCCGCCGGCTTCGAAGGGCGGCTGGTCTGCGCGCGCTTCGGTGACGTGCGCCCCGACCCCGTCCCGGCGCCGGTCCCCGGCGCCTGGCGCGGGCCCGACGCCGACGAGTGGACCTCCTCGCTCGACCGGGCCGCGTACGTCGCCGGCGTGCGCCGCATCCGGGAGCACATCGCCGCAGGTGAGGTCTATCAGGCCAATCTCTGCCGGGTGATGTCCGCGCCGCTGCCTCACCCGGACCGCGCCGACGTCGACGCGCTCACGGCGCTCCTCGCCCGCGGCAACCCCGCACCCTTTGCAGGAACGATTCGGCTGGCCGCCCACGGCGTGGAGATCGCCACCGCCTCCCCGGAGCTCTTCCTGCGCCGGACGGGCCGCCACATCGAGTCCGGCCCCATCAAGGGCACCGGCCGCACCGCCGCCGACCTGCTCCCCAAGGACCACGCCGAGAACGTGATGATCGTGGACCTCGTACGCAACGACCTCGGCCGGGTCTGCGCGACGGGCTCCGTCACCGTCCCCGAGCTGTGCGCCGTCGAGGAGCACCCGGGCCTGGTCCACCTCGTCTCCACCGTCAGCGGCGAACTCGCCGACGGCGCCGGCTGGCCCGAGCTGCTCGCCGCCGCCTTCCCGCCCGGTTCCGTCACCGGCGCCCCCAAGTCCTCCGCCCTGCGCATCATCGAGGCGCTGGAGACCGCCCCGCGCGGTCCCTACTGCGGAGGCATCGGCTGGGTCGACGCCGACCGGGGCACCGCCGAGCTCGCCGTCGGCATCCGTACCTTCTGGATCGACCGCGAGACGCCCGGCGGTCCCAGCCTGCTCTTCGGCACCGGCGCCGGCATCACCTGGGGCTCGGACCCCGACCGGGAGTGGGCGGAGACCGAGCTGAAGGCCGCCCGCCTGCTGCGGGTGGCGTCGGGCCTCGAAACCACCGGTGGCCAGGGCACCAACGGGACGATCGGAAGGACCGCAGGATGAGAATCTGGCTCGACGGAGCGCTGAAGGACGTCGGCAGCGCGCACGTGTCCGTCCTCGACCACGGACTCACCGTGGGAGACGGCGTCTTCGAGACGCTGAAGGCGGAGCACGGCCGGGCCTTCGCCCTCACCCGTCACCTGGAGCGGCTGACCCGCTCCGCCCGGGGACTCGGCCTGCCCGACCCCGACCCCGACGAGGTGCGCCGGGCCTGCGCCGCCGTGCTGGAGGCCAACCCGATGGAGCACGGCAGGCTGCGCGTCACCTACACCGGCGGAGTCTCCCCGCTCGGCTCCGACCGCGGGGACGCCGGCACCACCCTGATCGCCGCCGCCGCGCCGTCCGACCGCCGCCCGGACACCACCGCCGTCGTCACCGTCCCCTGGGTGCGCAACGAGCGCTCCGCCGTGGCCGGCCTGAAGACCACCTCGTACGCCGAGAACGTGGTCGCGCTCGCCGCCGCGCACCGGGCCGGGGCCTCCGAGGCGCTGCTCGCCAACACCCTCGGCCGGCTCTGCGAGGGCACCGGCTCCAACGTCTTCGTCGTCCTCGACGGGGAACTGCACACCCCGCCCCTGAGCTCCGGCTGCCTGGCGGGCATCACCCGGGCCCTCATCGTCGACTGGGCCGGCGCCAAGGAGACCGACCTGCCCTTCGAGGCGCTGGAACACGCCGAGGAGGTCTTCGTGACCTCCTCCCTGCGCGACGCCCAGGCGGTCGTACGGATCGACGACCGCGAGCTGGGCACGGGCCCCGGGCCCGTCACGGCCGAGGTGATGCGGATCTTCGAGGTGAAGGCCGCTTCGGACATCGATCCGTGAACCCTGGTGACGCGGGGCCGCGGGGCAGGTAGAACTCGAAGTGATGACCACCACCCTGCGGCCCGCACAGCCGCTCCAGCAGAACAGTGACGGAACCCGCTCGCGGACCTACGAGGTGCGGGTCAACAGCCGGCACGTCGGCGCCCTCGAACTGGCCACCCGGTCCGCCGCCGAGCCCCGGACCGGCGTGATCCGGGACCTGTGGATCGACGAACAGGACCGCCGGCGCGGGCGCGGCACGGTCGCCGCGCTCGCCGCCGAGGAGGTGCTGCGCTCCTGGCGCTGCACCGGCGTCGCCGTGTCGGTGCCCGCCGACGCCGGGCCGGCGCTGCGGATGGCCACGGCCCTCGGCTACCGGGAGACCGGCCGGGTCATGGTCAAGGAGCTGCCGGCCGAACCGCCCGCGCTCCCGGCGGGCAGCGCGGGCCGCCCCATGACCCCGGCGGAGTTCGACGCCTGGCTGGAGGTGGCGATCGTGGAGTACGCCCCCCGCCTCGTCGCCCCGGGCATGTCCGCGGAACAGGGCGTGGCCGCGTCCCGCGCCGATCACGCCCGGATGCTGCCGGCCGGGCGCGAGACCCCCGGCACCGCCTTCCACGTCGTGGAGAGCCCGCAGGGCGCGATCCTGGGCAGCGTGTGGGTGGGGGAGCGCGAGCTGCCCGGCCTCGGCTCCGTCCCGTACGTGTACGACGTCCGGGTCGAGCCCGGACACCGCGGCCAGGGGCACGGCCGGACCCTCATGCTGCTGGCCGAACACAGCGCACTGGCCGCGGGCGCCCGCCACCTGGGGCTGTACGTGGTCGAGGGCAACACCCCGGCCCGGCGGCTCTACGAGTCGCTCGGGTACCGGGACACCGCCGTGAACGCCGTCAAGGAGCTGATCTAGGACCTCAGGAGCCGAGCAGGCGGTCGGCGATCTCCTCGATGCGGGCGCGCAGGCCGTCCTGGCTCTTGCCGCCGTCGAGGCGCTCGCCGTCGATCACGTAGGTCGGGGTGCCGGTCACGCCGATCGCCTTGCCCTCGGCCTGGTCCGCGTCGACGATCAGGATGTGCCGCCCGTCGATCAGGGCGGTGTCGAACTCCTCGGCGTCCAGACCCAGTTCGCGCGCCACGTCCAGCAGCACCGGCTCGCCGCGCTCGGCCAGCTCGGCGGTGCGCGCCAGGACGGCCTCCGCGTAGGGCCAGCCCTGCCCCTGCTCGGCGGCCTCCTCGGCGGCCTGCGCCGCGGCGAAGGAGTGCTTGTGCTTCTCCAGGGGGAAGTGGCGCAGCCGGATGTCCAGCCGGTCGCCGTAGCGGGCCCGCAGGGCGCGTACGTCGTCCAGGGCGCGGTGGCAGTCCGAGCACTGGAGCTCGCACCAGACGTCGAGGATCACGGAATCGGTCATACGGACAGTCTCCCAGCCCCCGCCGGGCCCGCCGACCGGGACCCAGGGAGGAGGTACGACCCGGAGATGTCCCGGAGATCCGTCCGGGGAAGGCTGCGGACCTGGCCCCCGCGGCGACGGGCGGTGCAGGATGGATACGGACAGATCGCCTTGCCGCCGACAGCCCGGAGGACCGCATGCTCGCCGAGACCATTTGCTCCGCGGTGTCCGCGGCGGGCCTGGGCATCGCCGCGGTGACCGCCTACCGCAAGCGCTTCCTGGCCGCCGCGCGGATCACCGCGTACGCGCTGGTGCCCATCGGCCTGGTCCTGACCGGCGTCGTGGAGTGGGTGTCCGGGATGGTCTTCAAGCCGTCCGTCTGGGCCGGCTTCGGGCTGCTGGCGCTGGCCTGGCTGCTCCTCGCCACCACCCGGGGCGTCGAGCGCCGCCGCCTCGGCGCGTCCGGGGAGCCCGCGAAGAAGAAGGTCAAGCGGGGCCGGGCCCCGGAGGCCGTGGCCCCGGCCGCCTCCGCGCCGTCCCTCGGCGCCGCCGGAGCCGGGGCGCAGCGCGAGCCCGCGCCGGGCCGCAAGCCGGCGGCCGCGGCTCCCGCCGACGACTTCTCCGACATCGAGGCCATCCTCAAGAAGCACGGCATCTGACTCCGGGCCCGACCGGAGGACGCCCCCGGAAGGGGCCCTGGGGCGCACGGTCCACGAGATCGGGCGAACTGCCGCACGGTTGTTGGCGTGTTGAGGGGTGGACGGCGGCCCGCTGCGTCATCATCGCCCCGACATGCTCGAGACATCGCAGAGTGAGCCCTCGGTGCCCGTGCCGGTACCCGCCCCCGTCGTGGAGGAGCCGCGAGGCTGCCTCTTCGCGCTCTCCCAGCCGCCCCTGATGATCTTCCTAGCCGTGATCGGCATCCTGCTGCTGCTCGCCGCCGTGCACGACCTCTTCATGCTCTGACAGCCCCGCGTCGGCCTCCTTGCGCCGGGCCCGGTACGCCGCCACGTGCAGCCGGTTCCCGCAGGTCCGGCTGTCGCAGTAGCGCCGGGAGCGGTTGCGGGACAGGTCCACGAAGGCGCGCCGGCAGTCCGGAGCCTCGCAGCGGCGCAGCCGTTCCTGTTCGCCGGAGACCACGATGAAGGCCAGGGCCATGCCGCCGTCGGCCGCCAGGTGGTCGTCCACCGACGCGCCCGGCGCGAAGTAGTGCACGTGCCAGTCGTAGCCGTCGTGGTCGGTCAGCTGCGGGGTGGTGCCCGCGGTGTCCACGAGCTCGTTGATCAACGCGGCGGCCGCGCGGGGGTTGGGTGCCGCGAAGACCTGGGCGAATTTGGCGCGCACGGTCCGGACGCCGGCCAGGTCGCGGGCGCCGAGCTCGCCGACGTCACTGATCGCGTACTCCTGGACGAAGCCGCGCAGCGAGCCGACGTCCGAGAGTCCGTCGGGCTGGTCCGCCTCGGCCGCGGTGTTCACCAGCGCGACGACGACGTCGAGCGCGCGACGGGTGTCGTGGGGGATCTGCACGGGGTCTCCCTAGGGGCCGGGCCTGCGGCGACGGGAGGCGCCGCCGCTGCCGCCCGACAATAGCGGGTCCCGTCAAAGCACACCGGCGCCGTCCTCGCGGGTGGATCCCGCGGGGACAGCGCCGGCAGCCGTATGTGGTTGTCCGTCCCGCACCGTCGCCCCGAGTCGGACGGTGTCGAGCGGCTGTAGGCCTGGCTCAGCTTTCGGCCAGGATGTGGGAGAGCTCCTTGTCGAGGTCGAAGTGCCGGTGCTCGGTCCCGGGTGGAACCGCGGCGTCCGTCCGCTTGAGGAACGACTCGAGTGCTCGGGCGGGTGCTTCGAGCAGTGCTTCTCCCTCCGGTGAGCTCAGGGCGATGCAGACGACGCCCTGACCGTGGCTGCGGGACGGCCAGACGCGGACGTCGCCGGTACCGGTGGGCCGGTGGAGACCCTCCGCGAGGAGGTCGCGGGCGAATACCCATTCGACCGTCTCCTCGGCGCCGGTGTGGAAGGTGGCGTGCACGGCGTAGGGGTCGGCCGTGTCATACCGCAGGCCCGCGGGAACAGGCAGTGAGGACTCGCTCGACACAACGAGGCGCAGGTGCAGCTCGCAGCTGACCGTGGTGTTCATAAGCGCCAGGGCCTTTCGCTCAGTGTGCGCTCGGGGATTCGCACGTCGGCGAAATCGACATGCCACCTACGGTGCCGTTGTAAACCCCTCTGACCGTTTTGCGGACCTCTGGGTCCCTCGGACGGCGGATCCAAACCGTCATTCACGTGTGCTTCCGGCTCGGGTAGATTCGACCCCATGAATACGGGGAGTGACCGCGGAACCGACGAGTCCGCCGCCGAGGAATCCGCCGTGCGCGCCACGGGGGCCACCGAGGGCGCAGCAGCCGCCGAGGCCGTGAAGGCCGGGGAAGCCGTGGAGGCCGGGGAAGCCGCGGCCGAGGCGCCGCACGTCTCGAAGGCGCCCGCCTTCGTCAAGGCCCGCAGGAGCCTGCACCTCAGCTGGCAGGTCGGCGTCTTCGTCGTCGGCCTCGCCGTGATCGCCGCCGGTGTGGCCATGCTGGTCCTGCCCGGCCCCGGCTGGGTCGCGATCTTCGCGGGCCTGGCGATCTGGGCCACCGAGTTCGCCTGGGCCCACCTCGTGCTGCGCTGGACCAAGCGCAAGGTCACCGAGGCGGCACAGAAGGCGCTCGACCCGAAGGTCCGCCGCCGCAACATCATCCTGACCAGCGTGGGCCTCGTCATCGCGGGCGCACTGATCGGCTTCTACCTGTGGAAGTACGGGCTCGTCCTGCCCTGGAACCTCAAGGACCAGTGATGGTCGGGGAGCACCGCTGACATGCGGTAATGTTTGCGGTGCGTCCGGGCGATTAGCTCAGTGGGAGAGCACTTCGTTCACACCGAAGGGGTCACTGGTTCGAACCCAGTATCGCCCACCCGGACCAGAGGCCCGGAGACTTTCACAGTCTCCGGGCCTCTGGCGTTACCGCAGCCGTCCGAGCGCGTCCCGCAGCCGGCGGGCGTCGCGCAGCCGCTTCTCGTACGTCGCCCCCACCGCCAGCAGCAGCAGGCCCGCCAGGGCCGGCGGCACCCAGCGCGGCAGCGCCCCCGCGACCTGCACCACGTACGGGGCCAGCTCGTGCACCGCCACCACAGCCAGCACCGCACCGCCCAGCAGCAGCGGGGCCTGCAGCCGCCGCTGGGCGCCGATCAGGGTCAGGGCCAGCGCGGCCAGCCCCAGCAGCAGCGGCCTCACCCAGTTCCGGTCCTCCAGGGCCACCAGCAGGCTCGGCAGGAGGGTCGCCGCCAGCCCCGGGCCGTACGCCGTCCAGGACGAGGCCTGCGGGTCCCTGCGGCGCCGGATGAAGCCCACCACGAGGGCCGGCACCGTCACCGGCAGCGTGTAGGCCTCGGGCATCGTGACCCCGGCGTCGGCCAGCCGGACCCAGGTGGCCGCCGCGAAGAGCGCCCCCGCCGCCCAGCCCACCGCGCGCCGCTCCGGGCGCACCGCGGCCCCCGCACAGACCACCCCGGCCAGGGCCAGGACCAGCGCCAGCGTCCCGGCCCGCCCGGCCGACAGGGCCACCGCGAGGGCGCCGGCCACGGCCGCCGCGATCTCCACGGGCATCCGCACGCCGCCCAGCCGCGGCCCGGAAGCCGCCGCCAGCGCCGGGACCGCGAGCACCGGCAGCGACCACCACACCACCGCCAGGTCCGTCACCGCGGCCGCCGCCACCAGCAGCGCCGTGGCGTACCCGACGGCGCACACCGCCGCCGCGGAGCGGACCCGGAGCGGAGCGCGCCCGTAGGCCGCTCCCGCCGCGCAGGCCGCGCCCAGCAGCCCCCACACCGCGAAGGTCGCCACCCGGCCGTCCAGCGCGCCCACGGACACGTTCGCGGCCCCGGTCAGCGCGCACACGGCCGCCGCGATCCCGGCGCCGCGCGCGGGGGAGCGCAGGGCGAACACCCCGGCCGCGCCCGTGACCGCCAGCTGCGCGGCGAACACCGCCGCCGCCGGGAACCCGAGCACCGGAGCGGTGAACAGCCCCGCCCAGGCCAGGACCACCGCCACCACCCCGGGCTCCGGCCGCGCCAGCACCCGCGACAGCCACCAGCCCGCCCCCGCCGCCGTCAGCAGGATCAGCACGCCCGCCGCACCCGGCGCGTACGGAGTCGCGGGCGCAGCGCTCGCCGCCCACACCTCCTCCAGCACCCGCAGCCGGCCGAGCAGCGTCGGAACCACCGCTGCGCCGGCCGACAGCGCCACCAGGGCGGTCACCGCCACCCCCGCCCGCGCCAGGCCGCGTCGTACTGCCGCCGGGAGCGCGGAGACGCGTACCGCCGCCAGCAGCGGCAGTGCCACCAGCAGGTGCGCCAGCGCCACCCACGCACCGTCCCGGACCGAATCCGTCAGAGCCGGCCGGACCAGACCGCCCAGCGCCAGCACCGCCGCCAGGCCGGCCACCAGAGCGGCGACCCAGGCGCGCGGCTCCCGCCAGGCCGCCGCCGTGCCCAGGGCCGCGCCCGCCAGCAGCAGCGCCGCCGGAGCGAGCGCCTGCGTCACCGAGCCCGCCGACCAGGACTCGGCCACCCCGAGCAGCAGCGCCACCGCCGCGAGCACGGCCGCCGGGGCCGCCGCCGCCCGCACCCGCAGGGCGAGCGCCGCGTCCAGAACCGCCGTCGCCAGCAGCGCCCAGCCCAGCTCCAGCGGGCCCCCCTGCGCGGCCAGCGCCGCCAGCGGCAGCGGGAACTGCGCCGCCAGCACCGCCGCCGGCAGCGGGAGCCGCAGCTTCCGCAGGGCCGAGCCGTATCCGGCCCACACCGCCGCCAGCACCGCGGCCGCACCCGCCGCGTACCCGGTGCCGTCGGCGTCCGGCATTCCGACCGCGTACAGCGCGTACGCGTCCAGCACCGTCAGCAGCAGCCCCACCGCGGCCACCGACTCCGCGGTCGACCGCAGCCCCCGGCGCAGCAGCGGCACGGGCGCGGCCAGGGCCGCCGCCGTCACCGCGACCAGGACCGCCGAGCGCCCGGCGATCCCCATAGAGCCCCAGCTGACCAGCGTGAACGCGAGCGCGGCCACGGCCAGCAGCACGGCGCCCAGGGCGAGCAACACGTTCTGCGCGCTCGGGGCCGAGGTCTCCTTCGGCGGCCCGGCGGGCACGGCGGACCCCCAGCCGGCGGGGGCGGGGGCGGGTCCGGGCTGCTGGAGGATGTGCCGCAGCCAGTCCCGGCGGGTCAGCAAGTGGAGCCGCCGGGCATCGAGTTGCACCAGCTCACGCTCGATGAGCGCCAGCTCTTCGGCCGGCGGCAGAGGGTTGTTCATACCGGGAGTGTGGCGCCGGTCACGCCGTCAGGACATGGGCGGACGTACTCAGATCCGCTCTGAGTACGCAGCGGGAGGCAAGCGGTTTGAACCAGCCCCGAGGCTTCTGTATTGTTCAGTGCGTTCCCGGGCGATTAGCTCAGCGGGAGAGCACTTCGTTCACACCGAAGGGGTCACTGGTTCGATCCCAGTATCGCCCACCGGGACAGGCCGGTCCGTCGAAAGACGGACCGGCCTTCCGCATGTACGGGGCCGGGTGTCTTCAGGCCGCCTAGGCCGCCGTCGACAGGTCCGGCCGCAGCGGCCAGTGCGGATCGACCGGCTCCGGCGTCCCCTGCCGCGCGAACCACGCCTGCAGGCCCCGCGCCTGCGCCGCGTGCCAGACCGCCTGCAGCGTGTGCAGCTCCGCCGGCGACAGCCGCTCCAGCCGGGCCGCGAACCGGCGCCCCACCGCCCGTACGAGCTCCAGCGAGGCCATCGCGTCCGCCGCCGCGTCGTGCGCGCCCTCCAGCTCGATCCCGTAGTGCGCACACAGGTCCGTCAGCGTCCGCCGCCCCTTGCGGTAGCGGTCCAGGTGCTTGTCCAGCACCCGCGGATCCAGCACCGTCAGCGGCCGGTTGTCCAGGTACCGGGTCAGCGACGAGGCCCGGTGCCGGCGCAACTCCCGGTCCAGCAGCGTCAGATCGAACGGCGCGTTCATCACCACCACCGGCCGGCCGGCCACCTGCTGCTCCCCGAGCGCACGGGCTATCTCCTCCACCACGGGCGCCGGCCAGCGCCCGTGCCGCTGCAGGTGCTCGTCGGTCAGCCCGTGCACTTCCGTCGCCCCCGGCGGCACCGGAACGCCGGGATTGACCAGCCAGCGGGTGGTGCGGACCCGGCCCCCCGCACACTCCTGCACGACGAGCGCGGCGGACACGATCCGGTCCTGCTCGACGTCCACCCCGGTGGTCTCCGTGTCGAATGCGGCCAGCGGGCCCTCGTACCAGCGTGTCATGGCGAACTCCTCGTCCCCGGTCGGCAGATGGGGCGCACCTGGATCACGCCACCTTCGCCCGCATCGGTGATACCCGGGCTGTTTGCCCCGTACGCCGTTTGCGGGGACCCGGGTGCGGAGACAACATCCCTGGGGGGCCGTACACATGACCGGTCGTCACCCCACCCACCACCGACGGCAGAGCCCGGAAGGCATGGGGAGCCGGCCATGGCGCTCGCGCAGCCCGAACCGGGCGGGGTGCTGGCGGGGCAGATCGATCCGCGGACCGGAACACCGGACGACGCGCGGACCGGACCGCTGCGCGGCACACTCGCCACCACCGCCTGCATGGAAACCCTTCAGGTGGGATACCTGCACGCCGTCGCCGCCGCGGCCGGCTGCTCGCTCTCCCAGCCCTTTCCCGACAACGGCATCGACTGGCACGTCAGCCACGGCGCCCCCGAGCACGTCGTCGACGACGAGGTCACCATCAAGGTGCAGTTGAAGGCGACCTACCAGATACCGCCCCGGCCGGCCGGACCCACCTTCGCCTTCACCCTCGACAACGAGCACCTGGTGAAACTGGCCCGCACCCCGGTCGCCGTCCACAAGATCCTCGTCGTGATGCTCGTCCCGCGGGAGCGCGACCAGTGGCTCGCCGCCGGGCACGACCGCCTCGACCTGCGGCACTGCTGCTACTGGACCAATCTCGCCGGACACCCGGTGACCGGCCGCCGCCGGACCACCGTACGGATCCCGACCGCGCGGATCTTCGACGACCGGGCGCTGTGCGAGATCATGACCCGGGTCGGGTCGGGAGGGACACCCTGATGCACTGGCACTCGCCCAACCTGGAACCGCTGCCGTCCCCGGACTACGGCGGGTTCACGGACTCCGCGCACCCGGCCGCCCCCGATCCCGCACAGGTCGATCCGGCCGTGCTCGGCGCGCTGCTGCACCGCCACGGCTGGCTCCGCCGGGGCGGGGCCGCCGGCCGGTACGGGCGCTGGACCCCGCCCGCCGCGCACCCGACGGCCCGCGCCGCCACCAGCCTGCTCGTCCCCGAGAGCCGCACCTTCCCCGACTGCGCCGACCTGCTCGAAGAGGCGATCACGGCCCTCTCGCGCAGCGGCCTGCCCTCCGCGCGGGAGGTGCTCTACGGGCTGAGCGTGCCCAGCGACGAGATCCACTGGGACCGGGAGATCCCGCAGGGCGCGTACGGGCTCCGGGGCGAGGCCGCGTGGACGGTGCAGGAACAGCTGCGCTCGGCCGCCCGCCAGCTCCTCCTCGCCGGGGCCCTGGCCGAACGGGCCCGGGCCGGGTACTACGGGGCCCGGCACCGGGCCAAGGCCGAACGGGCCCTGGACGGGGTCCTGGTGGGCCCGCACCCGGGCGGCCGGCACCTGACCGCGTACGTACCGGTGGACGGCGGCCGGGGCACCGTGACCCGGCTCCACCACGCCCTGCACGCGGCCCGCGAAGCCGTGGACTACCAGCGGGCCACCGGCGGCATGGAGGCCTTCGACGCCGCGGTACGGGCCGGGGTCAGCCGGGAACTCGCCGAGGCACTGATCGCACTGGTCCGGGGCTCGGAGGGGGCCCGGATCGCGCTCGCCTGGGCACCGGCGGCCGGGGTCCCGGCGGGCTGCGCGGCCCGGCCCGAGCCGGTGGAGTTCTCACCGGGCGACCTGCCGGTGCTGCGGGAGGCGGCGGCGCGGTACACCCGGGACGAGCCGGCCGTCCAGGTCCGCATCGCGGGGGCGGTGGTCCGGATGCGGCGCTCGGCCCCGGGGGGCGGGGGCACGGTCCGGCTCCGGGTCCTCGCGGGCGCGGAGGTCCCGTACGTACGCGCCGCGCTGGACGAGGAGGCGTACCGGGTGGCGGGGCACGCGCACCTGGTGGGCCTGCCGATCCGCGTCGGCGGGCGGTTGCAGCGGCGGGGCGGCTTCCGTCGCCTCACGGACGCGACGGATGTGACGCCGGTGCCGCTGGACGAGGTCGAGCGGGACCGGCTGATGAAGTCGCTGGACGAGGCGTTCGATCCTGCGGATGTGCTCGAGGCCGAGGAGTAGCGCGCGCCGCCGCCGCTGGGGCTCCGCCCCAGACCCTCCCCCAGACTCCGTCCGGGGGGACCCCCACGCCTCAAACGCCGGCGGGGCTGAAACGGAAGGCGGCCATCGTCAGGTTCGGGGCGGGGGAGAAGTCGGGGCCTCGGGTGAAGCCCAGGTGTGCGTAGAGGGAGAGCGCGGGGGTGTTGGCGGCGCCCGTGGTGACCGTGACGGGGCGGCCCGCGAAGAGGTCGGTCAGGGCGTGGCGGAGCAGCAGGGAGGCGATGCCCCGGCGGAACCAGGCCGGGGACACGCAGAGACGGTCGATGGAGATGCCACCATCGGCCTCCTCCTCCCAGGCGAGGAAGCCGGCGAGCTCCCCGGCCTCGGGAACGGCGCCGACCCAGTTCAGCTCCTGCGCCCGCATCTCCGCGAGGCTCTCGCCCAGCGCCGGGATGCCGTCGAAGCCGATCAGCTCCGCCTCCACCGCGTACGCCGCCCGCCCGACCCGGTGCACGGCCACGGCAGTGGCGTCGTCGGTCAGGTCCAACAGGCGTATCCGCGGGCTAGGCATGCCGCCCAGGCTATCGGCCCCACCTCGAGGCGTGGCCGCATCATCCAGCCCCGCCGGCGTTTGAGGCGTGGGGGTCCCCCCGGACGGAGTCTGGGGGAGGGTGCGGGGCGGAGCCCCGGGTCTTTGAGCCGCACCCGGGCAGACCCGGTTGCTCCGGGGGCACGGGCGGAGCCCAGGGCAGGCGGGCGCGGGCCCCGGGCCGGGCCGGGGAGGTGGGTCCGGCGGGCCCGCGTCGTAACCGTTTAGCGGCGTGGCCGCTCCGCTCGGTACGATTCAGGCGCGCAGTGTTCGCTCGCGCACCCCCAGAGTTCAGGAGAGACCGGTGTCAGACGTCCGTGTGATCATCCAACGCGATTCCGAGCGGGACGAGCGCGTGGTGGCCACGGGCACTACGGCGGCCGAGCTCTTCGCCGGCGAGCGCACCATCGTCGCCGCGCGCATCGCAGGTGAGCTGAAGGACCTCGCGTACGAGGTGAAGGACGGCGAGACCGTCGAGCCGGTGGAGATCTCCTCCGAGGACGGCCTCAACATCCTGCGCCACTCGACCGCGCACGTCATGGCGCAGGCCGTGCAGGAGCTCTTCCCCGAGGCCAAGCTGGGCATCGGCCCGCCGGTCCGCGACGGCTTCTACTACGACTTCGACGTGGCCCGGCCCTTCACCCCGGAGGACCTGAAGGCCGTCGAGAAGAAGATGCAGGAGATCCAGAAGCGCGGCCAGCGCTTCTCCCGCCGCGTGGTCACCGACGAGGCGGCCCGCGAGGAGCTCGCCGACGAGCCGTACAAGCTGGAGCTCATCGGCATCAAGGGCTCCGCGTCGACCGACGACGGCGCGAACGTCGAGGTGGGCGGCGGCGAGCTGACCATCTACGACAACCTGGACGCGAAGACCGGCGAGCTGTGCTGGAAGGACCTCTGCCGCGGTCCCCACCTGCCCACCACCCGGAACATCCCGGCGTTCAAGCTCATGCGCAACGCCGCCGCCTACTGGCGCGGCAGCGAGAAGAACCCGATGCTCCAGCGCATCTACGGCACCGCGTGGCCGTCGAAGGAGGAGCTGAAGGCCCACCTCGACTTCCTCGCCGAGGCCGAGAAGCGCGACCACCGCAAGCTCGGCAACGAGCTGGACCTCTTCTCCGTCCCGGACGAGATCGGCTCCGGCCTCGCCGTCTTCCACCCGCGCGGCGGCATCATCCGCCGGACCATGGAGGACTACTCGCGCCGCCGGCACGAGGAGGAGGGCTACGAGTTCGTCTACTCCCCGCACGCCACCAAGGGCGCGCTCTTCGAGAAGAGCGGTCACCTGGACTGGTACGCGGAGGGCATGTACCCCCCCATGCAGCTCGACGGTGGTACCGACTACTACCTCAAGCCCATGAACTGCCCGATGCACAACCTGATCTTCGACGCGCGCGGCCGCTCCTACCGCGAACTGCCGCTGCGCCTGTTCGAGTTCGGCACCGTGTACCGGTACGAGAAGTCCGGCGTGGTGCACGGCCTGACCCGCGCCCGGGGCTTCACCCAGGACGACGCGCACATCTACTGCACCCGTGAGCAGATGGCGGACGAGCTCGACCGCACCCTCACCTTCGTGCTGAACCTGCTCCGCGACTACGGTCTGACCGACTTCTACCTGGAGCTGTCGACCAAGGACCCGGAGAAGTTCGTCGGCTCGGACGAGGTCTGGGAGGAGGCCACCGCGGTCCTCCAGCAGGTCGCCGAGAAGCAGGGCCTGCCCCTCACCCCCGACCCGGGCGGCGCGGCCTTCTACGGCCCGAAGATCTCCGTGCAGGCGCGCGACGCCATCGGCCGCACCTGGCAGATGTCGACCGTGCAGCTCGACTTCAACCTGCCGGAGCGCTTCAACCTGGAGTACACCGCCCCGGACGGCTCCCGCCAGCGCCCGGTCATGATCCACCGCGCGCTGTTCGGTTCGATCGAGCGGTTCTTCGCCGTGCTGCTGGAGCACTACGCGGGCGCCATGCCGCCGTGGCTGGCCCCGGTCCAGGCCGTCGGCATCCCGATCGGCGACGGGCACGTCGAATACCTGCAGGAGTTCGCCGCGGCGGCGAAGAAGCAGGGTCTGCGGGTCGAGGTGGACGCCTCCTCCGACCGCATGCAGAAGAAGATCCGCAACCACCAGAAGCTCAAGGTCCCCTTCATGATCATCGTCGGTGACGAGGACATGGCGGCGGGCACGGTCTCCTTCCGTTACCGCGACGGTTCGCAGGAGAACGGCATCGCCAAGGACGAGGCGCTGGCCAAGCTGGCCAAGGTCGTCGCGGACCGCGTCCAGGTCTGATCCGCACCCGCGGCATCGGTACCCGCAGCATCCTGGAAGGCCCCCGGAAGTGATCACTTTCCGGGGGCCTTCCTCGTACGGGAAGCCAAGGTCATATGCTTGCCGCCATGACGATTGAGCCGGAGCAGCAGATCGGTGTGGGCACGCAGGACGCGTTCCAGCGTCTGTGGACGCCCCACCGGATGGCCTACATCCAGGGGGAGAACAAGCCGACCGGTCCGGAGGCCGGCGACGGCTGTCCCTTCTGCGGGATTCCGGAGATGTCCGACCAGGACGGCCTGGTCGTGGCGCGTGGCAAGCACGTCTACGCGGTGCTGAACCTCTACCCGTACAACGGCGGCCACCTGATGGTCGTCCCGTACCGGCACGTCGCCGACTACACCGAGCTCGACGCCCCCGAGACGGTGGAGCTCGCGGACCTCACCAAGCGGGCGATGGTCGCGCTGCGCAAGGCCTCGGGCGCGCACGGTTTCAACATCGGCATGAACCAGGGCGTCGCCGCCGGAGCCGGCATCGCCGCGCACCTGCACCAGCACATCGTGCCCCGCTGGGGCGGGGACACGAACTTCATGCCGGTCGTCGGCCACACCAAGGTGCTGCCGCAACTGCTCGCGGACACCCGTCAGATGCTCGCGGACGCCTGGCCGGTCGGCTGACCAGCCGGCCGATCAGCCGGCCGACCGCCCCGCACGGCTCTCGCGCCACGCCTCCAGTACGGCCTCGACGTCGAATTCGGTCAGGCCCAGGGGCGGTCCCGGCGGGGGCCTGAGCAGGGCGGCGCGGATCTTCTCGTTCACCACCGTGAGGATGTCCCGCACCTGCCGCTCGGAGCGGGCCGCGAGGGCCGCCTCCCGGGCGTCCTCCGCCTCCTTGCGCAGCGCGAGCGCCGGGGGCAGGACGGCGAACCCCTCGCGGTGCAGCTTGCCCTTGATCCACCACAGCTCGTCGTACGGCGCGTCGAGGGAGTCCAGCGGCTTGCCGTAGCCGGGCAGGTTCTCGAATTCGCCCCGCTCGGCGGCCTGTCGGATCTGCCGGTCCACGAAGGACTCGAAGCTGACGCCAGGCGGTTTGCGCTCGGTCACGGCCGCTCCTCCGGATCGTAGGGATGCCACTGCCACTGCTCCAGCCCGCGCCTCCAGCCTACCTACGCGTCGTAGACGTCGGCCTTGCGCGGCGAGGGCTCCTGGATGAGCCCGCTCATGATCGAGGAGCGGTTGGTGAAGCGGTCGGTGTCGACGCCGTTCTCCTCCAGCACCTTGAAGGTCGCGGCGTGGATCGACCGCAGGACCGGAGCCACCGTGCGCAGGGCGTCGTCGGCCATGAACCGGTGGCGCCACATCGAGCTCGCCCAGACGTGCCGCAGGCCGAAGGGCTCGGGCAGCACGAGCTTGCCGCCGAAGAAGTCCAGGATCGGCGGGTACCAGGTCAGCGGGGCCCGTACGGCCAGGCGCACCACCTCCTGGACGTCCACCAGCGGCAGCGGTCGCTCCACGGTCTCCCAGAAGCGGATGCTCTTGGGCACCTCCACCACCGGGGCCGCGGACTTGGTGGTGAAGAGGCCGTGTACGGGGCCCAGGGCGTGCGCGGTGACGTCCACGCGCAGGGTCTTGTAGAGCACGGTGACCGTGACCAGCATGTTGATGACCAGCTGGCCGTCCCACAGCGGGTACTGGATGCCCAGGTAGTGCCGGTTCCCGGCGCTGAACTGCTGCTCGTTGCAGATCCGGGTGATCTCGTGCGGCTTGATGAGGAAGGCGTCGACGTTCTCGCCGGTGGGGCGGGCCACCTCGGCGGCGCCCTCGCCGACCGGGGTGACGATCCAGTGCTGGATCGCGGCCGTCGGGAAGCCGCCGGTGTGCAGGGGGCCCCGCTCCAGTTTGCGGAGCTGGGTGTCGATCGCGCGTATGACGTCCCAGCTGCGGAAGGGATGGATCTCCATCCCTTCGGTCTTGGGGGCGAGCTCCTCGGCCATCTGCCAGCTTCCCCAGCGGGTGCCCATGCCGAGGATCCCCTTGGGGCCCGCGTAGAAGACCTGGTTGCTGCGGTCCTCCGCGGTGAGCTTGGCGAGCTGGTGGCGCAGGTCCTCGCGCGCCTTCTCGTCGGGGTTGCCCGGAACGGCCTCGGGGATCTTGGCGCCGACCCCGCCGCCGGACAGCAGCCCGTCCCAGCGGGCGCGCAGGTCCTTGGCCGTGGCCTCGCAGGTCCGGCGGGCGAGCAGCCAGCCCAGGGCCGGGGCGATGATCATGCCGCGGGTGTAGAGCCCGAGGAAGCCGGTGAGCGGCAGCCGGAACATCAGGACGGCGGCCACGACGCCCACGCCGACCAGGACCGCGGTCCCGATCCAGGAGCTGCGCTTGTCGCCCTTGCCGGACAGGGTCTTGCGGAGTTGGAACAGGCCCAGCCACAGCAGCAGACCCGGCAGGAACAGCACCCCGCAGACCAGCATGATCAGCCGGAGCCTGCGGTCGCGCTCCTTGCGGATGCGGGAGGCGGCCAGGCAGTGCTCCACCACCGTCTGCGGATCGGCGCCGAAGGACTGGATCAGCGGCTTGCGGCCCGCGCCGAGGGTGCGGGCCTCGACGGCCCGGCAGAAGGCCTCGCCCAGGCTGGGCTCGAAGAGGGAGACCTTCGGGGGCTTGACCGTGGCCGGGTGGAGCTCGTTGTTGGCGGTGAGTAGCTTCTCCAGCCTGCTGTCCTTGCCGCCGTCGCGGTACGCGGCCGAGGCGAGGGCGTTGGTCGCCGCCGTCTGCCCACCGCCACCCTGGAGAGGAATCTGCGCTCCGGGCCTGAAGTCGAATCCGTCGTCCGCCACCGCTGCCCCCATCGCTGTGCGTTCGTGCTCTTTTGGTGCGCCGATGAGCCTATCGGCGGATCTCGCCCCATGGTCATGGGACAGGGAAATGCCGCCCACCGCAAGCTGGTTGGGTGGGCGGCCCTTCCCGACGCTATGTCAACTAGCTTCCCTTCTCTGTCTGTTCGCGCACCTTGTCCGCGATTTGAGGTGGCATGGGCTCGTGCCGGGCATAGGCCCGGGCGAAGCGTCCCGTGCCGTGCGAGACGGAGCGCAGCTCCACGGCGTAGCGGCCGATCTCGATCTCGGGGATCTCGGCGCGGACCCGGGTGCGCCCGGGGCCGGCCTGGTCGGTGCCGACGACGCGGCCGCGGCGGCCCGCGAGGTCGCTCATGACCGGGCCCACGTACTCGTCGGGGACGAGGACGGCGAGCTCGGCGACCGGTTCGAGGAGGTCGATGCGGGCCTCGGCGGCGGCCTCGCGCAGCGCGAGGGCGCCGGCCGTCTGGAAGGCGGCGTCGGAGGAGTCCACGGAGTGGGCCTTGCCGTCGAGCAGGGTGATGCGCACGTCGACCAGCGGGTAGCCGGCCGCGACCCCGCGGGCGGCCTGGCCGCGTACGCCCTTCTCCACGGACGGGATGAACTGGCGGGGCACGGAGCCGCCGACCACCTTGTCGACGAACTCGATGCCGCTGCCCGGCGGGAGCGGCTCCACCTCGATCTCGCAGATGGCGAACTGGCCGTGGCCGCCGGACTGCTTGACGTGCCGGCCGCGGCCGGCGGCCTTGGCGGCGAAGGTCTCGCGCAGGCTCACCTTGTGCGGTACGGGATCGACCTGGACGCCGTAGCGGGTGCGCAGCCGTTCCAGGGCGACGTCCTGGTGGGCCTCGCCGAGGCACCACAGGACGACCTGGTGGGTGTGCGGGTTCTGCTCCAGCCGCATGGTGGGGTCCTCGGCGACGAGCCGGGCCAGGCCCTGGGAGAGCTTGTCCTCGTCGGCCTTGCTGTGGGCCTCGATGGCGAGGGGGAGCAGCGGGTCGGGCATGGTCCAGGGCTCCATGAGGAGCGGGTCGTCCTTGGCGGAGAGGGTGTCGCCGGTCTCGGCGCGGGTGAGCTTGGCCACGCAGGCGAGGTCGCCGGCGATGCACCGGGTGAGGACGCGCTGCTGTTTGCCGAAGGGGCCGGTGAGGGTGCCGATCCGCTCGTCGACGTCGTGGTCCTCGTGGCCCCGGTCGGCGAGCCCGTGCCCGCTGACGTGGACGGTGTCCTCGGCCTTCAGGGTGCCGGAGAAGACGCGGACGAGGGAGACGCGGCCGACGTAGGGGTCGGAGGAGGTCTTGACGACCTCGGCGACGAGGGGGCCGGCGGGATCGCAGGTGACGTCCGGGCGGGCGGAGCCGTCGGGGCGGGTGACGGCGACGGCGGCGCGTTCCAGGGGGGTGGGGAAGCCGCCGGTGACCAGTTCGAGGAGTTCCACCGTGCCGAGCCCTTGGCGGGCGCCGTCGGTCGCGGGTGCGGCCATCAGGACGGGGTGGAAGGTGCCGCAGGCGACGGCCCGCTCCAGGTCGTCCACGAGGGTCTTGACGTCGATGTCCTCGCCGCCGAGGTAGCGGTCCATGAGGCCCTCGTCCTCGCTCTCGGCGATGATCCCCTCGATGAGGCGGGAACGGGCGTCGGCGATCAGCGCGAGCTCGGCGGGGTCCGGGTCGCGCTCCACGCGCTCGCCGGAGGAGTACTCGTAGACGCGCTGGGAGAGCAGGCCGAGCAGGCCGGTGACCGGGGCGTGGCCGTCGGGGCCGGCCGGGCCGTGCAGGGGCAGGTACAGGGGGACGACCGCGTCGGGGTCCTCGGCGCCGAAGATCTCGCCGCAGACGGTGGTCATCTGCGCGTAGTCGGAGCGGGCGGCCTCCAGGTGGGTCACGACGATGGCGCGGGGCATTCCGACGGCCTCGCACTCGTCCCAGACCATGCGGGTGGCCCCGTCGACGCCGTCCGAGGCCGAGACGACGAAAAGGGCCGCGTCCGCGGCGCGCAGACCGGCCCTGAGTTCCCCGACGAAGTCGGCGTATCCGGGGGTGTCCAAAATATTGATCTTGATCCCGCCCCATTCGACGGGGACGAGGGAGAGCTGGACGGAGCGCTGCCTGCGGTGCTCGATCTCGTCGTAGTCGGAGACGGTGGCGCCGTCCTCGACGCGGCCGGCCCGGTTGACCGCTCCGGCGGTCAGGGCGAGGGCTTCGACCAGCGTGGTCTTGCCGGATCCGCTGTGGCCGACCAGCACGACATTCCGGATGGAGGAAGGGCGGTCGGCCGTCAGTGCCCTGCCGGCGGCTCCGGCTTGGTGTGATGTGGCTCCCATGGTGCTCGTGCCTCCCGGTGGTGACGGTGAGGAGGGTGGGTTCCTTGATCGATTCCTTGAGCGGCTCCTCGGATGAGGAACACGGGGTTCTTCGAGCTTTGCACTGGTGTCACACCGCGTCCATACGTCGTACCGGGCACGTACCCGAGGGCCCACCGGAGGCGGTCCGTGACGTGAAGTACGCCTTACGCGGCACGAACCGGTGGGTGCGCGGCGTTCGGGCGGCGGCGTGCTGGCTACGATGGGCCAGCCGGTGGCCGTGGTGGCCGTGCGGCCCAGCGACCCTCCGGGAAGGCCATGCTGAACAAGTACGCGCGTGCATTCTTCACGCGTGTTCTCACGCCATTCGCCGCTTTTCTGCTCCGGCGGGGGGTGAGCCCGGACGCGGTCACCCTGATCGGCACGGCCGGAGTGGTGGCGGGAGCGCTGTTCTTCTTCCCCCGGGGCGAGTTCTTCTGGGGCACGATCACCATCACCCTCTTCGTCTTCTCCGACCTGGTGGACGGGAACATGGCCCGCCAGGCCGGCATCTCCAGCCGCTGGGGAGCCTTCCTCGACTCCACCCTCGACCGGGTGGCGGACGCGGCGATCTTCGGCGGTCTCGCGCTCTGGTACGCGGGATCCGGGAACGACAACGTCCTCTGCGCGGTCGCGATCTTCTGCCTGGCCAGCGGCCAGGTGGTCTCGTACACCAAGGCCCGCGGCGAGTCGATCGGGCTGCCGGTGGCCGTCAACGGGCTCATCGAGCGGGCCGAGCGCCTGGTGATCTCGCTGGTCGCGGCCGGCCTGTCGGGTCTGCAGACCTTCGGCGTGCCGTCCTGGATCGGGGTGCTGCTGCCGATCGCGCTGTGGATCGTGGCCGTGGGCTCGCTCGTCACGCTGATCCAGCGGGTGGTCACCGTACGCCGCGAGTCGGCCGAGGCCGACGCCGAGGCTGCCGCCGCCGACGGCGGCGCGGCCTGATGGGCAGCGCGCAGGACAAGCTGGTCAGCGGGCTCTACGGGCTCGGCTGGGCCGGGGTCAAGAAGCTGCCCGAGCCGGCCGCGGTGGCCCTGGGCCGGAGGATCGCGGACTTCGCGTGGAAGCGGCGCGGCAAGAGCGTGCTGCGGCTGGAGTCGAATCTGGCCCGGGTGGTGCCCGACGCCGGACCGGAGCGGCTGCGCGAGCTGTCCAAGGCGGGCATGCGCTCGTACATGCGGTACTGGATGGAGTCCTTCCGGCTGCCGACCATGGACCCGGAGCGGTTCAGTACGGACGTCGAGTTCCAGGACGAGCAGCTCCTGCGCGACGCCCTCGCCTCCGGGCGCGGGGTCGTCGTCGCGCTGCCGCACCTCGCCAACTGGGACCTCGCCGGTGCGTGGGCCATCGGCCACATCGGGGTCCCGTTCACCACGGTCGCCGAGCGGCTCAAGCCCGAGACCCTCTACGACCGCTTCGTGGCCTACCGGGAGAGCCTGGGCATGGAGGTCCTGCCGCACAGCGGCGGCGCCGCCTTCGGCACCCTCGCCCGCCGGCTCCGCTCCGGCGGCCTGGTCTGCCTCGTCGCGGACCGGGACCTGTCGGCCTCCGGGGTCGAGGTGGACTTCTTCGGCTCCACGGCGCGCATGCCGGCCGGGCCGGCGCTGCTGGCCCAGCAGACCGGTGCGGTCCTGCTCCCGGCCACCCTGCACTACGGGGACACGCCGAAGATGTACGGCCGCATCCACCCCGAGGTGGAGGTGCCGAAGAAGGGCACGCGGACCGAGAAGACCGCCGTCATGACGCAGGCGGTGGCGGACGCCTTCGCCTGGGGGATCGCCGAGCACCCGGAGGACTGGCACATGCTGCAGCGACTGTGGCTGGACGACCTGGAGGAGCGCGCGTAGTGAAGATCGGCATCGTGTGCCCCTACTCGTGGGACGTGCCGGGCGGCGTCCAGTTCCACATCCGGGATCTGGCCGAGCACCTGATCCGTCTCGGCCACGAGGTGTCGGTCCTGGCCCCGGCGGACGACGAGACCCCGCTGCCGCCCTACGTGGTCTCGGCGGGACGGGCGGTGCCGGTGCCCTACAACGGCTCGGTGGCCCGCCTCAACTTCGGGTTCCTCTCCGCCGCGCGGGTACGGCGCTGGCTGCACGACGGCACCTTCGACGTGATCCACATCCACGAGCCGGCCTCGCCCTCGCTGGGGCTGCTCTCCTGCTGGGCCGCGCAGGGCCCGATCGTGGCCACCTTCCACACCTCGAACCCGCGCTCGCGCGCCATGATCGCGGCGTACCCGATCCTCCAGCCGGCCCTGGAGAAGATCAGCGCGCGGATCGCGGTGAGCGAGTACGCGCGGCGCACGCTGGTGGAGCACCTCGGCGGCGACGCGGTCGTCATCCCCAACGGCGTCGACGTGGACTTCTTCGCCAAGGCCGACCCGAACCCCGACTGGTCCGGGCAGACCCTGGGCTTCATCGGCCGGATCGACGAGCCGCGCAAGGGCCTGCCGGTGCTGATGGAGGCCTTCCCGAAGATCGTGGAGGCCTGCCCGGACGTACGCCTGCTGGTCGCCGGCCGCGGCGACGAGGAGGAGGCGGTGGCCTCGCTGCCCGCGGAACTGCGCCGGCGGGTCAAGTTCCTCGGCATGGTCTCGGACGAGGACAAGGCACGGCTGCTGCGCAGCGTGGACGTGTACGTCGCCCCGAACACCGGCGGCGAGAGCTTCGGCATCATCCTGGTCGAGGCCCTGTCGGCGGGCGCCGCGGTCCTGGCATCGGACCTGGACGCCTTCGCGCAGGTGCTGGACCAGGGCGGGGCGGGGGACCTCTTCGCCAACGAGAACGCCGACGCCCTGGCGGAGGCGGCGATCACCCTCCTGCGCGACCCGGCCCGCCGGGCGAAGCTCAGCGCCAGCGGCTCCGCGCACGTCCGCCGCTTCGACTGGTCCACGGTCGGGGCGGACATCCTGGCGGTCTACGAGACGGTCACGGACGGCGCGGCGGCGGTCGCCGAGGACGACCGCAGCACGAGCCTCCGCACCCGCCTGGGCTTCTCGAAGGACACCTCGGCCTCCTGAGGGCTCACCACCCGGCGGAGACGACCCGGTCCGGCCGGCCGCCGGGGGTGATGGTCACCTCGTGGACCGCGCCCTCCCGTGTGGTCATCCGGATCCGGTCGGGGCCCGCCCAGACGGCCTCGCGGAGCTCGTTGTCGGTCGCGTCGCCGTTGAAGTGGCCGGCGATCCAGCGGCGCTCCCAGGGCCCGCTCCCCTCGTGGACGTACACGTACCACAGCGGGTCGATCATGGCCGAGCCCTCCTCGACGACCAGCCTCCGGTCGTCCCGGCCGGGGGCCGCAAGGCTCCGCGTCTGCTCCTGCCCGCCGTCCAGCATGGCCAGCATGGTGACGAGGACCATGACCGGCGCGCCGAGTCCGAGCACCGGTACACCGACGGTGACGCGCGTCATCGGTTTGCGCAGGCCCAGCAGGACCGCCCCGCACAGGGCTGCCAGCGTGAGCCAGCCGATCGCGACGAAGTGGCCGCGCACCCGGATCAGCACGACGAGGCCGCCGTCCGAACCGCCCCAGAGGTGGGCGGCCAGGGCGGTCGCCACCAGGGCGGCCGCCATCGCGAGCAGCGCGCACGCCAGTGGTCTGCGGTACGGAGCCATCTTCGTTCCCCCGGTAGGTGATGATCACGAGTGATCACGAACCCTATGGGCCCCGCGGCGGCCCGGCGAGGGCCGATGGGGGCCGGGGCCTCGCGGAGCGGTAGGGTCGCGCAGCGTGATCGAAACCCTTGTCTGGATCGCCCTGGCTCTCGGAGTCGTCGGGGTCTACCTCAGCTGGACCGCCGGCCGGCTCGACCGGCTGCACTCGCGGATGGACGCCGCGCGCGCCGCGCTCGACGCGCAGCTCGTACGGCGGGCCTCGGTGGTGCTGGAGGTGGCCACCTCCGGGGTGCTGGACCCCGCCTCCTCGCTGGTGCTGTACGAGGCCGCGCACGCCGCCCGGCAGGCCGAGGAGGAGCACCGCGAGGTCGCCGAGAGCGAGCTCAGCCAGGCGCTCCGGGCGGTCTTCGCCGACGCCGACCAGGTCGAGGTGCTCAAGGCGGCCCCCGGCGGGGCGCAGGCCACGGAGGAGCTGGCGGCGGCCGTCCGCCGGGTGCCCATGGCCCGCCGGTTCCACAACGACGCCGTACGGGCCGCCCGCGCGCTGCGCCGCCACCGCAAGGTCCGCTGGTTCAGACTGGCCGGGCACGCACCGTTCCCGCTGGCCTTCGAAATGGACGACGAGCCGCCGGTGGATCTTGCCGATCGGCCCACCTAGGGCCGTGAGGGACAAATGAAGGAGCCACAGGCTCCACATTGGCCCTTGTAGTGGACTGACCCGTGGGGTTTCCTCGGGCAGGTACTACCCGTCTTCCTTTCGAGTTCCCTTCGAGTGAGGTCATCCGTGAGCACGCTTCCCACCTCCCCCCAGTCCGCCGAGTCGGCGATCGGCACCTCGCGCGTCAAGCGCGGCATGGCCGAGCAGCTGAAGGGCGGCGTGATCATGGACGTGGTCAACGCCGAGCAGGCGAAGATCGCCGAGGACGCGGGCGCCGTCGCCGTCATGGCCCTGGAGCGGGTCCCGGCCGACATCCGCAAGGACGGCGGGGTCGCCCGCATGTCCGACCCCAACATGATCGAAGAGATCATCGAGGCCGTCTCCATCCCGGTCATGGCCAAGTCCCGCATCGGCCACTTCGTCGAGGCCCAGGTCCTGCAGTCCCTCGGCGTCGACTACATCGACGAGTCCGAGGTCCTGACCCCGGCCGACGAGGTCAACCACTCCGACAAGTGGGCGTTCACCACCCCCTTCGTCTGCGGTGCCACCAACCTGGGCGAGGCCCTGCGCCGCATCGCCGAGGGCGCGGCCATGATCCGCTCGAAGGGCGAGGCCGGCACCGGCAACGTCGTCGAGGCCGTCCGCCACCTGCGCCAGATCAAGAACGAGATCGCCCGCCTGCGCGGCTACGACAACAACGAGCTGTTCGCCGCCGCCAAGGAGCTGCGCGCGCCGTACGAGCTGGTCAAGGAAGTCGCCGAGCTCGGCAAGCTCCCGGTCGTCCTGTTCTCCGCCGGTGGCGTCGCCACCCCCGCCGACGCCGCGCTGATGCGCCAGCTCGGCGCCGAGGGCGTCTTCGTCGGCTCCGGCATCTTCAAGTCGGGCGACCCGGCCAAGCGCGCCGCCGCCATCGTGAAGGCCACCACCTTCTACGACGACCCGAAGATCATCGCGGACGCCTCCCGCAACCTGGGCGAGGCCATGGTCGGCATCAACTGCGACACCCTCCCCGAGTCCGAGCGCTACGCCAACCGCGGCTGGTAGTCATATGAGCACCCCCGTGATCGGTGTCCTGGCTCTCCAGGGCGACGTACGGGAGCACCTGATCGCCCTGGCCGCGGCGGACGCCGTGGCCAGGCCGGTCCGGCGCCCCGAGGAGCTCGCCGAGGTCGACGCCCTGGTGATCCCCGGCGGCGAGTCCACGACCATGTCGAAGCTCGCCGTGCTGTTCGGCATGCTGGAGCCGCTGCGCGAGCGCGTGGCCGCCGGCATGCCCGTGTACGGCACCTGCGCCGGCATGATCATGCTGGCCGACAAGCTCCTGGACGGCCGCGAGGACCAGGAGACCCTGGGCGGCATCGACATGATCGTCCGCCGCAACGCCTTCGGCCGCCAGAACGAGTCCTTCGAGGCGAAGGTCGACTTCGCGGGCATCGACGGCGGCCCGGTCGAGGGCGTCTTCATCCGCGCCCCGTGGGTCGAGTCCGTCGGCGCCTCCGCCGAGGTCCTCGCCACGTACGACGGCCACACCGTCGCCGTGCGCCAGGGCAGCGTCCTCGCCACCTCGTTCCACCCCGAACTGACCGGAGACGACCGAGTTCACGCGTACTTCGTCGACATGGTGCGCGCGGGGCTGTAACGGCATCCCGGTAGGATCTGAGGCGAACATATTTGGTGACGCGAAGGAGACAGGCAGATGTCCGGCCACTCTAAATGGGCTACGACGAAGCACAAGAAGGCCGTGGTTGACGCCAAGCGCGGCAAGCTCTTCGCGAAGCTGATCAAGAACATCGAGGTCGCGGCCCGTATGGGCGGTGCCGACGTCGACGGCAACCCGACGCTCTTCGACGCCATCCAGAAGGCCAAGAAGAGCTCGGTACCGAACAAGAACATCGACTCCGCGGTCAAGCGCGGCGGCGGCCTCGAGGCCGGCGGCGCCGACTACGAGACGATCATGTACGAGGGCTACGGCCCGAACGGCGTCGCGGTGCTCATCGAGTGCCTCACCGACAACCGCAACCGCGCCGCCTCCGACGTCCGCGTCGCCATGACCCGCAACGGCGGCTCCATGGCCGACCCGGGCTCGGTCTCGTACCTGTTCAACCGCAAGGGTGTCGTCCTCCTGCCCAAGGGCGAGCTCTCCGAGGACGACGTCCTGGAGACGGTGCTCGAGGCCGGCGCCGAAGAGGTCAACGACCTCGGCGAGAGCTTCGAGATCATCAGCGAGGCCACCGACATGGTCGCCGTCCGCACCGCTCTCCAGGAAGCCGGCATCGACTACGACTCGGCCGACTCCAACTTCCTGCCGACCATGCAGGTCGAGCTGGACGAAGAGGGCGCGCGCAAGATCTTCAAGCTGATCGACGCGCTGGAGGACAGCGACGACGTGCAGAACGTCTTCGCCAACTTCGACGTCTCGGACGAGGTCATGGAGAAGGTCGACGCCTGACCGGCAGACCGTGCAGCAGCGGGCCGACGGGGACACACCCCCGTCGGCCCGCTGCTTTGTCAGTGGTGCCCGATAACCTGCACCGACACGGACGGACGAGTGGACGAGGGGGGCGAAGGTGCGCGTACTCGGTGTGGACCCGGGGCTGACGCGATGCGGTGTCGGCGTCGTCGAGGGCGTCGCCGGCCGCCCCCTCACCATGCTCGGGGTGGGGGTCGTACGCACCCCCGCGGACGCGGAGTTGGGCCACCGGCTCGTCGCCATCGAGCAGGGCATAGAAGAATGGCTCGATACGCACCAACCCGAAGTCGTCGCCGTGGAGCGGGTGTTCAGCCAGCACAACGTCAGCACCGTGATGGGCACCGCCCAGGCGAGTGCCGTCGCGATGCTGTGCGCCGCCCGCCGCGGGATACCGGTCGCCCTGCACACCCCCAGCGAGGTCAAGGCCGCCGTCACCGGCAGCGGCCGCGCCGACAAGGCCCAGGTCGGGGCGATGGTCACCCGGCTCCTGCGGCTGGCCGCACCGCCCAAACCGGCGGACGCCGCCGACGCCCTGGCCCTCGCCATCTGTCACATCTGGCGGGCCCCCGCCCAGAACCGCCTCCAGCAGGCGGTCGCCCTGCACGCCTCTGGCTCGAAAGGCCGTACCCGATGATCGCCTTCGTCAGCGGCCCCGTCGCCGCACTCGCCCCCACCCTCGCCGTGATCGAGGTCGGGGGAGTGGGCATGGCCGTGCAGTGCACGCCGAACACCATCGCCGGCCTGCGGGTGGGGGAACAGGCCCGGCTGGCCACCTCCCTGGTCGTACGGGAGGACTCGCTCACCCTGTACGGATTCGCCGACGACGACGAGCGCCAGGTCTTCGAGCTCCTGCAGACCGCGAGCGGGGTCGGGCCGCGGCTGGCGCAGGCGATGCTCGGGGTACACAGCCCGGACGCGCTCCGGCTGGCCGTCTCCACGGGGGACGAGAAGGCGCTGACGGCGGTGCCGGGCATTGGCAAGAAGGGCGCGCAGAAGCTGCTGCTGGAGCTCAAGGGCAAGCTGGGCGCACCACTGGGCGCGAGCGGGCTGGTGGGCGCGCAGCGCGCCGTCGCGGCGGGGCCGGCGCCGTGGACGGAGCAGCTGTCCGCCGCGCTGATCGGGCTGGGCTACGCCTCGCGGGACGCGGAGGAGGCCGTCTCGGCGGTGACGCCGCAGGCCGAAGCCGCGATCGCCGCCGGCGGTTCGGCCCCGGTCCCGCAGCTCCTGCGAGCCGCCCTCCAGTCCCTGAACCGCGCTCGCTAGCGTGTCGGAGCCGCCGCCAGGCTCTGCCCGAGCCCGCGCCTCAATCGCCGGCGAGGCTGAAAGACCGGGGCTCCGCCCCAGACCCCGCGCCTCAAACGCCGGCGAGGCTGGATGGTGCGGGCGGGGCTGAAGGATCGGGGCTCCGCCCCGGACCCTCCCCCAGACTCCGTCCGGGGGGACCCCCACTCCTCAAACGCCGGAGGGGCCGGGTTTGGCCAGGCTGGGCTGGGTTTGGCCGGGCGGGGCTGAATGTGGCCGGGCTCGGCTCGTATGTTCCGCTTGGCGGGCGGTAGGCGGCACATGAACGCCTACGGCGGCCACATCCAGCCCCGCCGGCGTTTGAGGCGCGGGTCCGGGCAGCGCCCGGGAGACGCACCCGCAGGGCCCGACCACCCGCACGCGAACGAATAAGGCAGAGTGACACCGTGAACTGGGACGACGAGACCAACGCAGACGAGAGCGAGCGACTCGTCGCGGCCTCGGCCGACGGGGAGGACACCGCCGTGGAGGCGGCCCTGCGGCCCAAGGACCTCGGGGAGTTCGTCGGGCAGGAGAAGGTCCGCCAGCAGCTGGACCTCGTCCTGAAGGCGGCCAGGCAGCGCGGAGCCACCGCCGACCACGTCCTGCTCTCCGGCGCGCCCGGCCTCGGCAAGACCACCCTGTCGATGATCATCGCGGCCGAGATGGGCGCGCCCATCCGCATCACCTCCGGCCCCGCCATCCAGCACGCCGGCGACCTCGCCGCCATCCTGTCCTCCCTCCAGGAGGGCGAGGTCCTCTTCCTCGACGAGATCCACCGCATGTCCCGGCCCGCCGAGGAGATGCTCTACATGGCCATGGAGGACTTCCGCGTCGACGTGATCGTCGGCAAGGGGCCCGGGGCCACCGCGATCCCGCTGGAGCTGCCCCCGTTCACCCTGGTCGGGGCGACCACCCGGGCCGGCCTGCTGCCGCCCCCGCTGCGGGACCGCTTCGGCTTCACCGGGCACATGGAGTTCTACGCCCCCGAGGAGCTGGAACGCGTCATCCACCGCTCCGCCCGCCTCCTCGACGTGGAGATCGACACCGACGGAGCCGCCGAGATCGCCGGGCGCTCCCGCGGCACCCCGCGCATCGCCAACCGCCTGCTGCGCCGCGTACGCGACTACGCACAGGTACGGGCGGACGGAGTGATCAACCGCGAGGTCGCCGGTACCGCCCTCCAGGTCTACGAGGTGGACGCGCGCGGGCTCGACCGGCTGGACCGGGCCGTCCTGGAGGCGCTGCTCAAACTGTTCGGCGGCGGCCCCGTCGGGCTGTCCACCCTCGCCGTGGCCGTCGGTGAGGAGCGGGAGACCGTGGAAGAGGTTGCGGAGCCGTTCCTCGTCCGCGAGGGCCTGCTCGCGCGCACCCCCAGGGGACGGGTCGCGACGCCCGCCGCATGGGCTCACCTGGGGCTTGTGCCGCCACAGCACGGGGGAAGTGGATCAAGCGGACAACAGGGCTTGTTCGGGGCCTGACGGCGCGGAGGTTCGCCCCCTCAGGAACTGCGGTGCCATGCTGGGCGTTGTTCCATCGGTGCGGACTCGCCTAGACTCCGCCGATGCCGACCCTTCGGGTCGGTATGCCCACCCCCCGTAGAAAAGGCCGCCGTCCGCGTGCGGTCGTGCGAAGGATCTCCGTCCCGTGAATCTCGTGACACTCCTCCCGTTCATCGTGCTCATCGGGGCGATGTTCCTGATGACCCGCTCCGCGAAGAAGAAGCAGCAGGCAGCCGCGCAGATGCGCGACCACATGACGCCCGGCACCGGGGTCCGCACCATCGGCGGCATGTACGCCACGGTGAAGGAAATCGGTGACGACACGGTCACCCTTGAGGTGGCTCCCGGCGTCCACGCGATCTTCGCGAAGAACGCCATCGGCGCCGTTCTCGAGGACGCGGAGTACAACCGCATCGTCCACGGCATCACCGAAGACGTGACGACCGACACGCCGGTCGTCCCGGACGACGCCTCCTCCCTCACCGAGGAGCCGAAGACGGACCTCACCAAGGACAAGGGCGAGGACGAGGCTCCCAAGCTCGACCTGGGCAAGAAGGACGCGGTCGAGGGCGACGACGAGCCCAAGGACGGCAAGGCCGACGGCGAGGCCGGCGCGAAGTAGCGCGCGGCGGGGGACCGTGGAGGCGCCAGACCGGCGGTCGCCGCGGTCCCCGTCAGTGACACTTCTGCGGGGGGCAGGGGTCCCCACCACACATTTCGTGGCCGTCCGCGCGCTGACCCGGCGCGGGGCGGTTGGACAGGGAGAAACGACAAGGTGGCAGCACCGAAGAAGGGCCGGCGGCCCACGGGGGCTCAGGGGAGGCCGGGGCGCGCCCTGGCGATCATCCTGATCGCGATGGTGGCGCTCACCGCGGGGATGTTCCTCTCGAAGCAGACGACTCCCCGGCTGGGCATCGACCTCGCCGGCGGCACGAGCATCACGCTCAAGGCCAAGAGCGAGCCCGGCAAAGAGAACGCCATCAACGAGACCAACATGAACACGGCGGTCGGCATCATCGACCGCCGCGTCAACGGTCTCGGCGTGTCCGAGGCGGAGGTCCAGACCCAGGGCCGCGACCACATCATCGTGAACATCCCCAAGGGGACGAACGAGCAGCAGGCGCGCGAGCAGGTCGGCACCACCGCCCAGCTCTACTTCCGCCCGGTCATCGCGTTCGCGGACGGCGCCCCCGCCGCTCCCGAGGGCACCCAGAGCCCGAGCCCGAACCCGTCCGCGAGCGGTTCCGGTGCCCCCAAGGCCGAGGACGGCAAGAAGGCCAGCCCCTCCGCCACCCCGTCGTCCAGCGCCACTTCCCAGGGCCGTGCGCTCAGCGAGGCCCTCAAGGCCCCGACGGCCCCCACTCCCTCGCCCTCGGCGAGCGAGTCGAAGAAGGCAGACGACACCAAGGCCCCGTCGCCGTCCGCGTCCGCTCCCCCCACGGGTGACGAGGCGGCCGCCGCCGACCTGCAGGCCAAGTTCGCCGCGCTCGACTGCACCGACGAGGCGCAGCGCGCCGCCGTCGGCAAGGGCGTCAAGCCCACGGACCCGACGCTCGCCTGCGGCCAGCGCGGCACCGCGTGGGGCAAGTGGGTGCTCGGCCCGGCAGCGGTCGAGGGCAAGGACGTGAAGACCGCCAAGGGCATCATCGACCCGCAGACGGGTCAGTGGATCGTCACGATGGACTTCAACGACCGCGGCTCCGACGCCTTCGCCAAGGTCACCGGCGAGCTCGCGGCCAAGCAGTCGCCGCAGAACCAGTTCGCGATCGTGCTCGACGGCTCCGTCGTCTCGGACCCGTCGGTCAGCACCGCGATCATGGGCGGCAACGCCCAGATCTCCGGCGGCTTCACCCAGCAGTCCGCGCAGGACCTGGGCAACATGCTCTCGTACGGCGCCCTGCCGCTGTCCTTCCAGGAGGACAGCGTCACCACCGTCACCGCCGCCCTCGGCGGCGAGCAGCTGCGGGCCGGCCTGATCGCCGGTGCCATCGGTCTGCTGCTCGTGGTGATCTACCTGGTCGTGTACTACCGGGGCCTGGCCTTCGTCGCCATCCTGAGCCTCCTGGTCTCCGCGATCCTGACCTACACGATCATGTCGCTCCTCGGGAAGGGCATCGGCTTCGCGCTGAACCTGCCCGCCGTCTGCGGTGCGATCGTGGCGATCGGCATCACGGCGGACTCGTTCATCGTGTACTTCGAACGCATCCGCGACGAGATCCGCGAGGGCCGCACCCTGCGTCCGGCCGTCGAGCGGGCCTGGCCGCGCGCCCGGCGCACGATCCTGGTCTCCGACTTCGTGTCGTTCCTCGCCGCCGCGGTGCTGTTCATCGTGACCGTCGGCAAGGTGCAGGGCTTCGCCTTCACACTGGGTCTGACCACCCTGCTCGACGTGGTCGTGGTGTTCCTCTTCACCAAGCCCATCATGACGCTGCTGGCCCGCACGAAGTTCTTCGCCAGCGGTCACCCGTGGTCCGGGCTGGACCCCAACCGGCTGGGTGCCAAGCCCCCGCTGCGCGGGTCCCGCCGTACCGGGTCCGCCCCCGCCCCCGTCGAAGCAAAGGAGGCGTGAGAGATGTCGAAGCTGGGAGATCTCGGCGCCAAGCTGTACCGCGGTGAGGTCGGCTACGACTTCGTCGGCAAGCGTTTTCTCTGGTACGGCGTTTCCATCCTGATCACCATCACGGCGATCGTCGCCCTGGCCGTTCAGGGCCTCAACATGGGCATCGAGTTCAAGGGCGGTGCCGTCTTCACCACCCCGAAGACGGCCGTCTCCGTCGCCAAGGCGACGGAGGCCGCGGAGAAGGCCTCGGGCCACGACGCGATCGTCCAGGAGCTCGGCACCGGCGGCCTGCGGATCCAGATCTCCGGTGTGGACACCGACGCGGCGACCGGCGTCAAGAAGGTCCTCGCCACCGACCTCAAGGTCACCGAGGCCGACATCAACGCCGACCTGGTCGGCCCCAGCTGGGGCGAGCAGATCGCGAACAAGGCCTGGACCGGCCTCGGGATCTTCATGGTCCTCGTGGTGATCTACCTGGCCATCGCCTTCGAGTGGCGGATGGCGGTCGCGGCGCTGATCGCGCTGATCCACGACCTCACCATCACCGTCGGCGTGTACGCGCTCGTCGGCTTCGAGGTCACGCCCGGTACGGTCATCGGTCTGCTGACGATCCTCGGTTACTCCCTCTACGACACCGTCGTCGTCTTCGACGGTCTCAAGGAGGGCTCGAAGGACATCACCAAGCAGACCCGCTGGACGTACAGCGAGGTCGCCAACCGCAGCATCAACGGCACCCTGGTCCGCTCGATCAACACCACGGTCGTCGCGCTCCTCCCGGTCGCCGCGCTGCTCTTCATCGGCGGCGGCTTCCTGGGCGCCGGCATGCTGAACGACATCTCGCTGTCGCTGTTCGTCGGCCTCGCGGCCGGTGCGTACTCCTCGATCTTCATCGCGACCCCGCTGGTCGTGGACCTCAAGGAGCGCGAGCCGGCGATGAAGGCGCTGAAGAAGCGGGTGCTCGCGAAGCGGGCGGCCGCGGCGGCCAAGGGCGAGTCCCCGGACGACGGCTACGCGTCCGAGGACGAGCCGCAGGTCGTGGCGCAGGGCCGGCAGGGGCGGCGACGTTGACCGCGCCGCTGTCCGAGGACGTACGGGCCCTGCTGCTCGGCCGGATCAAGGACGTCCCGGACTACCCGAAGCCGGGCGTGATGTTCAAGGACATCACCCCGCTGCTGGCCGACCCGAAGGCCTTCGCGGCGCTGACGGACGCGCTGGTGGAGCTGGCCGGGCGGTACGGGGCGACGAAGATCGTCGGACTGGAGGCGCGGGGGTTCATCCTGGCGGCTCCGGTGGCCGTGCAGGCCGGGATCGGCTTCGTGCCGGTGCGCAAGGCCGGGAAGCTGCCGGGAGCGACGCTCGCGCAGTCGTACGAGCTGGAGTACGGCACCGCGGAGATCGAGGTCCACGCGGAGGATCTGGCGCCGGGTGACCGGGTCATGGTCATCGACGACGTGCTGGCCACTGGTGGGACCGCCGAAGCCTCGCTCTCGCTGATCCGGCGGGCCGGGGCCGAGGTCGTCGGCGTGGCCGTCCTGATGGAACTGTCGTTCCTCCCGGGCCGCGCCAAGCTGGCCGCTTCCCTTGCGGCGGCTCCACTGGACGCGCTGATCGTGGTCTGACCCTTGCTGTGCCGAAGCGGCGGGTATCCGGTTCCTCCGGGTGCCCGCCGCTTCCGTGTGCGCCGCCGCTGCGGGGGCCAGCCCCCGAGCCCCCGCGCCTCAAACGCCGGCGAGGCTGGAACAATCAGCCCCGCCGGCGTTTGAGGCGCGGGGTCTGGGGCGGAGCCCCAGCAGCGGAGCCGCACACGGGACGGGCTCGAGGAACGAGGGGGCCGAACCCTCGCTACCATGGGTTGTCCGGACCGGACAACGGGCACCGGATCCTCCCCCACACTTCGTCCGGGGGGACCCCCAGAGGAGCGCTCTTGCCAGACGAGGTCCAGCCAATCTCCGCCGCGCAGCCCGACCCGAAGGCCGAGCCGGCCAAGGCGGTTCCGGCCACGCCCCCGACGGCTCCGCCGGCCCCGCCGGTCAAGCCCGCGCCGGTGAAGTCGGCCGGGTCCTCGAACCGGGTGCGCGCCCGTCTCGCCCGGCTCGGCGTGCAGCGCTCGAACCCGTACAACCCGGTGCTGGAGCCCCTGCTCCGTATAGTCCGCAGCAACGACCCGAAGATCGAGACGTCGACGCTGCGCCAGCTCGAACAGGCCTACCAGGTCGCCGAGCGCTGGCACCGCGGCCAGAAGCGCAAGAGCGGCGACCCGTACATCACCCACCCGCTCGCGGTGACCACCATCCTCGCCGAGCTCGGCATGGACCCCGCCACCCTGATGGCCGGCCTGCTGCACGACACCGTCGAGGACACCGAGTACGGCCTGGAGGACCTGCGCCGCGACTTCGGCGACGCCGTGGCCCTCCTCGTCGACGGCGTCACCAAGCTGGACCGGGTGAAGTTCGGCGAGGCCGCCCAGGCCGAGACGGTCCGCAAGATGGTCGTGGCGATGGCCAAGGACCCGCGCGTCCTCGTCATCAAGCTCGCCGACCGGCTGCACAACATGCGCACCATGCGCTACCTCAAGCGGGAGAAGCAGGAGAAGAAGGCCCGCGAGACGATCGAGATCTACGCCCCGCTGGCACACCGGCTGGGCATGAACACGATCAAGTGGGAGCTCGAGGACCTCTCCTTCGCCATCCTCTACCCGAAGATGTACGACGAGATCGTCCGCCTGGTCGCCGAGCGGGCGCCCAAGCGCGACGAGTACCTCGCCGTCGTCACCGACGAGGTGATGGTCGACCTCAGAGCCGCCCGGATCAAGGCCACCGTCACGGGCCGCCCGAAGCACTACTACAGCGTCTACCAGAAGATGATCGTCCGCGGCCGCGACTTCGCGGAGATCTACGACCTGGTGGGCATCCGCGTCCTCGTCGACACCGTCCGGGACTGCTACGCGGCCCTCGGCACCGTGCACGCGCGCTGGAACCCGGTCCCCGGCCGGTTCAAGGACTACATCGCGATGCCCAAGTTCAACATGTACCAGTCGCTCCACACGACGGTCATCGGGCCCAGCGGCAAGCCCGTCGAGCTGCAGATCCGCACCTTCGACATGCACCGCCGCGCCGAGTACGGCATCGCCGCGCACTGGAAGTACAAGCAGCAGACCGTCGCCGGCACCTCCAAGGTCCGTACCGACGTCCCGCAGGCCGCCAAGGGCAGCGCCGGCCAGGACACGGTCAACGACATGGCCTGGCTGCGCCAGCTGCTGGACTGGCAGAAGGAGACCGAGGACCCGGGCGAGTTCCTCGACTCGCTGCGCTTCGACCTCTCCCGCAACGAGGTCTTCGTCTTCACCCCCAAGGGCGACGTCATCGCGCTGCCCGCCGGCGCCACCCCCGTGGACTTCGCGTACGCCGTCCACACCGAGGTCGGCCACCGGACCATAGGCGCCAGGGTCAACGGCCGCCTGGTGCCGCTGGAGTCCACGCTCGACAACGGCGACCTGGTCGAGGTCTTCACCTCGAAGGCCGAGGGCGCGGGCCCGTCCCGCGACTGGCTGGGCTTCGTCAAGTCCCCGCGGGCCCGCAACAAGATCCGCGGCTGGTTCTCCAAGGAGCGCCGCGACGAGGCCATCGAGCACGGCAAGGACGCCCTCGCGCGGGCCATGCGCAAGCAGAACCTGCCGATCCAGCGCATCCTCACCGGCGACTCGCTCGTCACCCTCGCGCACGAGATGCGCTACCCCGACATCTCCTCCCTGTACGCGGCGATCGGCGAGGGCCACGTGGCCGCGCAGGGCGTCGTACAGAAGCTGGTGGCGGCCCTCGGCGGCGAGGAGGCGGCCAACGAGGACATCGAGGAGTCGATCCCGCCCGCACGCGCCCGCAGCAAGCGGCGCAGCAACGCGGACCCGGGTGTCGTCGTCAAGGGTGTCGACGACGTGTGGGTCAAGCTGGCCCGCTGCTGCACCCCGGTGCCGGGCGACCCGATCATCGGGTTCGTCACCCGCGGCAGTGGCGTATCGGTTCACCGCGCGGACTGCGTCAACGTCGACTCGCTCTCCCAGCAGCCCGAGCGGATGCTGGAGGTCGAGTGGGCGCCCACCCAGTCCTCGGTCTTCCTCGTCGCCATCCAGGTCGAGGCGCTGGACCGGTCCCGGCTGCTGTCGGACGTCACCAGGGTCCTCTCGGACCAGCACGTCAACATCCTCTCGGCGGCCGTCCAGACCTCCCGCGACCGGGTGGCCACCTCGCGGTTCACCTTCGAGATGGGCGACCCCAAGCACCTGGGCCACGTCCTGAAGGCCGTTCGGGGTGTGGAGGGCGTCTACGACGTCTACCGTGTTACCTCTGCAAGGAGGCCCTGACCAAGGGCCCGATCAAGGCCGTGACCACGGCCTGACCGCTGCTCCGATGCCACCCCGGGGGGACCACGTGGCCGGCAACGACGTCTTCCCCGCGGGGCTCGCCCGCCGCTACCGTCCGATCGACGTGCTCGGACGGGGCGGGATGGGCGTGGTGTTCGAGGCGGAGGACACCCGGCTGCGGCGCCGGGTGGCGGTCAAGGTGCTGTCGGCCGTCGGCGCGAGTCTTCCGCACGAGATGCAGCGGAGGTTCGTGGCCGAAGCCATCGCGCTGGCCCGGATCCGCCACCGGGGCGTGGTGGGCATCCACGACTCCGGGTTCGACACCCTCAGCGGCACGCCGTACCTGGTGATGGAGATGCTCGACGGGGCCGATCTCTCGCTCCTCGGCGCCGGCGGCGCGCTGTCCGTGCCCGCCGCCTGCTGGATCGCCGCCGAGACCCTCGACGCGCTGGACTCCGCCCACAAGAGCGGGGTGCTGCACCGCGACGTGAAGCCGGGCAACATCCGGGTGAGCCGGACGGGCCACGTGATCCTCTACGACTTCGGGCTCGCCGTGGTGACCGAGCAGCCGCGCAGCACCAGGGGCGACGACCGGCTGATCGGCACCCCGCAGTACATGGCGCCGGAACGGATCGAGGGACTGACCCCGGTGGAGGCCACCGACCTCTACGGGGTCGGCGCCTGCATGCACTTCATGCTCACCGGCCGGCCCCCGTTCGAGAGCGATCCCGAGGAGTTCGGCGACCTCGTCCTGCGGGCCGCCAAGGGCATTCCCTCGCTGCGCAGCCGGGGAGTGGCCGCGTTGCCGGACGGCCTGGTCGAGGCCGTGGACGCACTGTGCGCGAGGGACTTCCGCGACCGGCCGACGGACGCGGCCGCCGCCGCTGCACTCCTGCGGCGCTGGGCGGACGGCGGGAAGGAACAGGTCGAACAGCTCATCACCCGGCACCTGCTGCACGGGGCACCCGAAGCCGCGCAGCCGGCGGAGGCACCCGAGTACGACTGGTACGAGGTCGACGTCACGGACGCCCCCGTGCGCCCGCTGCTGCCGGACGCGCTCCCCCGGGAGAGCGCCCCTCCGCCGTCGGACGAGGAGCTCTGGGAGCGGCCTCCGGGGCGCCGTCCGGGCCCGATCACGCTCAGCGAGGTCACCCGCAAGCTGGTGCACAGCCGGATGACCGCGAGCACCGCCCTGTCCCGCCAGCGCGAGGCGGTCGGGCTGGTCCTGCGGGGCGAGCTCCAGGAGGCCGCCCAACTCCTCTCCGGCGTCACCCCCTTCTGCGAGGAGACGCTGGGCCCGGCCCATCCGACCACGCTCGCCTGCCAGTACTGGCAGGCTGTGTGCCTGGCACGGATGGGGAAGGCGAAGAAGGCGCTGGAACTGTTCGCGTGGATCAGCGCACACCACGGACAGGGGAGGGACACACCGGATGCATGAGTACGACTTACGGGTGGATCCGTACAGACCGGGGCTGGGGCCGGAGACCGAACTGCGGTCGCTGCTGCTCTGGCTGCGCGAGGACGAGACGGTACGCCGCGAGGCGCGCGGGCGGATCCGGAGCAGGGCGGCGATCGCCGCGCCCGGCGGCACCCCCATGGGGTCCCCCGGCTTCGACCTCCTCCAACTGGCCGTCGGTTCCAGCCTGTCCACCGGATCGCTGGTGTTCTCCGTGCTCCAGTGGCAGGCGTCGCGCCGCCGGCCCCCCGCCCTCACCGTGCGCCGCGGCCCGTACGAGATCACGCTCACCGGGGACGAGGCCGGCGATCCCGAGGCCCTGCACCGCATCGTCGCGGCCCTGGAGGACGGAAGCGGGGACGCTGACCCGGACGGGGCCGATGACGGGACTGCCTGACCCCGCGGCCTCCCGGGCGGTCGTCATCGGGAGCGCCGCGTACCGGCACCTGGCGGCGCTCCCGGCCGTCGAGGCCAATGTGAAGGACCTGGCCGCCGAGCTGTGCGACGCGACCGTCTGGGGGCTGCCCGAGCAGCACTGCACCCTCGTACTCGACCCGCAGCACCCCGCCGAGCTCCTCGACCCCGTCAACCGGGCGGGGGAGGAGGCCACCGACACGCTGCTCGTCTACTACGCCGGGCACGGCATGCGGGACGCGGCGACCGCCGACCTCTACCTCGCCCTCCAGGGCTCCCGCGAGCACGTCGGCTACACCGCCGTCGCCTACCAGCACCTGCGCTCCGCCCTGCGCGACTCCGGAGCCCGGCGCAAGGTGGTCGTCCTCGACTGCTGCTTCAGCGGCCGGGCCGCCTCCACCCTCGCGGGGGAGCGGGACGCGCTCGCCGCGCAGGCCGCCGTGGAGGGCGCGTACGTCCTCACCGCGTCCCCGCGCGACCGGGTCGCCCTGGCCCCCGACGGCGAACGGCACACGGCGTTCACCGGCGAGCTGCTGACCATCCTGCGCGACGGGATCCCCGACGGACCCGAACTGATCGACCTGGAGACCCTCTGCCGCACCATGGAGGGCCGGCTGCGCGCCAAGAACCGTCCGCTGCCCCAGCACGCCCAGGAGATGGGCATGGGCCGGCTGCGGCTGGTACGCAACCGGGCGCGCGCCGTGCGCGGCACCCCGGCCGGCCCGGTCCTCGCCGCCGACGTCCGCTCCGCCATGGTCGTGGCCGGACTGGGGCTCGCCCGTACGCTGCGCGCCGCGGGCCGCACCCGTGACGCGCTGCCCGTGCTGCGCCTCGCCCTGCAGGAACGGGCGCCGGACGGGGAGAGCGACCTCCTCGCCGTCCAGCTCGAACTCTCCGACATGCTGGAGGAGACCGGACAGACCCGCGAGGCCATCGAGGTACTGGAGCAGGCCTTCCAGCAGGTGCACCGGTTCTACGGGCCCGAGGCCGTCCAGGTGTGCAGGCGGCTGGCCGCGCTGCTCCAGGAGTCCGGCAACCACATCCAGGCCTGCGCGGTCCTCGAACACGCGCTGGACCTCTTGCAGGACGGCAGCCGGGTCCGCCCGTGACACGAAAACGGGCGGGCACCACCGCTCTCACGGTGATGCCCGCCCGCCCCGGTCCTTCGGAGGGCCGTCAGCCCCCGAACTCCTCCAGGCCCTTCAGCGCCTGGTCCAGCAGGGCCTGGCGGCCCTCCAGCTCCCGGGCCAGCTTGTCGGCCTTCGCGTTGTTGCCGGCGGCGCGCGCCGCGTCGATCTGCTCACGCAGCTTGTCGACCGCCGCCTGGAGCTGACCCGTCAGACCGGCCGCACGGGCCCGCGCCTCCGGGTTCGTACGACGCCACTCGCCCTCCTCGGCCTCCTGGATCGCCCGCTCCACCGTGTGCATCCGGCCCTCGACCTTCGGCCGGGCGTCCCGCGGCACGTGGCCGATGGCCTCCCAGCGCTCGTTGAGGGAACGGAACGCGGCGCGGGCCGCCTTCAGGTCCGTGATCGGGACGAGCTTCTCGGCCTCGTCGGCCAGCTCCTCCTTCAGCTTCAGGTTCTCGGTCTGCTCGGCGTCGCGCTCCGCGAACACCTCGCTGCGCGCCGCGAAGAACACGTCCTGCGCACCGCGGAAACGGTTCCACAGGTCGTCCTCGGACTCGCGCTGCGCACGGCCCGCCGCCTTCCAGTCCGCCATCAGCTCGCGGTAGCGGGCGGCCGTCGGACCCCAGTCGGTCGACTTCGACAGCGACTCGGCCTCCGCGACCAGCCTCTCCTTGACCTTGCGGGCATCCTCGCGCTGCGCATCCAGCGAGGCGAAGTGCGCCTTGCGGCGCTTGGAGAAGGCGGAACGGGCGTGCGAGAACCGGTGCCACAGCTCGTCGTCCGACTTGCGGTCCAGGCGCGGCAGACCCTTCCAGATGTCCACCAGGGCGCGCAGCCGCTCGCCGGCGCTGCGCCACTGGTCGCTCTGCGCCAGCTGCTCGGCCTCGACGACCAGCGCGTCCTTGGCCGCACGGGCCTCGTCCGTCTGCTTCGCCTTCTGGGCCTTGCGCTCCTCGCGCCGCGACTCCACCGTCTCGACCAGCTTGTCCAGCCGCACGCGCAGGGCGCCGAGGTCGCCCACGGCGTGGTGCTCGTCGACCTGAGTGCGCAGGTGGTCGATCGCCGTCTGCGCGTCCTTGGCGGACAGATCAGTGGTCCGCACCCGCTTTTCGAGGAGGCCGATCTCGACCACCAGGCCCTCGTACTTGCGCTCGAAATAGGCCAGGGCCTCCTCAGGGGTGCCCGCCTGCCACGAACCGACGACCTGCTCGCCCTCGGAAGTACGCACGTACACGGTGCCCGTCTCGTCGACTCGGCCCCACGGGTCGCTGCTCACAGCGCCTCCTCCACCTGATGCCTGCGAGGGGTTCACCCCCTGGGCATCGTCCACAGTTTCCTGGGGCGGGCAGCGCCCGCCCTGCACAACGCAAACATAGGCGACCGCCGGGCCGGCTGTCCGCATCCCGCACGACGGAATCTCGGCGTACGGGCGGCGGACCGGCAAGGCCCGGGGCTGCCGCATCCCGTCAGTTCTGGGTGACGGTGCCCTTCTCGATCTTGACCTCGGTCTTCGGCGCACCGTCAGGGCCGCCGTCGACCGTACCGGCCTTGGCGATCTCCTCCAGGACCTTCAGGCCGGCCGCGTCGATCTTGCCGAACGGGGTGTACGTCGGCGTCAGCGGGCTGTCCTTGTAGACCAGGAAGAACTGGCTGCCGCCCGAGCCGGGCTGACCCGTGTTGGCCATGGCGACCGTGCCCGCCGGGTAGATCACCTGACCCTGCTCGTTGGCCTTGCCGAGCGAGTCCAGGTTCTCGTCCGGGATGTTGTAGCCCGGGCCGCCCCGGCCGGTGCCCTCGGGGTCGCCGCACTGGAGCACGAAGATCCCGCCGGCCGTCAGGCGGTGGCACTTCGTGTTGTCGAAGTACTTCTTGTCGGCGAGCGACTTGAACGAGTTGACGGTCTGCGGGGTCTTCGCCGCGTCCATCGCGAAGTTGATGTCGCCCGCGCTCGTCTTCAGGGCGAAGGTGTACTTCGCCTTCTGGTCGATCGCCATCTCCGGCGACGGGGACTGCTTGGGCTCGGGCGCCGACGGCGAGGCCGACGGGTTCGCCGCCGGGTCCGCGGCCTGGTCCTTCTTGTCCTTGTCGAAGACACCGCCCACGATCAGGCCGACGAGCGTCGCCACCACCACGGCCACCGCCGCGCCGATCACCGCCGCACGCTGGCGCGCCTTCTTGCGGGCCTCGGCCCGGCGCGCCGACTGGCGCTCGTACTTCTCCCTGGCGAGCTGTCGCCGCCGCTGATCGCTCGTGACCACGGGGTCGTCTCCTTGTACGTGTCTGGTACTGCTGTCCGGGCTGGGATAGGCCGTACCGTATATGGGTTCGCTGTGTAATGAGCGGCGCCGGTAGGCTCTGAGCAGCAGGATTCCGACCTGCAGCCTCCCGCCGGACGACGATTGAGGACGAACGTGCTGATTGCCGGGTTCCCCGCAGGGGCCTGGGGGACCAACTGTTACGTGGTCGCCCCCGCCGCCGGTGAGGAGTGCGTCATCATCGACCCGGGCCACCAGGCCGCCCAGGGTGTCGAGGAGACGCTGAAGAAGCATCGGCTCAAGCCCGTCGCGGTCGTGCTGACCCATGGCCACATCGATCATGTGGCCTCGGTGGTCCCGGTGTGCGGAGCACACGACGTACCGGCCTGGATCCACCCCGAGGACCGCTACATGATGAGCGACCCGGAGAAGGCCCTCGGCCGCTCCATCGGGATGCCGCTCATGGGCGAGCTGACCGTGGGGGAGCCCGACGACGTCCGCGAACTGGCCGACGGCGCCGCGCTGAAATTGGCCGGAATGGACTTCTCCGTGGCGCACGCGCCGGGGCATACCAGGGGGTCGGTGACCTTCCGGATGCCCGAGCTGGCCGACATCCCGCCGGTCTTCTTCTCGGGCGACCTGCTCTTCGCCGGCTCCATCGGACGCACCGACCTGCCCGGCGGCTCCCACGCCGAGATGCTCGAATCGCTGGGCCGCGTGTGCCTGCCGCTCGACGACTCGACCGTGGTGCTGTCCGGCCACGGTCCCCAGACCACCATCGGCCGCGAGCGCGCGACCAACCCGTACCTCCGGGAAGTCGCCGCCGGGCTCGGAGACGGCACCGCCGCTCCACGACGAGGAATGTGACGAAAGCTTCGTGGCTACTTTCCAGGCCCCCAAGGGCACGTACGACCTGATCCCGCCGGTTTCCGTGAAGTACCTGGCGGTGCGCGAGGCCATCGCGGCGCCCCTGCGCAACGCCGGCTACGGCTACATCGAGACCCCCGGCTTCGAGGACGTGGGCCTCTTCGCCCGCGGCGTCGGCGAGTCCACCGACATCGTCTCCAAGGAGATGTACGCCTTCGAGACCAAGGGCGGTGACCAGCTCGCCCTGCGCCCCGAGGGCACGGCCTCCGTGCTGCGCGCGGCGCTGGAGGCCAGCCTGCACAAGAAGGGCAACCTGCCGGTCAAGCTCTGGTACTCGGGCTCCTACTACCGCTACGAGAAGCCGCAGGCGGGCCGCTACCGCCACTTCTCCCAGGTCGGCGCCGAGGCGATCGGCGCCGAGGACCCGGCCCTGGACGCCGAGCTGATCATCCTGGCCGACCAGGCGTACCGCTCGCTGGGCCTGCGCAACTTCCGGATCCTGCTGAACTCGCTGGGCGACAAGGAGTGCCGTCCGGTGTACCGGGAGGCGCTGCAGTCCTTCCTGGCCGGCCTCGACCTCGACGAGGAGACCGTGCGCCGGGCCGAGATCAACCCGCTGCGCGTCCTGGACGACAAGCGGACCGAGGTGCAGAAGCAGCTCGTCGGCGCCCCGGTGCTGCGCGACTACCTGTGCGACGCGTGCAAGGCGTACCACGAGCAGGTCCGGTCCCTGGTTTCGGCGGCCGGTGTCGCCTTCGAGGACGACGAGAAGCTGGTGCGCGGGCTGGACTACTACACCCGCACCACCTTCGAGTTCGTCCACGGCGGCCTGGGCTCGCAGTCGGCGGTGGGCGGCGGCGGCCGCTACGACGGCCTGTCCGAGATGATCGGCGGACCGGCCCTCCCGTCGGTGGGCTGGGCCCTCGGCGTGGACCGCACGGTCCTGGCCCTGGAGGCCGAGGGCGTCGAGCTCGACATCCCGGCGTCGACCTCGGTGTTCGCGGTGGCGCTGGGCGAGGCCAAGGCGACCGTGTTCGGCCTCGTGACGCAGCTGCGCAAGGCGGGCGTCGCGGCGGACATGTCCTACGGCGGCAAGGGCCTCAAGGGCGCCATGAAGGACGCGAACCGCAGCGGTGCCCGCTTCGCGGTCGTGGTGGGCGAGCGGGACCTCGCCGAGGGCGTCGTCCAGCTGAAGGACATGGAGTCCGGCGAGCAGACCGCCGTGCCCGTCGACGGGCTGGTCGACACGGTCCGGGCCCGCCTCGCCTGACGGCAGCGGTACGGCAGCACAGCACGCAGGACGGGGCCGGGGATCTTTCCCCGGCCCCGTCCGTTCACAGGCTCGTACGGCACAATGGCCCGTGCTTGATCACCTGGCAGATGTGGAGCGGGCGGTATGACGACACGAAGCGCGGACGCGGACACCGCCCGGGACAGGACCGTCGGCGGCAGCCGGGCGCTGGCCTGGCTGCTGGTGATCACGGGGGCCGCCGGCCTGCTGGCCGCCTGGGTGATCACGATCGACAAGTTCAAGCTGCTGGAGGACCCGAACTTCACGCCGGGCTGCAGCCTGAACCCGGTCGTCTCCTGCGGCAACATCATGAAGAGCGACCAGGCCGCCGTCTTCGGCTTTCCGAACCCCATGCTCGGACTGGTCGCCTACGGCATCGTGATCTGCGTCGGCATGAGCCTGCTGGCCGGGGCCCGGTTCCGCCCCTGGTACTGGCTGACGCTGAACGCGGGCACCCTCTTCGGCGTCGTCTTCTGCGCCTGGCTCACCTACCAGTCGCTCTACAACATCAACTCGCTCTGCCTGTGGTGCTCCCTGGCCTGGGTCGCCACGATCTTCATGTTCTGGTACGTCACCTCGCACAACGTCCGCAAGGGCATGCTGCCGGCTCCGGGCTGGCTCAAGGGCTTCTTCGACGAGTTCACCTGGGTGCTGCCGGTGCTGCACGTCGGGATCATCGGCATGCTGATCCTGACCCGCTGGTGGGACTTCTGGACCTCCTGACCCCGTCCTGACGGCGGGCGGCCCTGTCGGTGGGCTCGCATAGGCTTCCTGTGTGGAACCAGACCTGTTCACCGCCGCTGCCGAAGAACGCCAGGAGAAGGACCCCGCGAGCTCCCCCCTCGCCGTCCGGATGCGCCCGCGCACCCTGGACGAGGTCGTCGGCCAGCAGCACCTGCTGAAGCCCGGGTCGCCGCTGCGGCGGCTGGTCGGGGACGGGGCGGGCGGCCCGGCCGGTGCCTCGTCGGTGATCCTCTGGGGTCCGCCCGGCATCGGGAAGACCACCCTCGCGTACGTGGTCAGCCAGGCCACGCAGAAGCGCTTCGTGGAGCTCTCCGCCATCACCGCGGGCGTCAAGGAGGTACGGGCGGTCATCGAGGGCGCCCGGCGCGCCGCCGGCGGCTACGGCAAGGAGACCGTCCTCTTCCTCGACGAGATCCACCGCTTCAGCAAGGCCCAGCAGGACTCGCTGCTCCCGGCCGTCGAGAACCGCTGGGTGACGCTGATCGCGGCGACCACCGAGAACCCGTACTTCTCGATCATCTCCCCGCTGCTGTCGCGTTCACTGCTGCTGACGCTGGAACCGCTGACGGACGCGGACCTGAGCGCGCTGATGCGGCGCGCGCTCGCCGAGGAGCGCGGCCTGGGCGGTGCGGTCACCCTGCCCGAGGACGCCGAGGCCCACCTGCTGCGGATCGCCGGCGGCGATGCCCGGCGGGCCCTGACGGCGCTGGAGGCCGGGGCCGGATCGGCCCTCGCCAAGGGCGAGGCGGAGATCACGCTGGAGACGGTCGAGGAGGCGGTCGACCGCGCCGCCGTCCGCTACGACCGCGACGGCGACCAGCACTACGACGTGGCGAGCGCCCTGATCAAATCGATCCGGGGCTCGGACGTGGACGCGGCGCTGCACTACCTCGCCCGGATGATCGACGCGGGGGAGGACCCCCGGTTCATCGCGCGCCGCCTGATGATCTCGGCGAGCGAGGACATCGGCCTCGCGGATCCGACGGCCCTGCCGCTCGCGGTGGCGGCGGCCCAGGCGGTGGCGATGATCGGCTTCCCGGAGGCCGCGCTGACCCTCTCGCACGCGACGATCGCGCTGGCGCTGGCCCCGAAGTCGAACACCGCCACGACCGCGATCGGCGCGGCGCTGGCGGACGTACGGGCGGGCCTCGCCGGCTCCGTCCCGACGCATCTGCGGGACGGGCACTACAAGGGCGCGGCCAAGCTGGGACACGCGCAGGGGTACGTGTACCCGCACGATGTCCCGGGCGCGATCGCGGCGCAGCAGTACGCGCCGGACGAGCTGCACGGGAAGCGGTACTACGAGCCGACCCGCTACGGAGCCGAAGCCCGCTACGCGGACGTGGTGGAAAAGGTCCGCGAACGGCTCCGCGGAGCCGGGCCGTCCTGACCTGCGTCAGGGCTTCTTGGGGCGCCGTGCAGTGACGCGGGACAGGGGCTCAGTGAGACGCCGCCGAGAAGAGCGTGTGCATCGCCCGCCGCAGGCCGCAGATGTCCGTCACCGGCTCCGGGAAGTCGAAGCGGGCGTCGAAGGAGCCGGCGGCGCCGCCGGTGAAGCGGACGCGCAGGCCCAGGCGGTCCAGGGAGAGGGGGACGGCGCTCATGCCGCGGGCCTCGCGCGGGCCGAGCAGGCCGCACAGCTCGCCGATCCGGTCCCCGTGCGCCGCGTGCAGGTGCTGCAGCAGTTCCGTCTCGTGGGCGACCATCGGGTCCGGCTCCGCCGCGGCCAGGTCCTCCGGGTCCACGTGCACGGCGCCCCACAGGTCGTCCACCGAGATCTCGCCGACCTCCAGCCGCAGCATCATCCAGGCCGGGCGGGCCGAGTACGGGAGGTCCGAGGCCTCCGCCAGACCCAGCAGCTCGCCCACCGGGTGGCGCTCCGCGAGCAGCGCGGCGCAGGCCGCGCGGTCGTCGCCGCGCACCGGCGTCAGCCACCCGGCCAGCCAGGCGCGACCTCGGATACGATGTGGGACGGACACCGGCGCCACGTCCGTGATCTCGATCACGGCGGTGAGGTCGTCGTCCTGGGCGTGAGCGGCTGCCCTGGCAGCCGTGGATTCCCCGGAAACAAGGAGAATCACGTCCCCGTCCGGGGTGACGGTCCGTGCGGCCGGCATCCCTGTCCCGAACTCCTCGTGCTCGTGACTGTCACGAGCACCGATGAGCGTGAGGGATACTGAGGCGTTGGACTCTACGAGGGTTCGTACGCGTTCGGCTCCGGTGAGCTGCCGAACGCCTTCCCTGGGACGCGGCTGACCTTGCTTATCGTCGTCGAAAGCAGATTCTGTTTCGTTGGAATCTGAACTTCGATGCGCACTGGGCAGGGGGATCCCATGTGGTCGAGACATTACGTCCTCCTCGCTAAGGTAAGCCTCACCTAACTTACATGGAGGTAGGTTCCACGTGAACCAGAAGCGACCCAAGGTCAAGAAGTCGCGTGCCCTCGGCATTGCGCTGACCCCGAAGGCCGTCAAGTACTTCGAGGCCCGCCCCTACCCGCCGGGCGAGCACGGCCGTGGCCGCAAGCAGAACTCGGACTACAAGGTTCGTCTGCTGGAGAAGCAGCGTCTGCGCGCTCAGTACGACATCTCTGAGCGTCAGATGGCCCGCGCGTACGACCGCGCCAAGAAGGCCGAAGGCAAGACGGGCGAGGCGCTTGTCGTCGAGCTCGAGCGTCGTCTCGACGCCCTGGTTCTGCGTTCGGGCATCGCCCGCACCATCTACCAGGCTCGCCAGATGGTCGTTCACGGCCACATCGAGGTCAACGGCGACAAGGTCGACAAGCCGTCGTTCCGTGTCCGCCCGGACGACGTCATCACCGTGCGCGAGCGCAGCCGCGAGAAGGTTCCGTTCCAGGTTGCCCGTGAGGGTGGCTACGCAGGCGAGGGCGAGACCCCGCGCTACCTGCAGGTCAACCTGAAGGCCCTGGCCTTCCGCCTGGACCGCGACCCGAACCGCAAGGAAATCCCGGTCATCTGCGACGAGCAGCTCGTCGTCGAGTACTACGCCCGCTGATGCAGGCCTAGTCTCACTGGCTGGTCAGCCCGCCGTCCCCTCCGGGGGGCGGCGGGTTTTCCCGTTCCCGGGCCCGTGCCGGCCCGCGGACTACGGCTGGTCCGCCGCCGCGCGGCGCGACATCCGCGGGCCGCCCGCCCCGCCCCGTCCTGCTTGCCGGGACACCCGGGCCGCGCCCCCGCGCTCACCGGGGCCGTGCTGAGCCCGCCCGACCAGGGCCTCGCGGCTCAGCTCCCGCCCCTCGGCCGCGTACGCCGCGTACCGCTCGGCGCCCAGCAGCTCGCCCGCCCGCTCCAGGCACATCAGCCGAGGGGCGTTGAAGTACCCCGAGCCGAACAGCTGCAGCCCCACCCCGCCCCACATCGGCTCCGCCGCCCCCTGCAGCAGCGCGGCCTCGGCCGGATCGCCCTCCGCGACGGTGACCAGCGCCAGCAGCTCCAGCGCGAGCACCAGCCCGATCAGATCGTGGAACGCGTCGTTGATCGCCACGCACTCGTTGAGCAGCCGCCGGGCCTCCTGCGCGTCCCCCGCGTCCAGGGCCGCGTACGCGAGCACGTACAGGGCGTAGGCCTTCGTCCAGCGCTCCCCGCGCTCCTCGCAGATCTCCCGGACCTCGCGGCACAGCGTGAGCGCGCCCGGCAGATCGCCCTGGAAGGCCAGCGCCATCCCCAGTTCCACCTGGCACATCAGCACGTTGCTGTTCAGCTCCCCGAGCGCCCGGTACCGCTCCAGCGCCGTGCCCAGCAGCTCCCGGGCCCGGGCCATGTCGTCCGAGACCAGCGCCAGACAGCCCAGCCGGTGCACCGCGTAGGCCGAGGCGAGGGCGTTCCCGCTCTGCGCCGCCGCGTCCCGGCACTCGTACAGGGCGCTCATCGAGGCCGCCGCGTCCCCCTGCAGGGCCGCGACGTAGCCCAGTACCCACAGGGCCTTGAGCCGCGAGTTCTCGTACTCCGTGAGCGCCCCGCCCGTCCGCTCCAGGGTCCGGTCCAGCCAGTGCCGCCCCTCGGTCAGGCGCCCGCAGCCCGCCCAGTAGAACCACAGGGTGCCCGCCAGGTACTGGCCCAGGTGCACCTCGTCCGGCTCGTCCAGACAGCACTCCAGGGCGAGCCGCAGATTCGGCAGCTCCGCCTCCACCAGTGCGGCGACCTCCTGCTGGCGGGGGCTGAACCAGTCCAGCTCGCACCAGGTCGCCAGCCCCATGTACCAGTCCCGGTGCCGCCTGCGCAGCCGCCGGGCGTCGCCCAGCGACTCCAGCCAGCCCGCCCCGTACACCCGTACGGTCTCCAGCATCCCGAAGCGGACCCCGGCGGCCGTCTCCTCGCGGACCAGCAGGGACTGGTCCTGCAGCTCCCCGACGAGGTCCAGGACGTCCTCCACCGGCAGGTCCGGACCCGCGCACACGTATTCGGCGGCGTCCAGGTCGAACCGCCCGGCGAACACCGACAGCCGCGCCCACAGCAGCCGCTGCGCGGGCGTGCACAGCTCGTGGCTCCAGCCGATCGCCGTACGCAGCGCCCGGTGCCGGGGCAGCGCCCCGCGCGCGCCGCCCGTCAGCAGCGCGAAGCGGTCCTCCAGCCGGGCCAGCACCTGCACGGGGGACAGGGTCCGCAGCCGGGCCGCCGCCAGCTCCAGGGCGAGCGGGATCCCGTCGAGGCGCTCGCACACCTCGACCAGCGCGTCCCGGTTCGCCGCGGTCACCTCGAAGGCCGGATCGGCCGCGCGGGCCCGCGCCGCCAGCAGGGCCAGCGCCTCCTCCGGGGCCGGCGGGGCCAGCGGGAAGGCCAGCTCCCCGTCCACGGCGAGCGGGCGCCGGCCCGCCGCGAGCACCCGCAGGCCGGGGCAGCGGCGCAGCAGATTCCCCACCAGGTCCGCGGTCTCGTCGACCAGCTGCTCGAAGCCGTCCAGGACCAGCAGCAGCCGCCGTCCGGCCAGGTGCTCGGCCAGGACGGTCCGCGGCGGCCGGGTGGTGTGGTCGGTCAGCCCGAGGGCCTCGGAGACGGTCAGCTCCAGCAGCGCGGGATCCCGTACGGACGCCAGCTCGGCCAGCCACACTCCGTCGCCGTGCCGGTCCTGCGCCGTCCGTGCCGCGAGCGTCCCGTCCGTCCCCTGCGCTCCGCGCGCCCCCTGCGCCACCTCGGCGGCCGACCGGGCGGCCGCCAGCACGAGCCGGGACTTGCCCACCCCGCCCACCCCGGTCACCGTCACCAGCCGGGAGGAGTCCAGGAGCCGTCCCAGCTCGGCGAGTTCGGCACCCCGCCCGATGAACCGGCCCAGCTCCGAGGGAAGATTGCCCCAGGGCCTGTCTCGCAGGGGTCTGCGTCGCATGGGACACGGAGGGTACTGGTCCGGATGCGCTGCGTTCAAGGCGGTGCCTTCCGACCCCTATTCCGGTACGGCCGGGGATCCCCGGCGCGATAGGGTCGGAGGATCGTTGAGGAATCGGTGCAGCCGGCAGTTCAGGCGCAGACAGAGAGCGGTGTGACGTGTCCGGTGTAGAGGTGGCCGGGATCATCGTGGCCGTCTTCTGGGCCATTCTGATCTCCTTCCTCGCCGTGGCGCTGGCGAGGCTGGCCCAGGTGCTCAGGGCGACCACCAAGCTGGTGGCCGACGTGACCGACCAGGCCGTTCCGCTGCTGGCCGACGCCTCCACGACCGTCCGCTCCGCGCGCACCCAGCTGGACCGGGTCGACGCCATCGCGAGCGACGTCCAGGAGGTCACCTCCAACGCCTCCGCACTCTCCTCCACCGTGGCCACCGCCTTCGGCGGGCCGTTGGTGAAGGTCGCGGCCTTCGGCTACGGCGTCCGCAAGGCGCTGGGCAAGGGGGATGCCGCGGCGCCGGGCGGCATGCCGCCGAAGGCATCCCGACGTAACGTGATCGTTGGCCGTACGGTGCCGCCCGCCCGGCGCCGGAAGCAGAAGGGCTGAGACCGCCGATGTTCCGCCGAGCCTTCTGGTTCACCGCAGGCGCAGCCGCCGGCGTGTGGGCCACCACCAAGGTCAACCGTCAGCTCAAGAAGCTGACGCCGGAGAGTCTCGCAGCCCAGGCGGCCGACAAGGCCGTGGAGGCGGGGCACCGCCTCAAGGACTTCGCCCTCGACGTCAAAGCGGGAATGACGCAGCGCGAGGACGAGCTGAACGACGCACTGGGGCTCCACCAGGACCCCGACCGGCCCGACAACGTCACCGCCCTCCCCGGGCCGCGGCGGCTGCGGGCCATCGAGAACACCAAGACCACCCACCGCCCCACGTTTTCGTACGACCGGAATGAGGACCACTGATGGAGTCGGCTGAAATTCGCCGCCGCTGGCTGAGCTTCTTCGAGGAGCGCGGTCACGCCGTTGTCCCTTCGGCGTCGCTCATCGCGGACGACCCGACTCTGCTGCTGGTCAACGCGGGCATGGTCCCCTTCAAGCCGTACTTCCTCGGCGAGACCAAGCCCCCGGCCCCCCGCGCCACCAGCGTGCAGAAGTGCGTCCGTACGCCGGACATCGAAGAGGTCGGCAAGACCACCCGCCACGGCACGTTCTTCCAGATGTGCGGCAACTTCTCCTTCGGGGACTACTTCAAGGAAGGCGCCATCCAGTACGCCTGGGAGCTGCTCACCAGCTCCGTGGCGGACGGCGGCTACGGCCTGGAGCCGGAGAAGCTCTGGATCACCGTCTACCTCGACGACGACGAGGCCGAGCAGATCTGGCGCGAGAAGATCGGCGTTCCCGCCGAGCGGATCCAGCGCCTGGGCAAGAAGGACAACTTCTGGTCCATGGGCGTCCCGGGTCCCTGCGGCCCGTGCTCGGAGATCAACTACGACCGCGGCCCCGAGTTCGGCGTCGAGGGCGGCCCGGCCGTCAACGACGAGCGCTACGTGGAGATCTGGAACCTGGTCTTCATGCAGTACGAGCGCGGCGCCGGCGACGGGAAGGAAGACTTCCCGATCCTCGGTGACCTGCCGTCGAAGAACATCGACACGGGTCTCGGCCTCGAACGCCTCGCGATGATCCTGCAGGGCGTGCAGAACATGTACGAGACCGACACCCTGCGCGTGGTCATGGACAAGGCCACCGAGCTGACCGGCGTGCGGTACGGCGCCGCCCAGAGCACCGACGTGTCGATGCGCGTGGTCGCCGACCACATCCGCACCTCCGTGATGCTCATCGGCGACGGCGTGACCCCCGGCAACGAGGGCCGCGGCTACGTGCTGCGCCGCATCATGCGCCGTGCCATCCGCAACATGCGCCTCATGGGCGCCACGGGCCCGGTCGTCCAGGACCTGGTCGACGTCGTGATCAACACGATGGGCCAGCAGTACCCGGAGCTCGTCACCGACCGCAAGCGCATCGAGACCGTCGCGCTCGCCGAAGAGGCCGCCTTCCTCAAGGCCGTCAAGGGCGGCACCAACATCCTCGACACCGCCGTGACCGAGACCAAGGCCGCCGGCGGCACGGTCCTCTCCGGCGACAAGGCGTTCCTGCTCCACGACACCTGGGGCTTCCCGATCGACCTCACCCTGGAGATGGCCGCCGAGCAGGGCCTCTCCGTGGACGAGACCGGCTTCCGCCGCCTGATGCAGGAGCAGCGCGACCGGGCCAAGGCCGACGCCAAGGCCAAGAAGACCGGCCACGCGGACATGTCCGCCTACCGGGAGATCGCCGACGGCTCCGGCGCCACCGAGTTCACCGGCTACGCCACCACCCAGGGCGAGTCCACCATCGTCGGCCTCCTGGTCAACGGCGTCTCCGCGCCCGCCGCCTCCGAGGGCGACGAGGTCGAGGTCGTCCTCGACCGCACCCCCTTCTACGCCGAGGGCGGCGGTCAGCTCGCCGACCAGGGCCGCATCAAGCTCGACACGGGCGCCGTCATCGAGGTCCGCGACGTCCAGCAGCCCGTCCCCGGTGTCTCCGTGCACAAGGGCTCCGTCCAGGTCGGCGAGGTGACGGTGGGCGCCTCCGCGTACGCCGCCATCGACATCAAGCGCCGCCGGGCCATCGCCCGCGCCCACTCGGCCACCCACCTGACCCACCAGGCGCTGCGCGACGCCCTCGGCCCGACCGCCGCCCAGGCCGGTTCGGAGAACTCCCCGGGCCGCTTCCGCTTCGACTTCGGTTCGCCGAACGCCGTTCCCGGCTCGGTCCTCACCGACGTCGAGCAGAAGATCAACGACGTGCTCTCGCGCGAGCTGGACGTCACCGCCGAGATCATGAGCATCGACGAGGCCAAGAAGCAGGGCGCCATCGCCGAGTTCGGCGAGAAGTACGGCGAGCGCGTGCGCGTCGTCACCATCGGCGACTTCTCCAAGGAGCTGTGCGGCGGCACGCACGTCGGCAACACCTCCCAGCTGGGCCTGGTGAAGCTGCTCGGCGAGTCCTCCATCGGCTCCGGCGTGCGCCGTGTCGAGGCCCTCGTCGGCGTGGACGCGTACAACTTCCTCGCCAAGGAGCACACGGTCGTCGCCCAGCTCCAGGAGCTCGTCAAGGGCCGTCCGGAGGAGCTGCCGGAGAAGATCGCCTCCATGCTCGGCAAGCTGAAGGACGCCGAGAAGGAGATCGAGAAGTTCCGCGCGGAGAAGGTCCTGCAGGCCGCCGCCGGTCTCGCCGCGAACGCCCAGGACATCCACGGCGTCGCCCTGGTCGTCGGCCAGGTGGCGGACGGCATCGGCGCCGACGACCTGCGCAAGCTGGTCCTCGACGTCCGCGTCCGGATCCCCGGCGACCGCCCGGCCGTCGTGGCCCTGTTCACCGTGGCGAACGACCGCCCGCTGACCGTCATCGCCACCAACGAGGCGGCCCGCGAGCGCGGCCTCAAGGCCGGCGACCTGGTCCGTACGGCCGCCAAGACCCTCGGCGGCGGCGGTGGCGGCAAGCCGGACGTCGCCCAGGGCGGCGGCCAGAACCCGGCCGCCATCCCGGAGGCCATCAGCGCCGTCGAGCGCCTCGTCGTCGAGACGGCCTGACGATGACGCTGCGCCGTGGCCGCCGGCTCGCCATCGACGTCGGGGACGCCCGGATCGGGGTCGCCTCGTGCGACCCCGACGGGGTGCTCGCCACGCCGGTGGAAACCGTTCCGGGCCGGGACATCCCCTTCGCCCACCGGCGGCTGCGGCAGCTCGTCGAGGAGTACGAGCCCCTCGAAGTCGTGGTCGGCCTCCCCCGCTCGCTCAGCGGGCGGGAGGGGCCGGCCGCGGTCAAGGTGCGCGCCTTCGCGAACGAACTCGCCAAGGGCATCAAGCCGGTGACGGTCCGTCTGGTGGACGAGCGGATGACCACGGTCACCGCCGCCCAGGGGCTGCGGGCCTCCGGAAAGAACGCCAAGAAGGGCCGGTCGGTCATCGACCAGGCGGCCGCTGTGGTGATCCTTCAGAACGCTCTTGAGACCGAACGGGTATCAGGTAATCCGCCTGGTGAGTGCGTCGAAGTGGTTGTCTGATCGCGATACGGTAACGTTCCGCGCGATGAGACGGCATTCGAACAGCCGTCGCCCACCGTCAAAGAGGCGGAACCGGGTGCCACGGACGACGGAGTCCGTGGCCTCCGTCTCGCGGCTCTAGGGGACCGATGACTGAGTATGGCCGGGGCCGTGGCCCCGAACCCTGGCACCCCGAGGATCCCCTGTACGGGGACCAGGGGTGGACCGGGCACCAGACCCAGCAGGGCCAGGTGCCCTACGGCGGTGCCCCGCAGCAGGAGTACCCGCAGGAGCCCCAGTACCAGCAGCAGTACCCACCGCAGTACCAGCAGTACCCGGAGTACGAGCAGCAGCAGTACCAGCAACAGCAGTACCAGCAGCAGTACCCCGACCAGCAGCAGTACGCCGCGCAGCAGGAGGCCTACGCCCCGCAGCAGCAGGCGTACGCGCCACAGCCGCAGCAGCAGGCCTACGCCCCGCAGCAGACGCAGCCCCACCCCCAGCAGCCGGTGTACGACAACCAGGGCTGGGACACCGGCCAGGGCCAGTACGCGGCCGCCGCGCAGGCCGACCCCTACGTGGGCGCGGACCCGTACGCGCAGCAGTCCGTCTCCGGCTACCCCGGCGAGGCACCCGACCTCTACACCACGCCCGAGGCCTACCCGCCGCCGCAGCCCCCGGGCCGGCGCCACCTGGAGCCGGAACCGGTCGAGGAGGAGGCGGAGGAGCCCGAGGGCGGCTTCTTCGCCGGCGGCGGTCGCGACGGCGACGACGACGGTGACGAGTCCGACGACGGTCGCCGCGGCGGCCGCTCGAAGGGCGGCAAGCCGAAGAAGCGCAGCGGCATGGCCTGCCTGATCGCCGCCGTCGTCATCATCGGCGTGGTCGGCGGTGGCGGCTACTACGGCTACGGCTACCTCAAGGCCAGGTTCGGCGCCGCCGAGGACTTCGCGGGCGAGGGCACGGACGAGCTGGTCGACGTGGAGATCCCCAAGGGTGCGCTCCTGGGGCAGATGGGCCGCATCCTCAAGGACGCCGGCGTGGTCGCCAGCGCCCAGGCCTTCGTCGACGCCGCGAACAACAACCCCAGGGGCAAGTTGATCCAGCCCGGCACCTACCCGATGAACAAGAAGATGTCGGCCGCGGCCGCCGTCGCGCTGATGATCGACCCCTCCAAGCTCAACGTCATCACCGTCGCCGAGGGCATGCGCAACACCAAGGTGTACGAGGCGATCGACAAGAAGCTGGGCAAGCCCAACGGCACCACCAAGGACATCGCGCTGCGCGAGGCCAAGAACCTCGGCCTGCCGGCCTGGGCGGGCGGCGACCCGAAGCTGATGGACCCGCTCGAAGGCTTCCTCTACCCGACGCGCTACGACCTGAGCAAGGACAGCACCCCCGAGTCCCTGCTCAAGGAGATGGTCAAGAACGCGACCGCCAAGTACACGGAGCTGGGCGTCGAGGGCAAGGCCAAGGAACTGGGCCTGGACAACCCGCTCCAGGTGGTCACGGTCGCCAGCCTCGTCAACGCGGAGGGCAAGAACCACGACGACTTCCGCAAGATGTCCGAGGTCGTCTTCAACCGCATGAAGAAGACCAACGACGTCACGAACCAGAAGATCGAGTTCGACTCGACGTACAACTACGCCAAGAACCAGAGCGAGATCAACTTCAACCTCAAGGAAGCCCAGGCGTTCAACCACCCCTACAACACGCACTTCATCAAGGGGCTGCCGGTCGGCCCGATCGGCAACCCGGGGCTGGACGCACTGACCGCTACGCTCAACCCGGATCACGGCGGCTGGATGTTCTTCGTGTCGGTCGACGGCAACACGACGACCTTCACCAAGACCTACGACGAGCACCTCAAGCTCGTCGCCGAGTTCCAGGAGCGACAGAAGCAGAAGAACGGCGGTTAGCAGGACATGTCACGCATAAGGGCCGCGGTGCTGGGTTCGCCCATCGAGCACTCCCTCTCACCGGTGCTGCACCGCGCCGCCTACCAGGAGCTCGGCCTCGACGACTGGTCGTACGACCGCTTCGAGATCGACGAGGCCGCGCTCCCGGAGTTCGTCGCCGGACTCGGCCCCGAGTGGGCCGGGCTGTCGCTGACGATGCCGCTCAAGCGGGCGATCATTCCGCTGCTGGACGGCATCAGCGAGACGGCCGCCTCCGTCGAGGCGGTCAACACGGTCGTCCTCACGAAGGACGGCCGGCGCCTCGGCGACAACACCGACATCCCCGGCATCGTCGCCGCGCTCCACGAGCGCGGCGTCGAGAAGGTGCCCTCGGCGGCGGTCCTCGGCGCCGGAGCCACCGCCTCCTCGGCGCTGGCCGCGCTCTCGCGGATCTGCTCCGGCGAGGTCACGGTGTACGTCCGCTCGCGGGCGCGCGCCGACGAGATGAGGCAGTGGGGCGAGCGGCTCGGAGTCCCCGTCCGCACGGCCGACTGGGCGGAGGCGGCCGGGGCGCTGGCCGCGCCGCTGGTCATCGCCACCACCCCGGCGGGGGCCACCGACGAACTGGCCGCCGCCGTGCCCGATGCCCCGGGCACCCTCTTCGACGTCCTCTACGACCCCTGGCCCACGGCCCTCGCCGCCGCCTGGTCGGGGCGCGGGGGCAAGCTCCTCGGCGGCCTGGACCTCCTGGTGCACCAGGCGGTCTTCCAGGTCGAGCAGATGACCGGCCGCTCCCCGGCGCCCCTCGAGGTGATGCGGGCTGCGGGTCTCGCGGCCCTCTCGGGATCCCACTGAGGTTCCGGCGAAACGGGGTGATCCCGTCAAGTTCGACGATCTTGGCGGGAAATCGCATACTCGCCGGTAATGTCACCCGTTAGGCTGTTCACCTGCATATTCACAGGGGGACGGGATGGACGGGGCAGACACGGAGCAGGTACTCGCGTCGAAGTGGGACCTGCCCTTCGCGCTGTTGAGCCTCGCCAGGGTGGCCTTCGGAGACCTGCCGCTCTGGGCCAAGGCCACCGTTTTCGGACTACTAGGTTCCGTCGGCGTGTGGACGGGGATCACCTGGCTCCGCGGACGCCGCGGCGGGGTCCGCTGACCAGCGGGGCGTCCGATAGCTGGACCGGGGCCCGGGAAACCGCTCCGGACATGGGAGGATTCGGGTGAGGCGGGTCCGGGCCGCGCACCCCGATCGCGCCGTCGCTGTACCAGGCGCGAGCATGAGGAGCATCGTTGAGCAGGTTGCGTTGGCTGACCGCCGGGGAGTCGCACGGACCGGCACTGGTGGCGACGCTGGAGGGCCTTCCCGCCGGCGTCCCGGTCACCACCGAGCTGGTGGCCGACCACCTGGCCCGGCGCCGGCTCGGCTATGGCCGCGGTGCCCGGATGAAGTTCGAGCAGGACGAGATCACCTTCCTGGGCGGCGTCCGGCACGGCCTGTCGCTGGGTTCGCCCGTGGCCGTCATGGTCGGCAACAGCGAATGGCCCAAGTGGGAGACGGTCATGTCGGCCGACCCCGTGGACCCCTCGCTGCTCAAGGACACCGGCCGTAACGCGCCGCTCACCCGCCCGCGGCCCGGCCACGCCGACCTCGCGGGCATGCAGAAGTACGGCTTCGACGAGGCCCGGCCGATCCTGGAGCGCGCCAGCGCCCGCGAGACCGCCGCCCGCGTCGCCCTCGGCGCGATCGCCCGCTCCTTCCTCAAGGAGGTCGCCGGCATCGAGATCGTCTCGCACGTGGTGGAACTGGCCGCGGCCAAGGCCCCGTACGGCGTCTACCCGACCCCGGCCGACGTCGAGAAGCTCGACGCCGACCCGGTGCGCTGCCTCGACGCCGATGCCAGCAAGGCGATGGTCGCGGAGATCGACCAGGCCCACAAGGACGGCGACACCCTCGGCGGAGTCGTCGAGGTGCTCGCGTACGGGGTCCCCGTCGGCCTCGGCTCGCACGTCCACTGGGACCGCCGCCTCGACGCGCGCCTGGCCGGTGCCCTCATGGGCATCCAGGCCATCAAGGGCGTCGAGGTCGGTGACGGCTTCGACCTCGCCCGCGTACCCGGCTCGAAGGCGCACGACGAGATCGTCTCCACCCCCGAGGGCCTCAAGCGCACCTCCGGCCGCGCCGGCGGCACCGAGGGCGGTCTGACCACCGGTGAGCTGCTGCGCGTCCGGGCCGCGATGAAGCCCATCGCGACCGTCCCGCGCGCCCTGGCGACCGTCGACGTGGCGACCGGCGAGGCGACGGTGGCCCACCACCAGCGCTCCGACGTGTGCGCCGTGCCGGCCGCGGGCATCGTGGCCGAGGCCATGGTCGCCCTCGTGCTGGCCGACGCCGTCGTCGAGAAGTTCGGCGGCGACTCGGTCCCCGAGACCCGCCGCAACGTCCGGTCGTACCTCGACAACCTGCAGATCCGGTGACGCGCGGACCGCTGGTCGTCCTCGTCGGCCCCATGGGGTCCGGCAAGTCCACGGTGGGGGCGCTGCTGGCCGAGCGGCTCGGCGTCCACTACCGGGACACCGACGCGGACATCGTCGCGGCCCAGGGCCGGGAGATCTCCGACCTCTTCGTCGACGAGGGCGAGCCGTACTTCCGCGAGCTGGAGCGGGAGGCGGTCGCCGCCGCCGTCGCCGAGCACACCGGAGTCCTCGCCCTCGGCGGCGGCGCCGTCCTCGACGAGGGCACCCGCAAGCTGCTCACCGGCCTGCCCGTCGCCTACCTGTCGATGGACGTCGAGGAAGCCGTACGGCGCGTGGGCCTCGGCGCCGCGCGCCCGCTGCTCGCCGTCAACCCGCGCCGCCAGTGGCGCGAGCTGATGGAGGCGCGGCGCCCCCTCTACACCGAAGTCGCGCGCGTCGTGGTGGCCACCGACGACCGCACCCCCGAAGAGGTCGCCCAGGCGGTCCTCGACGCTCTGGAGTTGAAGGACGTATGACAGACCAGGTGACGCGGATCCAGGTCGGCGCGAGCGCCGGACACGACGCGTACGACGTGCTCGTCGGGCGACAGCTGCTCGGCGAGCTCGGCTCCCTGATCGGTACGAAGGCCCAGCGGGTCGCCGTGATCCACCCCGAGGCGCTCGCCTCGACCGGTGAGGCGCTGCGCGACGACCTCGCCGAGCAGGGCTACGAGGCGGTCGCCATCCAGGTGCCGAACGCCGAAGAGGCCAAGACCATCGAGGTCGCCGCCTACTGCTGGAAGGCCCTCGGCCAGTCCGGCTTCACCCGCACCGACGTCATCGTCGGCGTCGGCGGCGGAGCCACCACCGACCTCGCGGGCTTCGTGGCGGCCGGCTGGCTGCGCGGGGTGCGCTGGGTCGCCGTCCCGACCACCGTCCTCGCGATGGTGGACGCGGCCGTCGGCGGCAAGACCGGCATCAACACCGCCGAGGGCAAGAACCTGGTCGGCGCCTTCCACCCGCCGGCCGGCGTGCTGTGCGACCTCGCGGCGCTGGACTCGCTGCCGGTCAACGACTACGTCAGCGGCCTCGCCGAGATCATCAAGGCCGGATTCATCTCCGACCCGAAGATCCTCGACCTGATCGAGGCGGACCCGCAGGCGGCCCGCACGCCCGAGGGCCCGCACACCGCCGAGCTCATCGTGCGCTCCATCCAGGTCAAGGCCGACGTGGTCTCCAGCGACCTCAAGGAGTCGGGCCTGCGCGAGATCCTCAACTACGGCCACACCCTCGCGCACGCCATCGAGAAGAACGAGCGCTACAAGTGGCGGCACGGCGCGGCCGTCTCGGTCGGCATGGTCTTCGCCGCCGAACTCGGCCGGCTCGCGGGCCGGCTCGACGACGCGACCGCCGACCGGCACAAGGAGATCCTCGCCGCCGTCGGGCTGCCGCTCACCTACCGCGGCGACCAGTGGCCCAAGCTGCTCCAGACCATGCAGGTCGACAAGAAGTCCCGCGGCAACCTGCTGCGCTTCATCGTCCTCGACGGACTGGCCAAGCCGACCGTCCTGGAGGGCCCCGACCCGGCGCACCTGATCGCCGCCTACGGGGAGGTGTCCGCGTGAGCCGCCGGGTGTTCGTGCTGAACGGGCCGAACCTGGGCCGGCTCGGCTCGCGCGAGCCCGACGTGTACGGGGCCACCTCGTACGCCGGCCTGGTCGAGAGCTGCCGCACGCTGGGCGAGGAGCTCGGCTTCGACGTCGAGGTCCGGGAGACCAACGACGAGGGCGAACTCGTGCGCTGGCTGCACGAGGCGGCTGACGGGAAGGTCCCCGTGGTCATCAACCCCGGGGCCTTCACCCACTACTCGTACGCCATGCGGGACGCGGCCGCGCAGCGCACGGCGCCGCTGATCGAGGTGCACATCTCGAACCCGTACGCCCGCGAGGAGTTCCGGCACACCTCGGTCATCGCGGCCGTGGCGACCGGCACGGTGGCCGGCTTCGGCATCGGTTCGTACAGGCTCGCGCTGCGCGCACTGGCGGACGAGATCTCCACCTGACACTCTGCCTGCGGTGCTGGTGGACGCTCTGACCTCTGCGGTCATATAACGTTCTCGCATCAGTCGCCGGAACGAGACGGAGTGGCAGCGGATGCACCAAGGAGTGGGGGGCGGGGGAGCGGGCTGGGGACAGCCGGGACACCACCCGGCGGCGCCCCCGCAGCCGCCCATACCCCCGGCGCAGGGCTGGCCGGGCCCGCCCCGGCCACAGCCCGGGCACCAGCCGCCGCCGCCCCCGCACGCGGTGCCGCCCGTGCCGGAGGCCACCGGGCACATCCCGCTGCCGCCCGCGGTGGCGGGTACCGGAGCGGCCGTGCTCGCCGTCCTGCTGATCGGCCCGGCCGGCGCGGGCAAGACCACCGTGGCGCGGCACTGGGCCGGCACCCGGCCCGTGCCGACCGCCCACATCAGCCTGGACGACGTCCGGGAGTGGGTGTGCTCGGGCTTCGCGGACCCGCAGGCGGGCTGGAACGAGCACTCCGAGGCCCAGTACCGGCTCGCCCGCCGCACCTGCGGCTTCGCCGCCCGCAACTACCTGGCGAACGGGATCTCCTGCATCCTGGACGACGCCGTCTTCCCCGACCGGCCCGTGGTGGGCCTCGGCGGCTGGAAGCGCCACGTGGGGCCGCACCTGCTGCCCGTCGTGCTCCTGCCCGGCCTGGAGATCGTCCTGGAACGCAACGCCGAGCGGTCCGGCAACCGCCGCCTCTCCGACGAGGAGGTCGCGCGGATCCACGGCCGGATGGCCGGCTGGTACGGCTCCGGCCTGCCCATCATCGACAACTCCCACCTCGACGTCGAGGGCACGGCCCGCGCCTTGGACGAGGTGCTGGCCCGGGCCCTGACAGGGCAGTAGGCGCGGGCGGCCGCGCCCGTCCGGACGCGCTCACCAGGCCGGATCCGCGAGGCGCTCGTACGCTCGAAGACATGTCAGACGTGTACGCCGCCCGCCGGGGCCTGCTTCGCGACCGATGTGCCGCCGCGGGGAACGCCGCCGCGCTGATCACGCGTCCGGCGAACGTCCGCTACCTCTCCGGGGCCTCCCCGCTCGGCGCCGTACTGCTGGTCGGGCCCACCGAAGACGTGATGTTCTGCGCCGGTGCGCCCACCGGCGAGGCGGACGAGGGGCGCCTCGACGAGCACCTGCGGGTCTCCGTGCTGGGGAACCCGGGCGCCGACCCGGCCGTCGCGGCCGCCGACATGACCGCCGGCGTACGGGCCGACTCGCTCGCGGTGGAGGAACACCACCTCACCGTCGGCCGGCACCGGGCCCTGCGCTCGGTGGCGCCCAAGCTGCGCCTCGCCGACCTCGGCACCGCGGTGGAGCAGCAGCGCCTCGTCAAGGACGAGGAGGAGATCGCCTGCCTGCGGATCGCCGCCGAGATCGCCGACCAGGCCCTCGGCGAGCTGCTGGAGTCCATCCTCGTGGGGCGCACCGAACGGCACCTCGCCCTGGAGCTGGAGCGGCGGCTCGTCGACCACGGGGCGGACGGTCCGGCCTTCCCGACCTCCGTCGGCACCGGCCCGCACTCGGGCCGCTCCCGGCACCGGCCCTCCGACCGCCGGGTGGAGGAGGGCGACTTCCTCTCGGTCTGCCTCGGCGCCAACTACCGCGGCTACCGGTGCGAGATCGGCCGGACCTTCGTGATCGGCACCAGCCCCGCGGACTGGCAGATCGCGCTGTACGACCTCGTGTTCACCGCCCAGAGGGCCGGCCGCGAGGCCCTGGTGCCCGGCGCGGCGTACCGGGACGTGGACCATGCCGCACGCTCCGTCCTGGACTCCGCGGGCCACTCGGAAGCACTCGCTCCGTCGACCGGACACGGCGTGGGCCTCGAAATCGACGAGGACCCGCAGCTTGCACCTACGGCAATGGGTAAACTGGACGCTTGCGTGCCGGTCACCGTCGAACCGGGGGTTCACCTCCCGGGCCGGGGAGGTGTCCGGATCGATGACACGCTCGTCGTGCGCCCCGAGGCGGACGGCGGTCCCGAGCTACTCACCATTACGACCAAGGAGCTGCTCGCGCTCTAGCCCGCTCAGCCGGGCTGTGCGCGCACCCGTGGTCTTCCAGTGCAGGAGATTCCGCAACCGTGGCTTCCACGAACGACCTCAAGAACGGCATGGTGCTGAAGCTCGACGGGGGCCAGCTCTGGTCCGTCGTCGAGTTCCAGCACGTCAAGCCCGGCAAGGGCCCGGCCTTCGTGCGCACCAAGCTCAAGAACGTGCTGTCCGGCAAGGTCGTCGACAAGACGTTCAACGCCGGCGTCAAGGTCGAGACGGCCACGATCGACAAGCGTGACATGCAGTTCTCGTACATGGACGGCGAGTACTTCGTCTTCATGGACATGGACACCTACGACCAGCTGATGGTCGACCGCAAGGCCGTCGGCGACGCCGCCAACTTCCTGATCGAGGGCTTCACCGCCACCGTCGCCCAGAACGAGGGCTCGGTGCTCTTCGTCGAGCTCCCGGCCGCGGTCGAGCTCAAGATCCAGCACACCGACCCGGGCGTCCAGGGCGACCGCTCCACCGGTGGCACCAAGCCCGCCACGCTGGAGACCGGCTACGAGATCCAGGTCCCGCTCTTCGTCACCACCGGCGAGACGGTCAAGGTCGACACCCGCACCAGCGACTACCTCGGCCGGAAGAGCAACTAACCCGTGGCTGCTCGGAGCAATGCGCGCAAGCGCGCCTTCCAGATCCTTTTCGAGGCAGACCAGCGCGGCGTGCCCGTGCGCGAGGTCCTCGCGGACTGGATCCGCCACTCGCGGTCGGACGACCGGCAGCCGCCGGTCAGCGCCTTCACGATGGATCTCGTCGAGGGGTACGCCGACAAGGTGAACCGCATCGACGACCTGATCGTCACCTACGCCGTGGACTGGGAGCTCGACCGCATGCCGGTCGCGGACCGGAACATCCTGCGGCTCGGTGCCTACGAGCTGATCTGGGTGGACGACACCCCGGACGCCGTGGCCATCGACGAGGCCGTCCAGCTGGCCAAGGAGTTCTCGACGGACGAGTCGCCCTCGTTCGTGAACGGGCTGCTGGCCCGGTTCAAGGACCTGAAGCCGAGCCTGCGCCGCGAGTAGCCTCCGGCGGTTCGGCACAGCGGAGGGGCCGCCGCGCGGGGGCGGGGGGCCCCCCCCGGTTAGAGGAAAAACAAATCAGGCGGGAGGCCGGGACACCCCACGGGGGACCGCACACCCCCGGTAAAGTTAATCTGGAACAGGGCG